>NZ_JBDWYG010000039.1:0-353033 GCF_039982535.1 Aliiglaciecola sp.
CTTCCTAGTTCCTATACAAGTCACCGTAACTAACAAATACCAAGCTGTTTTTCTTAGGCATTCGAATTTAAGCGCAAACCTTAATGAAACGATCATTAAATTTAAGCAAAAAAAAGCGCCGAAGATAAAATCTTCAGCGCTTTTGATATCGTTAGTATTAGAGATTTAAGTCTGCTCTCAGACTCAAATCCTATACGTCTAGGTTAGCTACTCTTAACGCATTTTCTTCGATGAAGTTACGTCTAGGTTCCACTTGGTCGCCCATTAGTGTGGTAAACAATAAATCTGCACCTATGGCATCTTCAATGGTTACCTGTAGCATTCTACGATTATCTGGGTCCATTGTCGTTTCCCACAATTGGCCAGGGTTCATCTCACCCAATCCTTTGTATCGCTGAATATATTGTCCACGTTTTGATTCAGACATTAACCATTCCAACGCACTAACAAAATCAGAAACAGGTTTGGTTTTCTCACCGCGCTTAACGTAAGCACCCTCTTCCATAATGCCGTTGATTGCTGCATTAAGCTCTTTGATTTTTGTGTATTCAGTTGAATCTACAAAGTCGTGATCAAACTTATATTCAGTATCAATACCATGCTGACGCAAAATAATGGATATGTAATGACTACTGCGCTCTACGTCATCTTTAATTTCGAAGCTATATGTAGCTCCATCAGATTCGTCGTCAGATAAAGAAGCAATGTAAGTTTTACCGAAAGCTTCAAGCTTTGCAGGGTCATTAAGGTCAGACACTTCTAAAATATCACTATAGATCAGTTGATTAACTAAAACCTTAGGGTATAACCTACTGATTCTATTGATCATTTTAACAGCTAAATGGTATTGATTAACCAAGTTTTCCAATGCAACTCCAGAGATACCAGGTGCGTCAGAATTAACATGTATAGAAGCGTCAGATAATGCAATTGACGTTAGATAATTGGTCAACGCATCGTCGTCTTTAAGGTATTGTTCTTGTTTACCTTTTTTCGCTTTATAAAGCGGTGGCTGTGCAATGTAAATATAACCACGCTCTAGGATTTCTGGCATTTGACGGTAGAAGAACGTTAATAGCAATGTACGAATATGGCTACCGTCGACATCAGCATCTGTCATGATAATGATTTTATGATAACGCAGTTTTTCAGGATCATACTCGTCACGACCAATACCACAACCTAATGCAGTAATTAAGGTAGCAACTTCCTGAGACGAAAGCATCTTATCAAAACGCGCTTTCTCAACGTTAAGTATCTTACCTTTCAGTGGCAATATCGCTTGGTTCTTACGGTTACGTCCCTGCTTTGCAGAGCCGCCCGCTGAGTCCCCTTCCACTATGTAAAGTTCAGAGTTAGCAGGATCTTTTTCCTGACAATCTGCCAATTTACCAGGCAATCCAGCTAAGTCTAAAGCACCTTTACGGCGAGTCATTTCTCTCGCTTTTCTAGCAGCTTCTCGAGCACGAGCAGCATCAATAATCTTACCAATGATGATCTTACTTTCAGATGGATTTTCTAAAAGGAAATCTGTTAGGGCTTCACCCATAGCAGTTTCAACAGCAGGTTTAACTTCAGAAGAAACCAGCTTGTCTTTGGTTTGTGAAGAGAATTTAGGATCAGGGACTTTAACGGAAATAACAGCCGTTAAACCTTCTCTTGCATCGTCACCACTTGCATTGGTTTTGGCTTTTTTGTTTAAGCCTTCTTTTTCCATGTAGTTATTTAACGTTCGAGTTAATGCTGCACGGAAGCCAGCGAGGTGACTACCACCATCCCGTTGAGGGATATTATTTGTAAAACAGAACACGTTTTCGTTAAAACTATCATTCCATTGCATGGCCACTTCAACAGAAATGCCATCTTCCCTTTCTGAAGTAAAATTGAAAATCTTGGAATGAACAGATGTTTTAGCTCTATTTAAGTACTCAACAAAAGCTAAAATACCACCGTCATATTTAAAGTGGTCTTTTTTACCATCTCTGTCATCAGACAAAACAATGGAAACACCTGAGTTCAAGAAGCTTAATTCTCTTAATCGTTTGGCTAGGATATCGTAGTGATATTCCACATTGGTAAAGGTATCTTCACTCGGCCAAAAACGAATTGTAGTACCCGTAGTTTCAGATTCACCAACGGCTTTTAAAGGTTCTTGAGGCACACCATGAACATACTCTTGTTCAAAGACTTTACCTAAGCGACGGATTTTCATAGTCAGTCTTTTTGATAATGCATTTACAACAGAAATACCAACACCGTGCAATCCACCGGAAACTTTATAGGAATTGTCATCGAATTTACCACCGGCGTGAAGTACTGTCATAATAACTTCAGCTGCGGAGACACCCTCTTCTTCATGTATTTCTGTAGGAATACCACGACCATCATCCGATACAGAAATAGAACCATCAGTATGAATTTTGACATTAATTTCCGAACAGTGACCAGCAAGGGCTTCATCGATGGAATTATCAACCACCTCAAAAACCATGTGGTGCAAACCTGTACCATCGTCTGTATCACCAATATACATACCAGGTCTTTTTCTTACTGCATCTAATCCTTTAAGTACTTTAATACTCGAAGAATCGTAGTTATTCTCTTCTGCCATTTGATTAGTTCTCCTCTCTCATATGGCCATGTTCCACGTGAAACATTTTCTTGTTTTTGTATTTCTCTATAAACAGTAATTGAGATTTTTCAATTGCTGTTATAAAAAGCTGTGTTTCATTTTCTAGTAATTTATCTATAAAAGATTCTCGCTTAGTCTCATCCAACTCAGCACCAATATCATCCAATAGAAACACACAAGACTTTTTTGTCTGACTACTTAGGTGCTGTATTTGAGCAAGTTGTAATGCCGCGACTAACATTCGCAGTTGACCGCGAGATAAGGTTTCTGAAACTTCAACGCCATTGCATTTCAGTTTGAGATCAGCCTTGTGCGGACCAACGCTTAGATAACCATTTCGACAATCTCTTTCATATTTTCTGCTAATCGACTCTTCAAGCGAAGCGTCTTTTTCCCAACCCCTATGATACGAGATTTCCACCAAAAACTCAGGTAGAAATTGCAATAAATTGGCATTTATATGCGCCAAAATGCTATCTAGGTAAGCTTTTCTTAATTCTGTAAGGTGGTTTCCTACCTTTATGATTTGTTTGTCCCAGAATTGCATCTGAGTGCTATATTCGTAACTGTTCGTCAAGGTGTTTTTTCGAAGAAGCGCATTCTTCTGTTTTACTAATTTTTGGTACTCTTGGGACGTTTGTATAAAGGATGGTTCCACGTGGAACAATCCCCAATCTAAAAATCGTCTGCGTAAAGATGGACTGCCAATAATTAAATCTGAACTTTGGGGAGTAAATATTTGAATGGGAACGTGGCTTACCAGTTCCGACATTTTATTGGATTTATTGCCATTCACACTAACCAATAAAGAATCGTCATTTTTACGAGACATTCCAAGTTTTAATGAATTCTTAGAATCTGATACAACGCTAAAAATGCTAAATTCAGGGGTATCGTATTGAATGACATTTTTATGTTTAAGAGTTCGAAATGAACGGCCAAAACCTAAGTAGTGGAGAGCCTCTAAGAAAGAAGACTTACCACTACCGTTTTGACCAAATATAAAATTCAACGAAGGCGAAGGTGAAATGTCAACATTTTGCAGATTTCGAAAATGTTGTATCTGGACTTTGTCCAGCTTCATATAAAGATGTTTCCTAAATAACGACTACAGTCTCATGGGCATTATGACGTACAGAGCCGAGTCATCAGCAGCATCTTCTATCAAAGCACTACTATTAGAATCCGCTAAGGAAATCTTAACGTTTTCAGAACCCAAAGAGTTAAACACATCAATTAGGTATGCAACGTTAAAACCGATTTCCAACTCCCCATCCCCTTCATAAGAAACATCAACAATTTCTTCTGCTTCTTCTTGCTCTGGGTTATTGGCGGTAATCTTCAATTCATTTTTAGAAAGGTTTAAACGTACGCCTCTAAATTTTTCATTAGACAAAATAGATGCCCGTGAGAAAGCATTTTTAAGAACGTCTTTGCTGGCCTCAATGATTTTATCGCCATCTTTAGGAAGCACTCTGCGATAATCTGGGAAACGACCATCAACTAATTTACTAGTAAAGATGAAATCAGTGGAAAAAATTCGAATATGATTTGAACCTAATTGCACCTTAACCAAATTGTCATCAGCTTCGATAAGGCGACTTATTTCCAAAACTCCCTTGCGAGGAATAATAACCTGGCGACTAGGTAATGGAGATGCAGTGTATTTCAAACGACACAAAGCCAATCTATGACCATCAGTGGCAACAGTACGAATAATATCTTCTTCAGTTTCAAGACTCATTCCATTCAAATAATAACGGACGTCTTGCTGTGCCATTGAAAACTGTGTGCTTTCAATTAAATGTTTAAGGTTAGCTTGGGAAATTTCAAACTCAGTTTCCCCTTCCCAATCTTCTAAGTTTGGATAGTCGCTAGCTGACAATGTAGATAATGAATAACGACTACGACCGGAACGAATTAGAGCTTTATTACCATCAACTTCAAATTTAATTTCGCTTTCATCACCTAAACCACGGCAAATATCAAAAAGTTTTTTGGCAGGAACTGTAATTTCGCCTTCCTCAAATTCCCCTGTTAAGGTCACGTTAGAGATTAGCTCTACCTCGAGATCCGTACCTGTTAGCCAAAGTGAACTATCACTGACTTTAATGAGTACGTTGGATAATATCGGTAAAGTATGACGTCTCTCTACAGCACCAGAGACTAATTGAAGAGGTTGAAGAAAGTTTTCCCGACTGATGGTGAATTTCATTTATAAGCTCGTTTTTTATTTTAAGAAGATAATGTGCGAATAAGGTTCTGATAGTCTTCTTTTATATCATGACTTTCATCTCTTAGCTGTACTATTTTTCTGCATGCATGCAAAACAGTAGTATGGTCCCTTCCACCAAAAGCATCTCCAATTTCTGGAAGGCTATGGTTGGTTAATTCTTTCGCTAACGCCATTGCCATTTGCCTTGGTCTAGCAACACTGCGACTGCGCCTTTTTGACAAAATATCTGCGATTTTAATTTTGTAGTATTCAGCTACCGTTTTTTGAATATTATCAATAGTAACTAACTTTTCCTGAAGTGCTAACAAATCTCGAAGTGCTTCACGCACAAAATCTATTGTTATCGCTCGACCTGTAAAATTCGCATTTGCAATAACACGATTTAGTGCACCTTCTAATTCCCTTACGTTTGAACGTAAACGTTTAGCAATGAAAAATGCGACTTCATCAGGCAAGTTGATTTTATTCTCTAACGCTTTGCGATTTAGAATTGCTACCCGAGTTTCTAGCTCAGGCGGTTCGATGGCAATGGTTAATCCCCAACCGAAGCGAGATTTTAGACGATCTTCTACCCCATCGATTTCTTTTGGGTATCGATCAGAGGTGAGAATGATTTGTTGATTACCTTCTAACAACGCATTAAAGGTATGAAAAAACTCTTCCTGCGAACGCTCTTTATTAGCGAAAAATTGAATATCATCTATTAATAACGCATCCACCGAGCGGTAATAACGTTTAAAAGATTCAATGGCATTATTTTGTAATGCTTTAACCATATCTTGAACAAAACGTTCCGAATGCATGTACACCACGGTAGCATTTTTCTTTTTAGCAATAATGCCATTACCCACGGCGTGCAATAAGTGAGTTTTACCTAAACCCGTTCCGCCATAAATAAATAATGGGTTGTATGCACCACCTGGATTATCAGCCACCTGAGTTGCCGCGGCTCGTGCTAATTGGTTTGATTTACCCTCGACAAAGTTATCAAACTTGTAGGTAACATTAATATTACTCTTGTGGGCCTGACTAGATACAGTCGCCTTCTGATTAAAGTCCTTGTTATCAGGTTTTTGCGGTTCGGCACTTCTTTCATTAACTGGAGGTTGAGCACCATTATCTCTGGATGTATTAGCTACACCATTATTAGCAGCAGATTGGTTATTTGAGGTGTTGTTATTATTTGACGAAAAGTTTGCACCTTGTCTAGCTGTAACTTCCAATAACAAACTGGGCGCATCAGTACCACAAAACTCTTCAAGCAGTTGGGTGATTCGGCTGTGGTATTTATCGCGTACCCAATCTAGTACAAATCGATTAGGAGCAGACAAAGTTACGTAGAGATTATCTTCTGAAACTTTTAGCGGTCTTATCCACATACTAAATTCTTGCGTAGAAAGATCGTGTTGAAGACGATCAAGGCATCTATTCCATAAAGACATTAAAAGAAGTCCGTCACGAGGCCATTACAGCCCGTTAAAAGTTAAAATAACTCGATAATTGAAAGCACCCGACTAAGTGTGAATTGTCCAATTATTGTTCTTGTTTTAGCCCTTTTATGTAAAGGGTTGTGAATTATCTCGCATTCCCCCTACCAAGTGCAATACTGAATTGAACTTAATTTACTAAACAGGTGACAAATACCACCCATATCATTGTTTTTATTATATATTTTAAAATATTATAAAAATTAAAATACACTCAACTTTATTTTATTTCGATTTAAAGGTGGATAAAAATAATCTATTAAAATCACTATTTAAGAAAAATAGATTGGTAGTTTGTGGATAACATCAACTAAAATAAACCAGTTATCAACAGTTAATAATTTTTTTATAAAAATAAACTCAATTAATTTAACGATCTTCGCGATCAATGATTGACAAGCGCTATAAATATCTCTAGTATTCCGCATCCTTTTTGAGCGCAATGGTTAAACGTCTATTGAAGTTCATTTTGTATTAACCTTTATGTATCGGGACTAGGTCATGAAAAGAACATTTCAACCAAGTAACTTAAAGCGTAAGCGTTCACACGGTTTTCGTGCCCGTATGGCGACAAAGAATGGACGTAAAGTCCTTGCTAATCGTCGTGCTAAAGGCCGTGCTCGTTTATCAGCCTAATTTCTCAAAGTGAGTGAAAATTCGTTTTCTCGGGAGCTAAGACTTTTAACTCCCACTCACTTTGAAAAAGTCTTTCAAAAAGCCATACCCTCAGTTTCACCTCAACTCACTGTGTTAGGCCGTTTTAATCAGCTAGATCATCCTAGGCTGGGTATTACTATATCCAAAAAACGCGTCAAAAAAGCCCACGATAGAAATCGCATTAAACGTCTTATCAGAGAAAGTTTTCGCATGCATCAACACCAATTGCCAAACACTGATATAGTTGTTGTCGGAAAAAGTGGCTTAGACACAATGACGAATCAACAAATCACATTGTTGTTAGGAAAATTATGGAAAAAGCTCTCAAAGCGTTGCGCGCAATCCCAGTCTGGTTGATTCGTCAATATCAGCGATGGATTTCTCCTATGCTAGGGCAAAATTGCCGATTCCATCCAAGTTGTTCTCAGTACGGTATAGAAGCAATTTCCAAACATGGGTTTTGGGTAGGAAGCTGGCTAACAATTAAAAGAATGAGTAAATGTCACCCCTTACATCCAGGTGGTATTGACCATGTACCGGAAAATAAGGCGAAAAAACACGAATGAACTTATCATTTGCCTCATTTGCCTATACTATTTCGCCCTGTAAAAAATGAGATGTAATAAATACGTTCATAAATAGACTAATCTATTTGTGAAAAGCTAAATGCGATAGTAAAAAATCGCAAAATTGAACACGTAGTTAAAGAGTATTATATGGAATCCCAACGCAGTTTTTTGATAATTGGCCTAGCATTGGTCAGTTTTCTATTATGGCAAGAATGGCAAAAGGACTATGGTCCTCAACCAGTTCAACCTGCTCAAATAGTTGAACCCGCCCCTTTGTCCACTCCTAGTTCTGATTTACCCCCTTCGACTATTATAGACGACAGCGGTGATGTACCAGAATCGACAATAGTTGAAAGTGTCAACCCAACGGCCACGCAAACTAACTCTGTGGTTCATGTTTTATCAGACACCTTAGACGTATTAATTGATACCCGCGGCGGTGACGTAGTTTCAGCCAATCTTCGTAAGTTCCCTGTTACACAAGGATCTGACGATTCATATAGCTTATTACGCCCAGACGCAGTTAGTTTGTATATTGCTCAAAGTGGTTTAGTTGGCAGAGACGCAATTGATTCGAAAAAAGGGCGTCCAGCTTACGTAGTGAGTCAACAAGAATTCGTTATGGAAAATGCAGAGTTGGTAGTTCCTTTAAAATGGACATCTGCTGATGGTGTGGTCGTAACGAAACGATTCATTTTCACTCCAGGTCACCACGACGTTAAAGTCGAATACGAAGTGGTTAACGGCAGCTCACAGGTTAAACAATACCAACAATACGGTCAGTTAAAACAAGCTATTGAAGGTACTGAAAGCAGCATGTTTATGCCTACCTATCGTGGTGGTGCGTTTTCTACACAAGATGACCGTTATTCAAAATTCTCTTTCGATGACATGGAAGATGAAAAACTAAATGAAACAACCGTTGGTGGTTGGGCTGGCATGTTGGAACATTACTTCGTTTCTGCCTGGGTACCACCTCAAGAAGACACTAACCAGTTGTACAGTACAGTGGTTCAAGCTCGATACGCTGCTATTGGTTTCAAAGGCGCACCTGTAGAAGTAGCACCTGGTGATTCAACTACCATTTCAAGTACTCTTTACATGGGTCCTAAAGACCAAGACGCTTTGGCTAAAATAGCCCGCGGTTTAGACCTTACGGTTGACTACGGTGTTCTTTGGTGGATTTCTCAACCTCTGTTCGCGTTACTTCAGTTTATACAAAGTATCGTCATTAACTGGGGTCTAGCCATTATCATCATCACTATTATTGTTAAAGGGGCGATGTACCCGCTAACTAAAAAGCAATACGAGTCTATGGCTAAGATGCGTAATTTAGCGCCTAAAATGGCACAGCTAAAAGAACGTTTTGGTGATGATAGACAGAAAATGTCTCAAGCCATGATGGAAATGTATAAAAAAGAGAAAGTAAACCCTATGGGTGGCTGCTTCCCTCTACTTCTACAAATGCCAATCTTCTTAGCTCTTTATTGGGTACTATTGGAAAGTGTGGAACTCAGACATGCTGACTTTATATTCTGGATCACAGATTTATCCGTTAAAGACCCCTACTTTGTATTACCCGTACTAACCGGCTTGAGTATGTATTTGTTGCAAAAACTGCAACCAATGACCATCCAAGACCCAATGCAACAGAAAATAATGCAGTGGATGCCAGTAGCAATGAGTTTATTCTTCTTCATTTTCCCTGCTGGTTTGGTTTTATACTGGTTGATCAGTAACGTGATTACCTTGGTACAAGCTAAAATTATTTACTCGTCCATGGAAAAGCGTGGATTAAAAGCCAAATAAAGCGTGTATGGCATTAAATAAAATTGAAAGCCCGCCATTGCGGGCTTTTTTGTCTATGTTTACAGGTTTACAATATACCCAAAATTCGTACAGGAGAAATAAATGCCCTCTTTTGATATTGTTTCAGAAATCGACATGAACGAAGTTCGCAATTCAGTCGAGAACGCCAATCGTGAACTCAGTACCCGTTTTGATTTTAGAGGGGTGGAAGCCTCAATAGAATACAAAGATGAATCAGTAGTGCTAACAGCTGAAGGTGACTTTCAACTTCAACAACTAACAGACATGCTACGTAATGCCTGTTCTAAGCGTAAATTAGATACTAATGCCATGGATCCGCAAGATACAGTACGAAGCGGCAAGACACACCGTCGCACCGTTAAGTTCAAGCAAGGTATTGAGCAACCTATCGCGAAAAAAATTGTGAAGTTGATTAAAGACAAAAAAATGAAAGTACAAGCTAGCATTCAAGGCGATCAACTTCGCGTGAATGGTAAAAAGCGTGACGATTTACAAGCAGTAATGGCATTACTTAGAAGTGAAGATTTAGGTCAACCATTGCAATTTAACAACTTCCGCGACTAGTCAGGCAATACTATTTTGGAATTACCAACTGATACTATTGTTGCTCAAGCCACAGCTCCTGGCCGTGGCGGTGTGGGCATTGTTAGGGTTTCAGGTCCCCTAGCAACAACCGTTGCCATAGAATTGCTAGGCAAAGAGTTAACGCCCAGAAAAGCAGAGTATTTGCCTTTCTTAGATGAACACAAACAGACCTTGGACCAAGGGATTGCGTTATTCTTTGCAAATCCCCATTCGTTTACCGGTGAAGACATACTCGAACTGCAAGGTCATGGTGGTCAAATTATTCTAGATTTGCTGATAAAGCGAATACTAACAATACCCAAATTACGTATGGCAAGGCCGGGAGAGTTCAGTGAGCGAGCTTTTTTAAACGATAAGCTCGACCTAGCCCAAGCAGAGGCCATAGCCGACTTAATTGATGCTAGTTCAGTGCAAGCTGCTAAAAGCGCCATGCGGTCGTTACAAGGCGAATTTTCAGCCCAGATCCACCAGCTGGTGGAAAAAGTCATTCACTTAAGAATGTATGTGGAAGCCGCCATCGATTTTCCTGAAGAAGAAATCGATTTTTTGAGTGATGGCAAAGTGGCAAATGATCTCAGCGACATCATTACCCAAATGAAGAATGTTAAACAACAAGCTAAACAAGGTAGTTTGTTACGAGAAGGCATGCAGGTGGTAATTGCAGGTAAACCCAATGCGGGTAAATCGAGCCTACTCAATGCCTTGGCCGGACGTGATGCAGCCATAGTAACGGATATTGCAGGCACCACTCGCGACGTGCTTAAAGAACATATCCACTTAGACGGCATGCCACTGCATATTATTGATACCGCAGGACTCAGAGAAAGCGAAGACAAAGTAGAACAAATCGGCATCCAGCGAGCCTGGCAAGAAATACAGAAAGCCGACCGCGTGTTATTTATGTTAGATAGCTGCGAAAGTGACGAAAACGATCCCCATAAAATTTGGCCTGAGTTTATGCAAAAACTGCCTAAAAATATGGGCCTTACTTTGGTCAGAAACAAAGTGGATTTGTCGGGGGAGTCAGTCGGCTTTGAACAACATGGCGATACCCCAGTCTACCGAGTATCAGCCAGTTTAAATCAGGGCATTGACGCCTTAGCTGAGCATCTCAAACAATGTATGGGGTTTGATCAAAGTTCTGAAGGACAATTCATTGCCAGAAGAAGACATTTAGATGCTATAGAACGAGCAGCAGAGCATTTAGAGATTGGGCAACAGCAACTCCATGACCATATCGCTGGCGAAATTCTGGCCGAAGAGCTGCGGTTAACCCAGCAAGCGTTAAATGAGATTACCGGTGAGTTTAGTTCAGATGATTTGCTCGGACGTATTTTTTCTTCTTTTTGTATCGGTAAATAAAAGGCAATAACATGGCAAATTTTGAAATCATTGTAGGTACTATGTTAGGAGCAAGCGA
Source organism: Aliiglaciecola sp. (assembly GCF_039982535.1). NCBI lineage: Bacteria > Pseudomonadati > Pseudomonadota > Gammaproteobacteria > Alteromonadales > Alteromonadaceae > Aliiglaciecola > Aliiglaciecola sp. The sequence continues at coordinate 11,417 of NZ_JBDWYG010000039.1, forward strand.
ATATGTTGCCGATGCCTTACTAGAAACCTTGGAAGCTAACGGACATAGTGCAACAACCCATTTAGATCCTGATATTGCTGATATCCCCAATAGCGGCAATTGGTTAATATGCACCAGCACCCATGGGGCCGGAGAATTACCCGATAATATCCAACAATTTGCCAAACAAATTAAACAAAAAGCATTGCATGATGTGGAATTTTTAGTGGTTGGTTTAGGTGATAGTAGTTATGACACTTACTGTTATGGTGCCAAAACAATGCAAGAACTATTACTAAACAGTGGAGCAAAATTACTGGCTCCAGCAATTCATATTGATGTACTCAACCACCCCATCCCTGAAGAACCTGCCGTAGAATGGCTAACCTCCTACTTGCAACAAATTTAGTTTAGGTATTATGAATTCATCGGAACAAGCGGCACTCACCCAAGCACTTAGCAACGACGCTAGAGTCTTGTATTTGCTCGGCTTGCGTCCAATTGCAGATGAAAAAACAGGACTCACAGCACCGCTGAACTACAAACAATTAATTGCACTTTTAAATGGTAAAAACAACGAGTTTACCTTGGGAAGGCAAATTAATGGGCTGATTAAAGAACTAGTAAAACACCAGCTAGTTGAAATTGAACCAGACGCTTCATTAGATAAAAGCTTCAATCAACAATGTATTCGGTTACCGCTGCTAAATATTAAACAAGACGACTACCCTAGCCTTCATTTACAATGGAGTGGCATGACAGCAAATTGGAAACCCCATCAGGCTGCATTTGAAGATTTAGCGTCTCTAATTGGGATTATTGATAAAGACTACAGCCAGCATGAATTAGGCGAATTTATTGCCTACTGGATGGGTCGACCTGAACTACAATTTAGTCAATATCAATGGACTCAGAAATTTGTTTTTCAGATAAAACAAAGGCGAGTTGCCAGTGGCGTTAAAAATGTGCAAAAGGTAGGCAACCAGTGGGTCACACCTAAAGCCGGTGTTGAAGCTGACGATAACGCCAAGCAATTAGTGGCCAAATATAGTAAAAAGCAACCATAGAAGAGCGGAAATACGTGGACAGTATCAAACAAAAATTAGATCAATTGGCGAGAGCTTTAGGTAAAACCAATGTTCCTGATACCTATACTGACTACAAAGAGGTGCGCGCCCAATACGAGCGCTTAGCCAACGAAGACGTCAAAAAAATGCAACAAGAAGCCAAACTAAGACGTATTCAAGAAATCCACGGACGCTCTGATCTCAACCCCAAATGGAATTTCCAAACCCTGATAGAAGACAGTGATGATGTGATTGAAGCGGTCAGTATTGCGCAATCATTTATTGCCGCACATGATGATCCCATTTGGCGCTCAAGTGGCTCCCATATGATGATTTTCTATGGTGATTATGGCCGCGGAAAATCGCATATAGCAGGCGCAATAGCCCACCAGCTCATCGACCAATATGAAATATCAGTATTGTATAGACAGCTTTCAAGCTTGTTAGAAATGCGCTTCTTTTCTTATGATTACAATGCAACAGATAACGTGGCAGAGCAGTTTAGAGAAATACAGAAAGAACTTTTAGACGTAGATTTATTAATTCTCGACGAAGTCTGTGTTAACGAAACTATGCTGAAAAAGAACACACAAAGTTGGTTGGGAAACCTGTTACGTCAACGCTTGGTTAATCATAAAAATTGTATATTGATCACCAACCACAATTTAGCTGAATTGGAAAATGCATTGGGTAAGTATTGTTTTGAATCAATCAAAGAATATGACACATACAAAGTGAAATTTTCTGGTCCTAGCCGCCGCAGAGAAATTATCCCTCAAGCTCCAGAGCCGATGAATGTTAGCAGTGGTTATCAACCCAACCAGGTGAAATAGCAAACTGTGGTCAGCTCTTCACTATTTACCCCAGCAATGGAACGAATGGAGCGCTAGCCACAGGAACAGCTACATTTTCTCCTGTGCATTAGGCGTTGAGTTTAATCCAGACTTAGTACTTTTTCTGCGGTGTATTCATTGGTGATGAGTCCGTTAATCATCTTAGATCTCAGGGCTCCAAGGATAGCATCGACTTTATCCTGACCGGCAGCAATACCAATCACTGGTTTATCAGAGCTTACCGCTAAAGGAGTGCTGGCCACTCTATCATTTACGGCACAATCCAATAACTTACCATTGCGGTCAAATACCCAACTAATGATCTCGCCGACCGCACCTTTATTCTGTAATTCTTTAAGCTCATCTTTGGTGATAAAACCATCCAACATCAACGGCGAATTAATACCAAGATTACCAATTCCCACGAAAGTCACATCTGCATTAGCCGCTAAGGCCAAATTACTGGCAATATTACGTTGTGAATGTAATTGTTCTTTTTCTTCTTTACTGCGAGGCAGCACAGGTAAGGGCATTGGATAATGTTTGGCCTTAATATGCTCTGCCATACGCACGACAACATCGTAAGGTGAAGCAGAACCATCTAGTGCCATATTTCCCAGCAACGCGACAATCTTATGTTGCTCACAGTCCAAAGATGATAGCTCATCAACACAAGCCCGCAATACCCGACCCGTTCCCATGGCAAGCACTTTAGGTTGACTGGATTTTAAGAACTTTTCTATTTCATCGGCACCGGCTTGAGCTAATCCTAAGGTAGAATCCGAATCGTCACTAGGCACGACTTCACAACTAATCAATCCGAAGCGATCTTTAAGTTTAACGGCCAAGTCCATGCATTTTGCTATGGGATGATCTAAGCGTACTTTAATTAATCCCTTACTTACTGATAAAGCCACCATGCGTTGGGCAGATTGACGGGAAACATTAAGTTTTTTAGCTATTTCGTCTTGCGTTTGGCCGGCAACATAATACAACCAACCGGCTCGTGCAGCTTCATCTAGCTTGCGCATTTCAGCATTTGTTAACTTAACCACTTTTACCTCTTTTAACTCGCCATTGGTTTGCTTGAACTGAGTGAAGGCAGCAATTCAAATAATTGCTGCCATTCAAATATGGTCGCCACATTATTAGCAATATCCGCTTCTAATAAACCTTTATGTTTTAAATGACTTGCACCGGCGTACTTAATAACCTGCATGTTCGCCGCAATCGCACCTTGAATTCCTGCTTGGGAGTCCTCTATAACTAAACAGTTTTTCGGTTCAACACCTAATTTCGATGCAGCATGTAAGAAGATATCAGGAGCAGGTTTACCATTTTTCACCTCTGAAGAAGTAATTACTCTATCGCCAAAGAAGTCCGTCAAACCTATGGTTTCTAATGCAAATTTAACCCGTTGAGGACTGCTGCTAGTAGCAACACAACTGTTAATATGCAACTTAGATAACATCTCTTTAAGGCCATCAGTAGGCACTAATTCTTCAGCAAAAACCTGTAACAAAGCCTCTAAATAACTAGCACGAAACTGCTCAGTTAGCTGCACAGAATAATCAATCAATACCCGTTCAGTAACAGATTTAAAGCTTTGTCCGAGAAAATATGTATCGAAATAATTATCAGAGATACTCACGCCAAGCTCTTCAAGCATTGCTAGCAACACTCGCTTACTAAGAATTTCACTATCAATTAAAACCCCATCGCAATCGAAAATAACCAATTCAATTGAAGACTGTGAAAGCGAGGTGTTGATTTGAGACATGACAGTATTACCATTTAAGAAGATTACGACAAATAGTGTTTTAACGTACTACAAGTACCGACATCCCATAAACTGTTCAACCAATTAGAAAAGTGTTGAACAAAGATATCTTGATCACCAAGTGTCCCAAATATATCGTGCATTTGCAAAAATATAGATGGATTATCTTTTGCTAATATTGCCTGATTTATCAATCTATTAGCTTGTTCGTCCTGAATTGTTATCGCACCTTCAGGATCCGCTGCTTTTGCACATAGACGGCACCACAGAGCGATAACTAAAGCTAACCCTTTACAATCATTCCCTTGGTCTAAGTTGGCTTGTACTATGGGTAATATAAATTTAGGTAAGCGATTAGATGCATCTTGGCATAATCTTGGAACGGTATCTCGTACTTCAGGATTTGAGAAACGCGATTCAATTAGCGAAAAATATTGGTCAAAGTCCACCCCAGGTACGGCATTTAAAGTGGGAATAATTTCTTCGCTAACCAATTTTTTAAGATAATGGCTAATCAAAGGATTTGCCATGACTTCATGAACGAAAGCTATATTCAAAAGGGCTGCAGGGTAAGCTATTGCTGCGTGACCACCATTGAGAATACGTAATTTCATTAACTCAAAGGGTTCTACATCTTCAACGAACTCGACACCTACTTTTTCCAGCGGTGGACGACCGTTTACAAAATCATCTTCCATCACCCACTGTCGAAACGGTTCGCAAAATACTGGCGCATTATCATTGATACCGAACAAACTCGTTAGTTTTTCGCGCTCAAGATCAGATGTAGCAGGCGTAATACAATCTACCATTGAATTAGGAAAGCTGACTTTGTCTGCAATCCAATCGGCCAATTGTGGGTCAATCTGCCGAGCCATTTGTGCAACCACTCTTTTACTTACCAATCCATTGTGGGGAATGTTGTCACAAGACATTACTGTAAAGGGAGCTATTTGATTATCACGACGATACTGTAGCGCCTTAATGATGATGCCAAAAACCGTTTTTGGATGACTAAAGTTAGTTATATCTTGCTGAATTTCCGGGTGACTAATGTTAAATCCACCGGTTTTGTCGTCCATGAAATAACCACCCTCAGTAATGGTTAACGACACTATACGTATTTCACTGCCACATAAGGCTTCAATTAAACTTACTTCATCATTTTCAATAAAGTCGATCATCGACCCACAAATTTGCGCGGTTAGTCCTTCACTATCTAATTCAACAACACTTGTTAACCAATCTTGAGGCTTAAGTTTATCGCGCATAACCGCATCAAAAGATTTCGTACCAGCCCCCCGAATAGCCCAATCTAGTGCTTCACCCGTATTAAACAATTGATGTAAATACATAGCTTGATGAGCACGGTGAAAATTACCAACACCAATATGCACAATCCCTGCAGACAACGAATCCCTATCATAATTAGGTTTACCAATATTATTTGGTAATGCTTCAAGTGATTGATAGCTCAATTGAATTGCCATAAGAATTTATCCGTTAAAATGCGAGTTTAGCAGCCACTAGAGCTCCTAAACTCGCTAACTATTATTGGGCAGCAACAACATTTTCGCCCCAAGATAATGATGCTAAGGTCACACCATCTTTATCGAAATGCATGATTTTGTTTTGTGGAGCAGTTAGATTCACATGATCACCGTATTCCAATGGGCATTCGCCATCATCTTTGATTGTCAAAGTACCTACCCCATCAACGTGAACATGCAAAAATGTTTCTGAACCTAGGTGCTCTATCACACCGACTGTACCAGCCCATAAGCCTTGCTCCTGAGTCACCTTTATGTGCTCTGGGCGTACACCTATGCTTCGTGTTGGATCACCATCAACAGGTGCAACATCGATGAAGTTCATTTTTGGTGAGCCTATAAAACCAGCAACAAAACGGTTAACCGGATTTTTATATAACTCCATAGGTGTACCAACTTGTTCGATAACACCCGCATTGAATACGGCAATACGATCAGCCATGGTCATCGCCTCAACCTGATCATGGGTTACATAAATCATGGTTGTCGCTAAACTCTTGTGTAACTCAGAGATTTCAAGACGCATATTCACTCTTAATGACGCATCCAAATTAGATAGAGGTTCATCGAACAAAAACGCCGAAGGTTGACGAACAATAGCGCGGCCAATTGCCACACGTTGACGTTGACCACCAGAGAGTTGACCCGGTTTACGATCTAAATAATCGCCTAAGTTCAGGATCTTCGCCGCTGAAGTGATTTTTGCCTCAATTTCAGCTGGTGGAACTTTAGCCCGCTTTAATGGAAAAGCGATGTTGTTACGAACCGACATATGGGGATACAACGCATAAGATTGAAATACCATTGCTAATCCACGTTTGGCTGGTGGCGTTTTAGTTGCGTCATTTCCGTCTATTTCAATGTTGCCACTGGTCGTATCCTCTAAGCCTGCGATCATTCGTAATAATGTGGATTTACCACAACCAGAGGGACCCACAAAAACAATGAATTCACCATCTTTTATCTCTAAATCCAACGGCTTAATTACGTTTACATCGCCGAAGCTTTTAGTTACTTTTTTTAAGGTAATGCTGCCCATTATAAAATCTCCTATTTAACCGCGCCGAAACTTAATCCGCGCACTAATTGTTTCTGACTAAACCAACCCAATATGAGAATGGGTACTATGGCCATCGCTGATGCAGCTGATAACTTGGCGTAAAATAGTCCCTCTGGACTAGAGTAGCTTGCGATAAAAGCAGTTAAAGGTGCAGCATTGGCGGCTGTTAATATGAGCGTCCAAAAGGCCTCATTCCACGCTAAAATGACGTTAAGTAGTAATGTTGATGCGATACCAGGTAGTGCGATAGGCAAAAGCACATGAAATATCTCTTCAAATATACCCGCTCCGTCCATTCGAGATGCTTCTAGGATTTCATTGGGAATTTCTTTGAAATAGGTGTAAAGCATCCACACCATGATGGGTAAATTAATTAAGGTCATCACAATCACTAACCCTAATTTGGTATCTAGTAATGAAAAGTCCCGGAATAACAAATAAATAGGAATTAACACGCCCACCGGGGGTAACATTTTGGTAGATAACATCCACATCAATAGGTTTTTAGTGCGTTTGTTTTGCACAAAGGCCATTGACCAGGCTGCTGGGATTGCAATTAACAGTCCTAACAAACTAGAACCAACAGAAATAACAACAGAGTTCCAGAAATGGTCAAAATAAGGAGAACGATTTAAAACATCAGAATAGTTAACCAGCGTCCAATCGAACATAAACAAGCTTGGACTGGCTGAAATCGCCTCAGCTTCTGTTTTAAAACTAGTGATTAAGGTCCACAAAATCGGAAAAAATATCATTCCACTTATGGTCCACGCTAAAAGGGTATAAATTATCTTTGATTTATTACTGTTATTAATAGCCATCACTTAGTCCTCCAAGTTCTTGCCGATTAGACGCATAAGGAAGATCGCGACTATATTGGCGATAATTACCGCAACAATACCTCCGGCAGAGCCTCCTCCAACATCAAATTGAAGTAATGATTGGGTGTAAATCAAATAGGTAATATTGGTTGACGCATATCCAGGTCCACCACTGGTGGTAACCAGTATTTCTGCAAATATTGATAATAAAAATATGGTTTCAATCAAAATAACAGCGGTAATTGCCCGTGATAAATGGGGTAAAACGATGTAATAAAATTTACTAAAAGGTCCCGCTCCATCTAAATCAGCGGCTTCTAATTGCTCACGATCTAAAGATTGAATAGCGGTTAATAAAATTAGTGCTGCGAAGGGTAACCATTGCCAAGAGACGATAATAATAATTGAAAGCAATGGAATTTGAGCAAAGAAATCAACAGGAGCAAAACCTAACCAATTTGCTAAGTGAGCAAATAATCCGTTCACAGGGTTCATGAACATGTTTTTCCACACCAAAGCGGAAACTGTAGGCATAACAAAAAACGGTGCTAACACCATTATACGGACATAGTTGCGACCCCAAATAGCTTGATCAAGCAATATTGCTAAGCCTATGCCGCCACAAATGGTAATTAATAACACTCCACCAACGAGCCAAAGAGTATTAAAAAATGATTCGATAAATGCCGGATCAGTGAGGAAAAATTCGTAATTGAGAAAACCAATGAATTCATTATTTCCGGGAATAAGAAGATTGTAATCTAAAAAAGAGAAATACAATGTCATGCACAGGGGCACTATCATCCAAGCCAACAACAAAATGACTGATGGAAATAGCATTATTCTAGCCAAAGTACGAGATTGTGTTGTTGCCATAACCTAGACCTCTTACAAGCAAAAAATATGGGTAAGTGATTAACACTTACCCGCGAAACTAAACAGACTTACTTTGGATAACGCGCTTTGCGCATAGCACGTTCAACTAAGCGTTGTGAACTTGCTAAGGCTTGTTTTACTGTCATTTGACCAGTAAGCGCTGCTGTAAATTGTTGACCTACTGCCGTTCCTATTCCTTGAAATTCAGGAATAGCCACAAACTGCACACCAACATAAGGAACCGGGTCTACCGTTGGATTAACCGGATCTGCAGATTGAATGGAATCCAAAGTAATTTGTGCAAAAGGGGCTTCCTGCATGTATTGAGGATTGTTGTATAAAGATGCACGAGTACCAGGAGGCACTTTCGCCCAACCTTTTTTATCTGCAACTAACGCTGAATACTGTTTAGATGTTGCCCAACTAATGAACTTCATTGCCGCATCAGATTTTTTACTACTAGAAGGGATAGCTAACGTCCAAGCCCATAACCAATTACCACGTTTGCCTAAGCCCATATCAGGTGCTAGAGCGAAACCAACTTTATCGGCAACTTCAGAATCCGTTTCGTTAGTAACAAAGGCACCGGCTACTGTCGCATCAATCCAAATTCCACATTTTCCTGTTTGGAATAATGCTAAATTCTCATTAAAACCATTGGCAGAGGATCCTGGAGGACCAGACTCTTTCATCACATCCACATAATATTGCAAGGTGTCATGCCAAGCTTGGGTGTTAAATTGTGGTTTCCAGTTTTCATCAAACCAGCGAGCACCAAATGAGTTCGACATAGCAGTGATTAATGCAATGTTTTCGCCCCAACCGGCTTTACCACGCAGACAAATGCCATATACGCCTGCTTCTTTATCCGTCATTGCTTTAGCCGCTTTGCGAATAAATTCCCAGGTTGGCTTTTTAGGCATTTCAAGACCCGCTTTTTCAATCAGATCAGTTCGATACATCACCATTGAACTTTCACCATAAAAAGGCGCTGCGAATAATTTATCGTCTACCGATAAACCACTGCGGATAGCAGGTAGAAGATCTTCAACATCGTAGTCTTCACCAAGATTATCTAGCTCTTTAAGCCAACCTTGATTTCCCCAAATCGGTACTTCATATGTACCTATGGTCATAACATCATATTGACCACCACTGGTAGCAACATCCGTAGTCACGCGCTGGCGTAGAATATTTTCTTCCAATGTGACCCATTTCAAATTAATACCAGGATTTTTACTTTCGAAATCACTACTCAATTCTTTCATGGTGATCATGTCACCATTGTTGACTGTAGCGATGGTGATTGTTTCTGCACTGACCACTGTGCTGAGTGTCATACAAACAGAAGCTAATATAGATAATTTTTTTAACATCGGGTGTACCCCTTTATTTGCTTTTAATAGCCTCGTTTAAATTAACTAAACGAGGCTTTTTAAATTGGATTAATCGTTTAGAACTTAATTGAAATCTCTGATGTGAAACCGTCAAAACCAGTACCAATTTGACCGCCTGAATTTGCGCCTTCATCTTGATCAACGTATTCAACTTTCAATAACGTTTTATCATTGAACCAATATCCAGCTGCTACTTGGATCCGCTCAACTGTATTGTCTGTTTGTTCTATCAGATCAGATGTATTTTCAGCTTCTGCATAACGTGCAGCTACATAGAATTTGTTAGGAATAAAATAATGCTGCGCTTCGAAAGTGTAGTACTTAACTGAAGATTCACCTCTAATTACGCTATTTGAATCAAAGGTTGTGCCATTGGGATCAGCAACACCATCAACACCAAAATAGGTAATACCTGCTACTGCGTTACCTGCTGCATCTGCAAATGTATAGTCGTCAGTGGCTTTACCAATCATGAAAATCAAGCTGGTTTCAGGTGAAGGTTGATAGGCTAAATTTAACTGCATGATAGCCTGATCAAGGCCTGGCATTACGCCAACATGGGTGTCACGTTCGCTTGAAGGAGAAGCCGAGAAGTTGTAGTTCTCACCGTCACCAAAACGATAGTTAGTTGTGGTTAAACCATCAAGACTAGCTACACCATTATTGAAACGTAACTGATCGCCCTGATTAGCCTGTAAAAAGTTCAATCCAGCTTTAAAACCACCAGCAAATTCTAAGGTACCTTGTAAGCGGTAGTTAAAACCTCTGTCTTCTTGAAACGCTTCGCCAAAACTCGATGTCGTAATATGACCGGTAACGTTATAAGCGCGGATCATGCCGCTATCTAATGTTTTGCTATAACTTAATTGCGCACCATTTTCTGCAGTCGCGTAGTCGGTTATACCGTTACCAATAAGAGCATTTCCTTGGTTATCAGCACCATCTTGGAAACCTTTAAATTGGAAAGGAGAGCCACCAATGTTACCTACACGTAGGGTAAGATTAGAATCGTCACTGGCCATGCCGGAAAGTCCTAAAAGTTCGAACTCAATTCCTGCGTAATCTTGGTGAAAGGAAAAGTCTCTATCGCCGTTATTACCGAAATCATTAGGTTCTTCAGCAATATCTACATCGGCAGTAATATATTCATTGAGATGAAATTTGAACATTAAGTTAACTCTAATTCGACCAAACCCTGAAGATTGTTCTTCATCCACTGGTCGAAACGCGCCTTCTTTAGCTTGAATGGCTTGATAGTTTTGCATTGCTAAGAAATTTACTTCTGCTAAGCCGTCGAGAAATTCCGCCGCATTTACTTGAGCAGGGATAGAAGCAGTCATTATTGCAGTGGCAAGTAAACTCATCTTGCCGAATGTTAATGTTCGTAATTTGGATTCGAAAAAGCGCTCAGTTCCATTGATATTTGAATCGGACGAATTAATTTCCTTTGCGTTGGCTAACAAAACTGATGTTTTATGAATTTTTTTAAACATTGTGGACTCTCTAATTTAGTTACTGATTGGTTTTTAATCATTAAAATTTTTGAATGTTTTTGTTACCAAATCACATTCGTTCTTCGCCAAAACCGATGGGCAATAAAAAATATAAATGAGCCAATGAATACATCTGGTCATATGCTCACTGTTTGAGCATATTCTTAAATAAGAGTAATTTAGTCAACCTTTAATTAACAATTAATTTTCATTAGTTAATGAAACTGACAGCTAAACTCAACTTAAGATTTATTTAAGTCATTGTTATAAAATAGAATATTAAAATAACATCGTTATGTAGATGTTAATTTAATAATTATCTATTTGTTAAAAGAGTTTAGTTAATAAAGTAAAAAACGAGAGATTTTTTCAAACATTTAAAAAAAGTTGATGGGAAAATATTGACACAAAGGTTAATAAATTAACCTTTATAAATGGATGATTTAGCTCCGCGAGTTGATTTGGAATTTTCATGGCCTGAAGGCCAGGCTACAGGTTTAGTTATATATGTGTTCCTTGTAGGTGAGTGCTTTAGCCCCGCGAATTGGGTTTGATATTTTCATGGCCTGAAGGCCAGGCTACAAGGTTTTATTATATTAGTGTTCCCTGTAGGCGGGTGATTCAGCCCCGCGAGTGGGTTTTATTATATTAGTGTTCCCTGTAGGCGGGTGCTTTAGCCCCGCGAATTGGGTTTGATATATCCATGGCCTGATTACAATTTTTTGATGGATACGCTGCCACCACTGGTATGTAATTCTAAGGTGGGACCACCGCCATTTATTTCGCCGCGGATAGATTGCTTTTTAACCCTACCATCCACATCGAAATCCGAACGCACTCGTCCGCCACTAGTAGAAGCATCAATATCAATAGCTACAGTATCGAGTAAGTATGCAGTAATAGAACCACCAGAGGTTGATAACTCCGCATCTTTATTGGGTTGCTTAGTCATAGTCACACGAATACTTCCGCCGGAGGTATGAGCATCTATTTCACCATTAATTTCTTTGGTTTTGATAGATCCACCCGAGGTTTTTAATACAACATCACCGCTAATATTACCTACATTAATATGGCCACCTGATGTGTGGGCATCGATATCTCCAATGAGATCATCTATTTCGATAGAGCCACCAGAGGTGTGCAACTCCAAATCAAAGTTTTTAGGCAGTGTAATCCGATATTCAGCACGAATATCCCTGTTCCAGCCCCACTTTTTATGGTTTTCCATTTTTCCCAAAACGTGAACATTATTATCTTGTTCTTTAAAGGTCACTTCCAAATCATCGCCATCATCACCTTTAATATCTACCTCCAAAAGCACAGTGTCTTTATTATGGCTATCAATAACTAAACGCCCCACATCAGTACGAAGGAATAGTTTGCCACCACTTTCCACATCAATACTTTCATTGATGGTTCTAGCAGACAGATTGAAACTCATTAGCAGTAATAACGTCGATAAAAGCGTCAGTATTTTAGAATTATTGGTAAACATAGTGCTCTCTTATATTGGTTTGCTTAGTTAGTGAGTCGCAATCTATGATTAAAAGGTTTAAATAATAGAATAAATATAGTTATAACCTTTATATTTCCATGGACCAAAGGCCAGGCTACATGGTTTTGTTATATTAGTGCCCTGTAGGCGGGTGCTTTAGCCCCGCGAGTTAGGTTTGATAGGTTCATGGCCTGAAGGCCATGCTACATGGTTTTGTTATATTAAGGCCCTGTAGGTGGGTGCTTTAGCCCCGCAAATAGTATTTATATTTCCATAGGCTGAAGCCCATGTTACAAAAAATCATTAATAATGATGGTAGATCCCCCTTAATTCCATGGGATTAAACCCTAGGTTTTAATTAAAAATTGCGATCAAACTACTAATATTTCCAATTTTTCGATCTGATCTAAATTAAAAACGATCTTTTTTTGAGGGTAAATCCCCCCTTTTAGGCTGTGTATAACTTTATGTATAAACCTTGTATATCCTGAGGTTATCAACTGGACAGAAAAATAGAAGATCGCGCTTGTGGATAAGATCGCTATTTATCCACATATTATACGCAATTGATCAACTCTTGATCACAGCATACGATCGTAAATAAATAACTGATTTAATTAATAAAAAACCCCTTACTAACAGATCAAGGCTTGCTTAATAATAATAAAAATAATCTAAATAGATAAATAGATCATAAAGATTAGTGACTAAGAGATCGGTTTAGATCTAACAAATTATTTAATTCACAAACCGCAATATTTCTAACCTTGCAGGAATTTTAGGCATTTCCATTTGGATCAAATAAGTATAAAATACGCGCCCTTTTTTAATCGACGATCGATCCATTGATCATCAACGTTTAAAGTTCATACGCGAGTAAGCGAAATTCGAGGCATTTATGTTTTACCAACAAGAATTTGATGTGATTGTAGTCGGCGGAGGCCACGCAGGTACTGAAGCTGCCCTTGCTGCTGCGCGTATGGGAGTCAGAACGTTATTGCTTACCCACAATATCGAAACGCTGGGTCAAATGTCCTGTAATCCAGCCATAGGCGGGATCGGAAAAGGTCATTTGGTGAAAGAGATCGATGCACTTGGTGGTGCAATGGCCTTAGCTACAGACAAGGCTGGAATTCAATTTCGTACTCTAAATTCAAGCAAAGGACCTGCGGTTAGAGCAACTCGTGCCCAAGCCGATCGATCCCTATATCGTTTAGCAATACGATCTACCCTAGAACATCAAGAAAACCTCACTATTTTTCAACAATCTTGTGATGATCTGATCGTTGAAAATGATCGTGTAACCGGCGTTGTCACCCAAATGGGCTTAAAATTTAAAGCCAAAACAGTGGTGTTAACCGTGGGCACATTTTTGGGTGGAACCATCCATATTGGAATGGAAAATTACAAAGGTGGAAGAGCTGGCGATCCCCCTTCGATCGCTTTAGCGGATCGGTTACGAGCTTTACCTTTTAGAGTCGATCGCCTTAAAACCGGTACTCCTGCTCGTTTAGATTCTCGCACCCTAAACTATGATGCAATGCAAGAACAGCCTGGTGATACGCCACTACCCGTGGTTTCTTTTATGGGAAAAGTAGAAGATCATCCACGCCAAATTTCTTGTTACATCACCCATACAAATGAAAAAACCCACGATATTATTCGTGGCGGTTTAGATCGTTCTCCCATGTATACCGGTGTGATCGAAGGTATTGGGCCAAGATATTGCCCTTCTATTGAAGATAAAATTAATCGCTTTGCAGATAAAAATTCCCATCAAATATTTGTTGAGCCAGAAGGGCTAAATAGCATTGAGATCTACCCTAACGGGATCTCCACCAGCCTGCCATTTGATGTGCAGTTTGATCTGGTGAGATCAATTAAAGGGTTTGAAAACGCGCATATTATTCGTCCTGGTTATGCTATCGAGTACGACTTTTTTGATCCCCGCGATTTAAAACAATCTTTAGAAACCAAATTTATCCAAGGTCTATTCTTTGCTGGACAAATTAACGGTACTACCGGTTATGAAGAAGCTGGCGCACAAGGTTTGCTTGCTGGCGCCAATGCTGCATTGCAAGTACAAGAAAAAGACTCGCTTATTTTGCGCCGCGATGAAGCTTATGCCGGTGTGTTAATTGACGATCTTGCCACCATGGGAACCAAAGAACCTTACAGAATGTTCACCAGTCGTGCTGAATATCGTTTATTATTAAGAGAAGACAATGCCGATGTTCGTTTGACTGCTAAAGGACGTGAAGTTGGCTTAGTAGATGATGTTCGTTGGGCGGCCTTTAATCAAAAAATGGAAGCCATTGAACAAGAGAAACAACGTCTCAAGAGTACTTGGATCCACCCCAATCATGCTGCCACTGAAACCTTGAACCCATTGTTGAAAAATCCAGTGAGTCGAGAGCATTCCTTGGAAGATTTGATCCGTCGACCAGAAATGACCTATCAAAAATTGATGAAGATTGAAGGTTTAGGGCCCGCTTTGGAAAATCCACAGGCGGCCGAACAGGTTGAAATTCAAATTAAATATGCCGGTTACATCGAACGCCAAAAAGATGAAATCGCCAAAAGTTTACGCCATGAAAACACCTTGTTACCCATGGATTTCGATTACAGTACTATTTCTGGCCTATCCAACGAGGTTGTTGCTAAGTTAACGGAGACACGACCTGAAACTATTGGAAAAGCGACCCGTATATCCGGAATTACCCCGGCGGCAATTTCACTATTATTAGTCCATTTGAAAAAACAAGGCTTGTTGCGCAAAGACAATAACAGCAACCTGCAAAGCGCCTAATGAACGAACTTAAAAGCAGTTTATTGTTAGCCTTTGACCGTGCCGTACAACCTTTATCAATAGAGGTTAGTGAACAACAACGGCAAAGTTTGGTGGATTTTGTGCTTCTGATGAACAAGTGGAATAAAGCTTATAATTTGACATCAGTGCGGGATCCACAACAAATGTTAATCAAACATATTGTTGATTCCATAGTTGTAGCGCCGCACTTAGACCGAAATCATTATATTGATGTGGGAACAGGACCAGGCTTACCCGGTATCCCTTTATCGATAATGCATCCTGATAAACATTTTGTTTTATTAGATAGTTTAGGTAAACGAGTTCGCTTTATGAAACAAGCGGCGTTCGAGTTAGATTTAAAAAATATAGAACCTGTTCAATCCCGTGTAGAGCAGTATTCCAGTGATACTCCACTGGATGGGGTATTGAGTCGAGCATTTGCATCGATAAAAGATATGTTGCACTGGTGCCAACATCTGGTAGATTCACAAGGTGAATTTCTTGCGTTGAAAGGTCAATATCCAGAACAAGAAATAGCGCTTCTACCTGAGGGATTTGAAGTGTTAGAATCTATTAAGTTAGATATTCCAGTACTTGAAGGCGAACGTCATCTGATAAAAATCAGAAAAGTTAGTTAGTGCCTACTACTTTAATCAATACCTAAATTCAAAGAAAAACGGACGGGAAAGTTGGCTAAGGTCATTGCAATAGCAAATCAAAAAGGTGGCGTTGGAAAAACGACTACAGCAGTAAATGTTGCAGCGTCAATGGCGGCTACTAAGCGAAAAGTGCTATTGATCGATTTAGATCCCCAAGGCAATGCAACTATGGGAAGTGGTATCGACAAATACGAAGTTGATTCCACTTGTTATGAACTCCTGATTGAAGATAAACCCGCATCTGAAGTGATCATCACCGAAACGTCTGGCAAATACGATTTGATTGCCGGAAATAGTGACGTAACGGCTGCAGAAATCAAATTGATGGAAGTGTTCGCCAGAGAGCTACGTCTGCGCAATGCATTAGCACCTGTGCGTGATTACTACGATTATATTTTTATTGATTGCCCACCTTCGTTAAGTCAGTTAACCGTAAATGCCATGGCAGCTGCCGATTCGGTGCTGGTTCCCATGCAATGTGAATATTACGCATTGGAAGGGTTAACCGCGTTAATGGATACGATTAAAAAGTTAGCATCGGTGGTAAATCCTGATTTAAAAATTGAGGGTGTGCTACGAACTATGTATGATCCTCGAAATCGCTTGGCCAATGATGTGTCAGAACAACTTAAACGACATTTTGGTGAACAAGTTTACCGCACCGTTATTCCCCGCAATGTGAGATTGGCAGAAGCACCAAGTTTTGGCGCACCAGCCATGTATTACGATAAATCTTCTACGGGAGCGAAAGCCTATTTGGCATTGGCCGGTGAAATACTGCGCCGTCGTAATAAGATCTTAAAAGAAGCTAGTTAAGAAAAAGGTTAATAGTTGACATGTCGACGAAAAAAAGAGGATTAGGCAGAGGATTGGACGCATTGTTGGCTACCAGCAGTGCAAAGCAAGAGTCGGAAGTTTCTGAGCGCAGCAGTGAATTGCAAAAACTACCCATTGAGTTTTTACAAGCTGGAAAATACCAACCTCGTAAAGATATGTCTCCTGAAGCATTAGATGATTTGGCCTCATCAATTCATTCCCAAGGTATTATCCAACCCATAGTGGTTCGCAAAATCAGCGAAGATAAATACGAAATTATTGCTGGGGAACGCCGTTGGCGAGCATCCCAATTAGCTAAGCTTGATGTGGTTCCTTGTATTATTAAGAATGTGCCAGATGAAGCGGCGGTAGCCATTGCATTGATTGAAAATATTCAGCGTGAAGATTTAAATGCCATGGAAGAAGCCCAGGCACTTGATCGGTTAATGACTGAGTTCGAACTTACCCACCAAGAAGTTGCTGAAGCGGTTGGCAAGTCGAGAACCACAGTAACTAACTTATTACGTCTGAATAATTTGAATGAAGATGTAAAATTATTATTAGAGCACGGTGATATTGAAATGGGTCACGCCCGTGCATTGTTAGCTTTACAAGGCGATATGCAAACCGAAGCGGCACAAACAGTGTCGGGCAAAGGTTTAACCGTTCGCGATACCGAAAGTTTAGTGCGTAAATTCCTAGAGCCGCCAAAAGAAAAGGTTGAGCAAAAAGTCGATCCCGATGTTCAGCGTTTACAAAACCAATTATCAGATAATTTAGGTGCGCCCGTAAGCATTGCCCACAATGCCAAAGGAAAAGGCAAGGTCACCATCAATTTTTCAAGTTTAGATGAATTAGATGGGATTTTAAGTCACATCAAATAAATCTATCAATCCGTAGGCGGGTTAGGTTCGATATTTCCATGGCCTAAAGGCCAAGCTACAGGTTTGGTCATCTTGATGTTTTATTGTAGGCGGGCGCTTCAGCCCCGCGAATTGGATTGAATATTTCCATGGCCTGAAGGCCAGGCTACGGGTTTGGTTATCTTAATGTTTTCCTGTAGGCGGGTGCTTTAGCTCCGCGAGTTAGGTTTTGGTATTTCCATGGCCTGAAGGCCAAGCTACAGGCTTTGTCATATTGATTTTTTATTGTAGGTGGGTGCTTCAGCCCCGCGAGTTAGGTTTTGGTATTTCCATGGCCTAAAGGCCAGGCTACAGGTTTGGTTATATTGATGCTTTCTGTAGGCGGGTGCTTAAGCCCCGCGAATGGGTTTGCTATTTAAAATTTAATTTTTATTTGGCGATAAAATCACCCAAAATTTAGGCTACATAACTAAAACAGTACAAAGTCCTTAAATTCTCCTACCAAAGTGTTATTTAAAACCTCAAAAAGGAGGTTAATATCGGAGCGTTGGTGGTTAATTTTGTAGCTAACTATGAATTAATACAAATTACACAACAAAACGCGCTTAATGGTTGAATATTTGCGATAAAACAGTATAATTTTGGCGCTTTTTGTTGAGGTTTGAACGCGCAGAGGACTAAATTGGCTACTAGCTTAACTACCGAAGGTCGACAGTTGGCTAGAAAAGTACTTTTTATTCAAAGTATTATCGCCATTTTAAGTGCCATATTTTTTGCGATTTTCAAGGGCCAAAATAGCGGAATTTCAGCTTTTTATGGTGGTATTACCTGTTTAATTCCGGCTTTTGTTTTTGCTTTTTATGCGTTTAGATATGCCGGTGCCACACAAAATGAGATGGTAGTACGGAGTTTTAGCAAAGGCAGTAAAATTAAATTCTTTTTGACCATCATTTTATTCTCTTTAGCATTCAAATGGTCAGAAGTAGAGTTTTTGCCGTTATTAGTCACTTATCTGATAACGATGATGGCCCAGTGGCCAATAATCAGTTTTTTACATCGCGTTAAGAGTACCGCTTAAAGGTAACTAACGAGATGGAATACCAGTATCTTTAACTTTTACAATTTGGATGGGAAAATGGCAGGATCGGGTGGCGAACAAACCATTAGCGGTTATATTCAGCACCATTTGACCAATGCTACGGTCGGCGAAGGGTTTATGACTCTTCACGTCGATACGCTGGCATGGTCTGTGGTTCTTGGATTGGTGTTTATTTTAAGTTTTCGAGCGGCAGCAAAGAAAGCAACGGTTGGTGTACCTGGCAAATGGCAGGCATTAGTCGAGATCATTGTTGAATTTGTTGCTAATACAGTCAAAAGTACTTATCACGGTAAAAGTCCTCTAATAGCGCCATTGGCACTCACAATATTTGTGTGGGTATTGCTAATGAACCTTATGGATTTAATCCCCGTTGATTTCTTACCTACACTGGCTGCTTTAATTGCCGGCGAGTCTATGGACGTTATCGCTGCAGGCCAATCACATACATACATGAAAGTGGTACCTACCACAGACGTAAACATGACTTTCGCATTATCGATTGGCGTGTTTGTTTTGATGATATTTTATTCCATCAAAATCAAAGGATTCGGCGGCTTTATGAAGGAGCTGTATGCTCATCCGTTTAACACGCCGTGGTTGTACTGGTTCAACTTTATACTTGAATTAGTATCGTTACTGGCCAAACCCTTGTCTTTATCATTGCGTTTGTTCGGTAACCTCTACGCAGGTGAGCTGATATTTATTCTGATTGCAGGAACTATGGGGTTATGGCAGTTGCCGTTACACTTCATTTGGGCTGCATTCCACTTGTTGGTCATTCCGTTGCAAGCGTTCATATTCATGATGTTAACCATCGTGTATCTGAGTCTGGCAAGTGAAGAACACTAATTTCTAACATTACTATTTTTATTAAACTTTAACTTAAAACACAAAGGTGAAAATCTATGGAAATCTTGGGTAATCTATATATCGCAGTTGGTATTTTGATTGGTCTATGTGCACTAGGGCCAGCTATTGGCTTCGGTATCTTGGGTGGTAAATTTCTAGAGTCTGCTGCTCGTCAACCAGAACTAGCGCCTACTCTTCAAGTAAAAATGTTCATCGTAGCGGGTCTTATTGATGCTATCGCGATGATTGGTGTAGCTATTGCACTATTCTTGTTGTTTGTTGAAAGCGCGAAGTTTGCTGTATAAGCACAACAATTGTAATCAACGAACTTAGGAGGAGCGGACTTGAATATCAATTTCACTCTAGTTGGCGAATTAATAGCATTTATATTCTTCGTGTGGTTCTGCATGAAGTATGTATGGCCCCCTATTATGGGCGCTATCGAAGACCGCCAACAAAAAATTGCTGATGGCTTAGCTGCATCAGAACGAGGTGAAAAAGACCTTGAACTGGCGCAACAAAAAGCTACTGAGCAACTTAAAGAAGCGAAAATACAAGCAGCTGAAATTATCGAACAAGCCAAAAAGCGTGCAACTCAAATAGTTGACGAAGAAACGCAAAAAGGCCATACCGAGCGTGAAAAAATTATCGCGCAAGGTCAAACCGAAATTGAAGCAGAGCGCAACCGTGTAAAAGAAGATCTTCGTAAGCAAGTAGCAGTATTAGCTGTTGCCGGCGCAGAGAAAATCTTGGCGAGAGAAATCGACGCCGCTGCACAAAGTGACATAGTTGAAAAACTTGTCGCTGAGCTATAAGGGGCACATGAGCTATGTCTGAATTGACAACTGTTGCTCGCCCTTATGCTAAAGCAGCTTTCGACTATGCGGTTGAGAAGCAAGCTGTACCACACTGGCAAGAAATGCTGGAGTTTGCAGGTGAAGTAGCGGACAACGAAGAGATGACTAACATCTTATCGAGCGCTATGGCTGCCGAAAAACTAGCGGAATTGTTTAACAGCGTGTGCGGTGAACAACTCAACGAAGCGGGTCAAAACCTTATTGGTGTTTTGGCTGAGAATGGACGCTTGAAAGCGCTGCCTGATATTGCATTGTTGTTTAATCAATACAAAGCTGAATTCGACAAAGAAATTGATGTAGAGGTTACCTCTGCTGTTGAATTGAGTGATAAACAACTGTCTGAAATCAGCGCGTCTCTTGAGACACGTCTTGCACGAAAAGTTAAGCTGAATTGTAACGTCGATACTGCCATTGTAGCCGGAGTCATTATTAAAGCCGGTGACACAGTAATTGATGGTTCGGTTAGATCAAAACTACACCGTCTATCAGACGTTTTACAATCATAGCGGGGAAATAGAGCATGCAACTGAATTCCACTGAAATTGCAGAACTGATCAAAAAACGAATTGAACAGTTTGATGTAAAAAGTGAAGCTCGTAACGAAGGTACCATTGTTGGTGTAACTGACGGTATCATTCGTGTCCATGGCCTTGCCGATGTAATGCAAGGTGAAATGATTGAGCTTCCTGGTAATCGTTATGCTATCGCATTGAACCTTGAACGAGATTCTGTAGGTGCGGTAGTAATGGGTCCTTATGCGGATCTACGTGAAGGTATGAAAGTCCAATCTACAGGTCGTATTTTGGAAGTTCCTGTTGGCCGTGCCCTTTTAGGACGCGTAGTTAACACCTTGGGTGAGCCTATTGATGGTAAAGGCGCAATTGATGCTGAAGGTTTTGAACCAGTAGAGAAAATTGCACCTGGCGTAATTGAACGTCAATCAGTAGACCAACCTATCCAAACAGGTTATAAATCGGTTGATGCCATGATCCCAGTAGGTCGTGGACAACGTGAATTGGTTATCGGTGACCGTCAAACAGGTAAAACTGCTTTGGCAATCGATGCTATCATCAACCAAAAAGGCACTGGCGTTAGCTGTGTATACGTAGCGGTTGGCCAAAAGGCTTCTACCATTGCTAACGTAGTACGTAAGCTAGAAGAGCACGGCGCAATGGATCACACCATTGTAGTTGCTGCTTCTGCGTCAGAATCAGCAGCACTTCAGTACTTAGCACCTTATTCTGGTTGTACTATGGGTGAGTTTTTCCGTGACCGCGGTGAAGACGCACTAATCGTATACGATGATTTGTCTAAGCAAGCTGTAGCCTATCGTCAAATTTCATTGCTACTTCGTCGTCCTCCAGGTCGTGAAGCTTATCCTGGTGATGTTTTCTATCTTCACTCTCGTCTTCTTGAGCGTGCAGCTCGTGTAAACGACGTTTACGTAGAAAAATTCACTAATGGTGAAGTAAAAGGCCAAACAGGTTCATTGACTGCATTGCCAATCATTGAAACTCAAGCCGGTGACGTATCAGCATTCGTACCTACTAACGTAATATCAATTACCGATGGTCAGATCTTCTTAGAATCTGATTTGTTTAACGCGGGTATTCGCCCAGCTGTTAACGCCGGTATTTCGGTATCTCGTGTTGGTGGTGCAGCGCAAACTAAAATCATCAAGAAACTAGGTGGCGGTATTCGTCTAGCCTTGGCTCAGTATCGTGAATTGGCTGCGTTCTCGCAGTTCGCATCTGACCTTGATGAAGCGACTCGTGAGCAACTTGAGCACGGTGAGCGCGTAACTGAATTAATGAAGCAAAACCAATATGCACCACTTTCAGTGGGCGATATGGGTGTATCTTTGTTTGCAGTTGAAAAAGGCTATTTGAAAGGCATCGAATTGAATAAAGTATTGGATTTCGAATCTTCACTACATTCATTCATGAACGCTGAATATGCTGATCTTATGAAAACACTTAACGACACTGGTAATTACAACGGTGATATTGAAGCCCAGTTAACTGAAGCTTTGGACAAATTCAAAGCAACTCAAACTTGGTAATCAATTGGGTAGCTTAACCGCTACCCTAACGTTGAGAAATCGGAGATAAGTCATGGCCAGCGGTAAAGAGATAAAAGGTAAGATCGGGAGTATTAAAAACACTCAAAAGATCACCAGTGCTATGGAAATGGTTGCCGCGTCTAAAATGAAAAAGGCGCAAGACCGTATGGAATCCAGCCGTCCATATGCCGAAAGCATGCGTCAAGTGATTGGTCACGTGGCCCACGGTAACCTTGAATATCGCCATCCTTACTTGGATGAGCGCGAGGTGAAACGTGTTGGTTATATCGTGATTTCAACTGACCGTGGTCTGTGTGGTGGTTTGAACTCAAATGAGTTCAAAAAAGTAAGCCAAGACGTCAATAAGTGGCAACAACAAGACGTTGAAGTGAGCTTCGCTGCATTGGGTGCAAAAGCATGTGGTTTTTTCGGCCGATTCGGAGGCAAGGTACTTGCTGCTGAATCTGGCATAGGTGATTCGCCAAGTGTTCAAGATGTTATTGGTTTAGTACGTGTAATGTTAAACGCGTACAACGAAGGTGAAATAGACCGTTTGTTTTTGGTCTACAACGACTTTGTCAATACTATGACGCAAGAACCCAGAATCGATCAATTGTTACCTTTGCCTAAGTCTGATGAAGAAGAATTAAAGCATCGTTGGGATTACATATACGAGCCAGATCCAAAACCAATTTTGGAAAAATTAATGGTCCGTTATATCGAATCTCAGGTGTACCAAGGCGTAGTAGAAAATTCTGCGTCAGAGCAAGCCGCGCGAATGGTAGCGATGAAAGCCGCTACTGATAACGCCGGCGATCTAATCGATGATTTGCAATTGGTATACAACAAAGCACGTCAAGCAGCTATCACACAAGAAATTAGTGAGATAGTGAGCGGCGCGGCAGCGGTGTAGGCAAAGGTTTAAAAATTAATGAGGACTAAACATGAGTCAAGGTAAGGTCGTCCAAATCATTGGTGCGGTTGTGGATATTGAATTTCCACAAGATGCCGTTCCAACTATATATGACGCACTGATAGTTACCGAAGGTAACTTGAAGGGATTAACCTTAGAAGTGCAACAGCAACTTGGTGGCGGTGTGGTACGTAGTATCGCATTGGGAACCACTGACGGCTTGAGCCGTGGGTTAGCTGTAGAAAATACAGGTGCACCTATTACAGTTCCAGTTGGTACCAAAACATTGGGCCGTATTATGGACGTATTAGGTAATCCAATCGACGAAGCTGGCCCAATTGGTGAAGAAGAGCGTATGTCTATTCACCGTGCAGCGCCTAGCTACGAAGACCAATCAAGTTCTGTAGAACTACTTGAAACTGGTATCAAAGTAATCGACTTAGTTTGTCCCTTCGCAAAAGGTGGTAAAGTTGGTCTATTCGGTGGTGCTGGTGTAGGTAAAACAGTAAACATGATGGAATTGATTCGTAACATCGCTATCGAGCACAGTGGATACTCAGTATTCGCCGGTGTTGGTGAGCGTACTCGTGAAGGTAACGATTTCTATCACGAAATGAACGAATCTAACGTACTAGACAAAGTATCACTAGTATACGGACAGATGAACGAGCCTCCTGGAAACCGTTTACGCGTAGCGTTAACTGGTTTGACTATGGCCGAGAAATTCCGTGACGAAGGTCGTGACGTACTGTTCTTCGTAGATAACATCTATCGTTATACACTAGCTGGTACAGAAGTATCTGCACTACTAGGTCGTATGCCATCAGCGGTAGGTTACCAGCCTACATTGGCTGAAGAGATGGGTGTATTGCAAGAACGTATTGCATCTACTAAGACTGGTTCAATCACATCAATCCAAGCGGTATACGTACCTGCGGATGATTTGACTGACCCTAGCCCAGCAACAACCTTTGCTCACTTGGATGCAACAGTTGTATTGTCTCGTGATATCGCTTCTTTGGGTATTTACCCAGCGGTTGATCCACTAGATTCTACGTCTCGTCAGCTTGACCCTCAGGTTATTGGTCAAGAGCACTATGACACAGCACGTGGCGTTCAGTCGGTTCTTCAGCGTTATAAAGAACTTAAAGATATCATTGCGATTCTAGGTATGGACGAATTGTCAGAAGAAGACAAATTATCTGTATCTCGTGCTCGTAAGATCCAGCGTTTCTTGTCACAGCCATTCTTCGTTGCTGAAGTATTTACCGGTTCACCGGGCAAATATGTATCTTTGAAAGATACTATCAGTGGCTTTAAAGGGATCCTTGCAGGTGAGTATGATCACTTACCAGAGCAAGCTTTCTATATGGTTGGCTCAATTGACGAAGCCGCTGAAAAAGCCAAAGGCAAGTAAGACGCAATATACTGCGTCTTTTTCCTTAGTTTTTTCGTAAACCTAAATAGGAGGTCCCATGGCAATGACAGTACATCTGGATGTGGTAAGTGCCGAAGACAAGATTTTTTCTGGTCTGGTAGAAACTATTCAGATTACCGGTAGTGAAGGTGAGCTAGGTATTCATCCTGGACACGCACCTTTAATTACAGCGTTAAATCCTGGCATGGTTCGTTTGGTTAAACAGTTTGGTGAAGAAGAAATCATCTACATTGCTGGTGGACTGTTAGAAGTTCAACCTGGTACTGTGACTGTTTTGGCTGATACTGCTGTTCGTGCAGAAGATTTGGATGAACAATCTGCTCTTGAAGCAAAACGTACAGCTGAAGAGCACATTGCAAACGGTGGAGCTGACTTTGATTATGCTGAAGCCGCTGCTCAACTTGCAGAAGCCATCGCGCAAATCCGATTAATTCAGAAATTGCGTAAATAACCAGAATTTAGTTATTCGTAAAAACCCAGCCAAGTGCTGGGTTTTTTTATAGCTAAGGTTTTGTAATCATGATTAATTGAGCATTAAACCGATTAGTAGTGGTTTAAAAAGTGAACTCTGGTTTATAGTTAACCTAAATGCAATCTGCGCAAGGACCTAGTTCTTCCATATGAAAATTAAAACAATCATGACGACAGATATCGTTTGTGTACAAATGGACAGCACTTTATCTGAAGTAAAAAGACTATTTGAAAACCATAAATTCCATCATTTGTTAGTAGTTGAAAATACTAAGCTAGTGGGTATTTTATCGGATAGAGATTATTTAAAAGCGATTAGCCCTAATATCGATACTGCTGTTGAATCCCTGCGAGATAGCGCTAGTCTAAACAAACGTGTGCACCAAATTATGAGTCGCGACTTAGTCACCCTATCCCCCACCAGCGGACTTTTCAAAGCCATTCAAACCTTCAATGCCAACGGCGTTTCCTGTATTCCGGTTATTAATTCTGAATTTCAACCTGTGGGAATTTTAAGTTGGCGGGATGTATTCAAGTTCGTCGAAACAAAACAAATAGAAAAGTACCTTTCAAAATAGATTAGATAACGGACTAATCACTGAATTCCCTCCCCTTTGCAATATATGCGTGTAGATTTGTGTGGTTCGCAGATCGGCATGGCCTAATTGATCTTGAACCGTACGAATGTCGGCCCCCGATAGCAATAAATGGGTGGCGAAGGTATGACGAAGGGTGTGAGGTGTAACATGTTTAACTATCTTCGCAGTATTGCTAGCTGTTCGGATTGCTTTTTGCAGACCCGACTCATCGATATGATGACGACGTAAACGATTCGTTTCTGGATCACTAGATAGTCTTTTCGATGGAAATAGATATTGCCAACCAATATCACTAGTTGCCGATTTATACTTCACTCTTAAGCGATTGGGTAACCACACACCAGCAAAATCGGGATTCACAACATCGGCACTTAAATACTGTTCAACCAAAATAATTTGTTTATGTAGATCCGATAGTAAACTGTCGGCAAGAGTCACTACTCTATGTTTACCCCCTTTACTATTCCAAATTCGCACGGATTTATAGTCAAAATCAATATCTTTAACACGCAGTCGAATACACTCCATTAAACGCAATCCACTGCCATACAGAAGCGATGCAGGTAGTTTATAATTGGCATTGATGCAATTGAGTAAATCACGTACTTCGGGTTGTGTTAACACCACAGGTAGTTTTTGTTGTCGAGTGCTACGCACATACTTCAACTTTAAAGATAAGGGCTTCTCAATAATTTCAGCGTACATAAAAGACAGCGCATTCAAGGCAATTTTTTGAGTAGAAACTGCAACGTCTAACTCCAACACCAAATGGGATAAAAACTGTTCTACTTCCAAATTATGTAACTGAGCAGGATGACGCTTGCTATGAAAATGAATGTAGCTACTTATCCATGTTAAATAGGTTTGAATGGTACGTTTTGCATAATGACGCTGATACATTTCGTCTTTAAGCATTTCCAAAAATGGTGATTTCATACCCTTTACGCTCCTTGTAAAAGCACTGTATAAACCACCAGAATAGACAAGCTTTCCCCATAACAGCAATAAAATGTAAAAAAACTGTACTTTTCCCAACACAAGCCCACTCTTCAGGACATATTTTTAACCTGTACAGGCACTTGTAACCTATGTTAAAAAAGAACAACGTGAAAACAAGGAAATATTCCGCGTCGATAAAACGGATTTTTTCTTACTAAGAATATTGTTAAATGCCATGGACACATTAGAGAAACTCGCACAGAAAAATAAAGCTCATCAGAAGCATCTGAGCAATGATCGATTTTCAACTGTCGTTATGATCTTGGTTTTAGTTCCATTTTTATTTGGAATTGCCATCGATGTAGGGGCTATTAATTCAACCGCAGATTTTAATCTCTGGTTATATGGCTTAGGAGCACTTTGCTTTGGTCTACCCTTGGCAGCCATGGGAGATCTCATGCTTTTCTCTCGATGGTTAAACATGACAGTGCTAATTATTGCTCAAGGTTGGTTTATTTACTTTTGGGCTTTTGAAATGCAATCTTGGCTAGCTTTTGTCCCTTTGTTACCAGCGTTTATTTTGGTAAAGGTACAGTCTTCCAAAATTATTCAAAAAGCGGAGGCAGAGGAAAATGGCAATTAACAAAAACATCATGGTGGGAATTTTACTCGCTGATAAAGCGCTCCTAAAATCCCCATATGTTAAGCGTTATGTGTAAATGAAGAAATTCGTAGACCTTAGACTTACATTTTTAATGCTCGCGTTGGTTGGCAGCATCGCTTTTGTTATTTCTTACTTCACCTCGCTGAGTTTTTGGATCATATTTGGTATTACAGTTGTCGCAATATTAATTAATGGTCTTGTTGCCATAAGGGAAGATGAAGTGTCAGGCGGTTTTAATAACCCAAGAACAAAGAATGCTACAAAAAATGATGACTAAGCTATTTACACATAACAAACAAAAGCATCGGAAAAGCACTCGCTGGCTGCGCCAATACGCTCGCGTTTTCCGTTGTTTTGGAAGTTAGGGCTACAAAGGTGACAATGAAGAATTCAAAATCTAGATTGCTGGTTTTAATACTCTTGTTCGTTTTTGGATTTGTATCAGTAAGTACATTTACTCTATGTGGTGGCTCTTTCATGCAAAATTGGTCTGGAGTGGGAGCTTGTACATATCAACAAGAAACCTTTATTGGTTTTGCTAGTCCCTTTAGAGGTTATATTGATCAAGTTGGTGTGATCGTGCTCGTTATATTTTTGTTTATATTGCTCACGATTTGGTTTAAGAAAAAATATGCTGGTAAGTAGCCCTAACAAACACATTATGTTCATTCGCTTCGCTCATTGGGACGTTAGGTGTCAAAAAAGGATTTCATTATGGATAACACAACTCAAATCTTAATATCTTGGTTTCCCTTGCTTCTTGTTTTATTAATCGCATGGGTAATTCCAATCACAATAATTTCTAGGTCACCAAATGTTGGACGCCAAGAAAAGCTAGCATGGATAATAGGAAGTTTGTTTATTAGCTGGTTTTGTTTAATATTATTTATGCTAATCGCACCATTAAAGCCTAACGACAAGTAACATGACACCTAACAAAACAATAAACCACATTCGCTTCGCTCACTGGGAAAAAGCCTCGCTGGCACTTCGTGCCAAAGCACTCGGTTTTTCCCGTTATTGTAAGCATTAGCTTACAGCGATATAATTTGATTTGGGTTGTTTTAATAAAGTGTTAATATATTAAAACATTGATTTCGAGGTAATCTAAAATGTCAGAAGCATTCAAAATATTACTGGAAAACATCGAACAATTAAGCACAAAAGAAAAAGCATTAGCTGCACATTGTCTATTATCATCTATGGATCCTGAAAATACTCTAGATGTTGATAAAGACTGGCTATCGTTGGCTGAATCACGCAGTGCTGAACTAGAGTCTGGTGCGGTGCAGGCTATTTCTTGGGATGAAATAAAAAAAGATATCGCCAGCTAAATGCTCCCAATATTGTTCCATCCTGATACTAAGGTTGAAGTTAAAGAATCGTTTGCATGGTATCAATTACAATCTAAGGGTTTGGGGCATGAGTTCGTGCAAGAATTAGAGGAGGCTTTCAATTCTATCCAATCTCTTCCTTCGACTTGGCCTAAATTTGGACAAAGTCATCGACGATTTGTTCTTGGTCGTTTTCCTTTTTCAATTATCTATAAAGTTCGCGGTAATTCAGAAATTTATGTAGTTGCTGTGATGCATAATCATCGTAAACCAGGCTATTGGAATGAACGCAGCTGACAAACCAATCATCCGACTTCAACTCTCTACGCTCTTTGTGTTGACTTATTGGAGCGGTATGCCTAATTTGCGAGTATCATGAAGTTTGAGTATGAGACTGGTAAAATACCTGATATTTTGGATATTGCACCTCTTATTCCTGAGTTTGAAAGCCTACTTACTTCAGATGTAATTGAAGCCAGATTACAGGGGAAAAGAAACCTAATATTGGTTGCTAAACACGAAGATAAACCAATAGGCTTCAAGATTGGATATGAAGTTTTCAGCAATCAATTTTACAGTTGGTTGGGTGGGGTGATTCCATGTTACCGTAAAATGAAAGTTGCTTCTAAACTTCGGTCTATTCAAGAATCATGGGCAAAGGAAAATGGTTTTGAATCAATTTCGGTCAAGTCTATGAACCGGTTTCCAGCAATGTTACAAATGCTGATAGCTAGCGGATATCAAATGTCCGGGTACGAAGATCGAGGTTCCGTTAGTACTAGCAAGATCAATTTTATAAAGGTATTGGTTTAAAGGCATAGCAAACCAGTCAGCCCAGCCGACTCCGAAAACGCCGCCCAATTTTCGCAAAGTGCCGCAAAAAATGGGGCCGTATTGCTCCGCTGCTTATTGGAGCGTTGGTATGACTCCTTTTGTCAATTGACATTTTTTCGGTCCATAATTAGTTTATTCTTGTACTTAAATAAATTGAGCTAACGCACCGGATGAGGCAGTAATGTCGTCGGTTGTCTTGCTGGTATCCGTAGGTTACTTATTCAGTGAATAAGCAGAGCTGACCTTACTCGTTTTGTCCCGCGCCGATCACCGGTAACACCTTCTCATCAGTCTATGCTCGTGGATCAAAAACGGTTAAGTTACTGCCATTATAACGCCCTCGTAGGTTGTGTCACATTCCGCGGCCTGATCCGAATGCGTTAACTCAAAACTTTTAATCATGCGGGTACTCGACTTAATCTTAGTTTGTGGTCGACAGGAGTGAGTACCACTTCTTTGGCGATAGCCCAAATGTAGGCTGCCATTTCTCGGGCAATCGCAGTAATGATTAAATTGTTATGTTTGCTCATGCTGTTCTCCTTTTATTAGCTTGTTCAACACAACTATTATGGCTTTTGCTTAGCTAACCCGCGAAAAATTGGAGATCAGCACCTTTAAAGGTGGTTCGTGGGGAGTCATTATGTCTAGCAGTGAAATCAGCGTCACCAACCAATAGTTGTTTTTACAGACGGCTGTTGAAGGTGAAGTTAAAGGCTTTGTTGCGCTTATGGGTAACGAAGTTGGGGGCAATTTTCCTTCAACCCTATTGTCATGGTCAAGGCATTGGCAAGGCCTTAATGGATAAAGCCCAAGAAATTCATGGAAATCTTGAAGTTGAGGTGTTTAAAGTAAACAATATGGGACGTAACTTCTATTCAAAATATGGCTGTGAGAAATTGAAAGAAAAGATCCATGAGCAAACAGGGCAGAAAGTTTTGCGTCTAAAATTTACTGCTAACAAGACTAAGCACTAGGATGCTCGCAAATTCTAACCTGAGTTGGCAGCGTTATCTGGCAAGGAGGAAATATGGCTGATTTTTACGATTCATTCCAAGACTTTAGATTTGGTCGAATCGATGTAGATACATCGGCGAATAGTTACCGTTCTGAGGGTAATGAATCCCATTTAAAAGTATTGGAAAATAAAATCGATACGCTTCATATACTCACATTGGCTTCTTTGGAGTTGCTAATGGAAAAAGGAGTAACGAAGAAACAAATCGAAGCAAAAGTGGAAGAAATTGATTTGCGCGATGGGCAAGCTGATGGGAAAGTATCTGCGGCTACCAAGTGCAGTGATTGTGGACATCGTGTCACTAAAAAACGGACTCATTGCTTTTTTTGTGGTTCGAAAGTCAATACGCTAGGCATCTGAGTGCCATATATCAATCCAATCAATAGGACGCCAACTCGCTGGCTGGATCTCGCTCCTCGCCATTTTAGCCAACAAGTTTTCGCTGTTTATTAGGGGCGTTAGATATACGGGTTTATCATGCACAAATCATTGTCACTTTCACAATATGTTGAGAAACGAAATGGTGTCCCTCTGGGGGCTAGTCACTCTATGAGAAATATGCTTTCACGTTCTTTGGGTGCAAAGTCTTTCCCTGTTTTTTGGCACTACTGGAATCCTATCTGGAGCTATTATTTATCTCGCAATGTCATGCGACCGCTTGCCAATTTTTTACCTATTTCCATAGCAACTCTCATCACATTCTTAGCTAGTGGTGCGCTTCACGATATGGCCGTATCAATCGTAAAGTGGAAAGCCATTATATTTTTTACGCCGTGGTTCGGGTTAATGGGTTTAATGGTTATTGCTTCAAAAAGAGCAGGGATATCGTACAAGCATGTTGCTTGGCCTGTTCGTGCGTTAATCAATGCATCATTTATTTTCGTTTCCCTAGGGGTTACGTATTTCGTGGAGAGCATGTATGCCTAACAAAAACATCATGGTGGGAATTTTAAGTGTTAGATTGTTGGGAATATATTTACTTTAAATAGCAAAAGGACTTGAATGGTTTTACTTCGTGATTTCTCAGAAAACGACATACAAAGTTTGGTTTCCATACTAAACAACGATGCTGTGACTCAATTTCTTTCTTCCAAAATTCCGTCACCATACACCAAAGAGGACGCGTTATGGTGGGTGCGCGAAGGCAGCAAAGGCGATTTAATTAAAGCCATTTGTTTTAATGGGATTTTAGTCGGCTGTGTCGGTGTCAATCGCGGTGAATTCGAATACCAAAAATCCGGAGAAATCGGCTATTGGTTAGCTCGGGATTATTGGCGCAAAGGCATTACGTTTGCTGCTATTCAACAATTATCGGACTTCGTGTTTTCAAACACAGATATTATTCGGTTGTTTGCGTCTGTGTTCTCAGGTAATAATCCCTCAATGCAACTGTTGTTAAAATTGGGCTTTAAACAGGAAGCTGTATTAGAAAATGCCATCTTTAAAAATGGACACTTCTATAATAATCATATATTCGCTAAGTTAAGGTAGTTTTGGAAAGCGTGTAAAATTTAACAACACGTTTAAGCCGCACACCAAAAGCGGGCTCACTGGGATAATTACATGGCGCGCCTTCGGCTATTTTATGCGCCATGTAATTGCCCTTAGCTCAAAGTTATATTTTTTCCGCAGATCATTAGGATTTTTTAAAAAAAGGATTTGAAATTCATGAAGTTCATCAAGTTTACAACGCTTTTCTTGGCCGTAGCCATTATCGTAGCATTACTTTCTTACCAGAAAGTTATCTCAAAAATATTGCTACCACAGTATATTGACTGGGCGTATGAAACTGATAAGCAAGGTTTGAAGTCTGGAACACCTTTAAATGCACAAGAGTTGTCATTAGCAATCGATATTGGAATTCAAAACCCAGAGAAAGTAAGGATTGTGTATGTGGATGAAGTTCCGTTCCCGTATGAAAACTTTGCTCTGAAAAAACTAGGTGAAGCACTCGGATTCATTGGTGAAGGTATCATCAACAACGCCCAAGTGTTCGGTTATTCAATTTATGTTCGTCATGGTTATGAACTGGATAGGCCAAAGCTTGCTCATGAATTGGTACATGTACTTCAAATTGAACGAGCCAGTCTCGACCACATAATAACTCAGCACTTTTCGGATTTAGCAGAATATGGGTACGACAAAGCACCTTTAGAAGTCGAGGCGTTTAAAGCGAATAAAGAATATGCGAGTGATTGGTAACCATACGCGGTCGAGGAAAAGCATAACAAGAGACTATGGTGTCAATAGTTAATTTATCGCCTTTGGCGCTTCCCACATTGTAGAGTCTCTTAGCATCGAATTTAAGATAACAACCATCTTTTTAATGCATGCAATAATAGCCAACTTTTTGGGTTTTCCTGCTGCAACGAGTCGTTGATAGGTTTCTTTAAATACTGGGTTAGATTGAATGGTTGACATCATGGCCATGTATAAAACGGTTCTAACTTGATGCCTTCCTCCTTGAATTTTTCGTAAGCCTTTATAACGACCACTTTCTCGATTCATGGGGGCCACTCCGACTAAAGCAGAGGCTTGTTTGTTAGTCATATAACCAAGCTCCGGTAAGTTGCTGATAAGCGAAGCAGAGGCGATTTTACCGATACCTTTCATACTTTGTAGGATGGTGTCTTTAGGTTGATGCTCAGGACAGGAGCTTATGAGTGTGACGATTTTGCTTTCTATTTTTTTCCATGGTTTGCATCACTAATAATTGATTTCGCCTTGCGACTAAATCACTCATAGCTTGCATGATATCGGGCTTTAGCTGGGATAATCTAGGCATGATAGCCTCGGCGTAATGGGCAATCAGTAGAGCATCTAGCTTATCGGTTTTAGCTCGTTCACCAATGGCCCCAGCGAAGCGTTTAATGTGTACAGGATTGGCAATGACAAAAGGAAGGTTTGCTTTTGCACAGGCTATAATAAATGGCATTTCTAACCGTCCAGTTGCCTCAATGACGACACGCTCTGGTTTGTGTTTTTTGATTTCTTTGATGGCGTCACTGATACCTTTATCGTCGTTGGTGACAGTGAAATAAATATCCAAAGGGCGAATATAAATGTCGAGTTGAAATTTAACTGTATCGACACCGACGTTAACGTTTTGATTTGTTTCAGTATTCATAATAAGCTAACTCTTGCTTGTAATGGTTGCCTTTTTTATTCATGCGTTGATAGCGTTTACACAACCGAAGTTGTGCTTTTCACACAATATCAACAATATCAACAATATCTTTGGGTAAGCCTTCCTGTCGTAGTTGAATATCCGTCGAGATATTGGCTGGGTATCGATAACTGTGAGCGCCTTCAATGAGTAACCGTCTTGCTCGACCATTACCGCATTTGGTAATGGCCCCTAAATGCCGTTTCCCACCTGAAGAATGTTCACTGGGAACCAGACCGAGATAAGCCATGAGTTTTCTTGGGTGGTCGAAACGGTGCAAATCGCCTAGCTCAGCCACCACACCCACAGCAACTAACAACCGGACACCT
This sequence comes from Aliiglaciecola sp., assembly GCF_039982535.1. Taxonomy (NCBI): domain Bacteria; kingdom Pseudomonadati; phylum Pseudomonadota; class Gammaproteobacteria; order Alteromonadales; family Alteromonadaceae; genus Aliiglaciecola; species Aliiglaciecola sp. The sequence continues at coordinate 45,490 of NZ_JBDWYG010000039.1, forward strand.
CGCGTTGCTTGCAGTTTTGAGAGCATCATGTATGTTTGTTTTAATCCGTTTACCTGGCTTTTTTGGAATGAGAGATGGGGCAACGACATAACAACAATGCCCTAAACTGGTAATCAATCTGTAGATCCAATAACCACAAAGTCCTGCTTCATAAACAATATGGAATGTTGCACCTGGGTATTTAGATTCAAACTGACGAGCAAGTTTTTTGACCGCAACCTTACTCGTTGGTTGTCGCCCAAGGTGTGTAGGCTTTGCCCCACGTTGATCTTCAATGTAAGCCACTTCAACGAACTCTTTGTGAGTATCAAGGCCATACAAAAAGTATGTTATGTTTGCTCATGCTGATCTCCTTTAATTAGTTTGTTCAACACAACTATTATGGCTCTGGCTTAGCTAACCCGCGAAAAATTAGAGATCAGCACCTTTAGGGGTGGTTCGTGGGGAGTCATTATGTCTAGCAGTGAAATCAGTGTCACCAACCAATAGTTGTTTTTACTGACGGCTGTTGAAGGTGTCGATATCTTTTACATTTCTTACGATGCATTTAGTGTGAAGTTCTAATTGTCGAGTAAAAACAATAAGAAGCGAACTTGGTATCTTTATTGCATTTAAAAATTTGACACCTTCTAACTGGATGAGAAAATGAAAAAATTATTAAATATACTTGTGACAACCGCTTTGATCGCTTTATCTCACAGCGCAACAGCAGTACCTATTACTGGTGTTGGCCTACCGACTGATTCTGCATTTCTATCTGCAGGCACTGTAATTGATTTTGAATCCTTCGGTACAGTGGATGTTCCATCGCTGTCTACAGGAGGTGTCACGTTCACTAGCAACGCAAATATCGAAATAGACTCTGACTATGCTGGTAATTATAACACTCGTGGTAACTACCACATTACTAACCACGGAGATGACCCAATTAGTTTCCGCTTTGATTTTGATACAACGGTTGATGCGTTTGCATTTTTATGGGGGGCGGCAGATTACGTTTGGAATTTATCAGCGTATAATGGTGCAACATTGCTTGAAACGTTTGCTTTAAATCCAACTTCAGCTAGTAATGCAGGCGATTATTTCGGAATAGCTAGTGCCGGGATGACTCATGCCACGCTCGACATTAGTTCTGGTTCAGACTATGTATTCATCGACAATTTCACATACACTTCTAGTACGTCAGTTCCAGAGCCAGTATCTCTAGCTTTACTTGGTCTTGGTTTGGCAGGTTTGGGTTTTTCTCGCAGAAAATTTAAAGCCTAACAAGCTACAACTCGGATAAATGAAAACGGGGCTTTTACAGCCCCATTTTTATTTGTCGGTTATACGGCCGTTAGCAGTCAAAGAGATAGTCATCTACCAGAAAGAGGCTATGAATAAAAAGCTGGAAGCTATCACCGAAAATAGAGAATGTAGCTAAAAACAAGTTAACTAGACACCCATAATAAAACCCCGTTCCCGTATGAAAACTTTGCTCTGAAAAAACTAGGTGAAGCACTCGGATTCATTGGTGAAGGTATCATCAACAACGCCCAAGTGTTCGGTTATTCAATTTATGTTCGTCATGGTTATGAACTGGATAGGCCAAAACTTGCTCATGAATTGGTACATGTACTTCAAATTGAACGAGCCAATCTCGACCACATAATAACTCAGCACTTTTCGGATTTAGCAGAATATGGGTACGACAAAGCACCTTTAGAGGTCGAGGCGTTTAAAGCGAATAAAGAATATGCGAGTGATTGGTAACCATACGCGGTCGTAGAAAAGCATAACAAAACGCTAACGTTACTCCCTTCGGTCGCTGAAGCGTCTATACACGGGACGGCTTCGCCATTATGCCCCAAGCATCTGCGCCCCTTGGTAGGGTGATAAGTGAAGAGTGTGGATTTGAAGGGGCTACTCGCCTCTACAGCTAAGAAAGTTCAGATGCCTAGAAACGACTCTATTGTTTCCCTTTCGCGTCCTTTTAAGGTGAATTGTGGGCGAAAAGCGCTAAACTTAGCGTCAATCGCCGGCATCACTATGTTTACTTTATCCCGTTTTAATACTTCCAGTCATCAAGTGACGCTGTGGGCATCACCCAGTCTTTCCATATAATGATTTTATCGTTTTTGATTACGAATTCTCCAGATATATGGAACTTCATACTTTTTCCTTTTTCCGAATTTTCAAAGTAATCTATACGCTCGTTTATCACTAATCGTCCAATGGAATGTGATCTTAATGTGTCCCAACGTATTGATTCAAACTTACCTATAAATGCGCCCATTTGTTTTCTAAAAGCATCAATACCATTAATGATAGGTAGGTCATCTGAAATTTGATAGACAATGTCATCTGCCAAATAAGGGATTAACGCTTCTACATCTCGGAGTGACCAATCTCGGCAAAAGTTTTTAACCAAGTTCGCATTGTTAACTTCAATTGTAGATTGATTGCTAGTTTTACTGTCCGTAGATTTGTTGACTGTTTTTCCAGCGCAAGCAGTTAACCCTAAGGCCGCAGATCCGGCTAAACCGGTTAAAAGTGTACGTCGATTAATATCTAATCTATTCATGTTTTCTTTCCCATTGGGGCCTCAGCATAACTGAAACTTTTGACTGATTCGGAGCTGATTCAGTATTAATTATATAGATATAATATTATATCTATTTGATAAGTTGTAATCAAGTGTGATCAAGGCTAGGAACAAGTGTCATTAACTAGACACCCATCGTGTCATTAACTAGACACCCATCGTAAAAAAACAAAATTAGACTTTGCCGTTGACTGCTTTGGTGTTTTTACTGCTGTTACAAAGGTGGGTTCTATAAGAAGACAGCAACTAGACACCCATCGTAAAAAAACGAAATTAGACTTTGCTGTTAACTGCTTTGGTGGTTTTGCTGTTGTTACTAATGAGGGTTCTATAAGCGCCTAGATAGGCTTCTATTTTAAATGTCTTCCACCATCGAGGTGTATAGTGCGCCCAGTGACGTAACGGCTTGCAAGCAGCCATTCAATGGTATTGATGGCTTCTTGAAATGAGCCTTCGGTTTGCATCAAGGATTTATTCCTAGCTTTTATTTTATAACTTGCATCATCATCTTCGTTAAACGCTAATAGGGCTGGGGCGATAGAGTTAACTTTAATCTTTGGGCTAAAGCGCTGGGCGAATGACAAGGTTAAATTTTCTAGTGCCGCTTTGCTGGCAGCGTAGGCTACATGCTTTTTGCTACCTTTAGATGCGACATAGTCACTTATATGAATGATGTCAGTAAACTGATGGCCATTTTTAGGTGTAAGGAGTGACTTAAAGGCTAAGTTTAACTGGTAAGGGACTTCAGCATGGATGGTCATCATTTTAGAAAATATCTGATGATAACTGGCAAAATCTAAAACTTGGTTATCATCATTCCAATCTGATGCGTTGTGAATTAAGCAGTCTATGGCGTCATTGTTGCTGATAACTGCATCGATAAACGCCAGGGTTTGCTGTTGATCGTAAAAATCTACCTGATACAACAGGGCTCCTTTTGCCTGCAAGTTGTTGATAGATTCTCTTTCGGTCCGATAAGTACCTATCACCTTGTATTGCTTAGCCAAAAAGTGCTCGGCCAAACACAAGCCCAAGCGTTGCCCTACGCCAGTTATAACTACCGTTGGCATTTATTTTAAAAACTCTTGTCGGGTAATGGCGTTTTCTTTAAAACTGCCGCCAAGTGCTGTGGTTGTAGTATAAGAATTAGTGTCCATCACGCCACGGGATTTAACGCAATAATGGGTAGCGTTGATTGATACTGCTACGTTGTCGGTATGCAATAACGTTTGTAGCGCCACTAAGATTTGTTGAGTTAGGCGTTCTTGTACTTGTGGGCGCTGGGCAAAAAATCGAACAATACGATTGATTTTCGATAAGCCAATAATGCTGTCGTTGGGTATGTAAGCAACACGGGCTGTGCCATCTATAGTTACAAAGTGATGCTCGCAGGTACTGGTTAAGCTAATTTTGTCTACTTTAACCATTTCATCAAGATTCATCTTGTTCTCAATGGCTGTAACCTTCGGAAAGGTTTTGTAATCTAAGCCAGAAAAAATTTCGTTAACGTACATTTTGGCGAGCCGATGGGGAGTTTCGCACAGGCTGTCGTCAGCTAAATCTAAGCCCAGTGTGGTCACGATTTTGGTAAAACTGTCTTTAATTTTGGCGTACTTTTGTTTGTCGGTCAGTTTATTGTCGATCATTGGGGTTTCTAAGCCACGCTTAACCAATGCATTTCTGACCATCAATGCTTCTTCGCTGATTTGGTTAGAGGATTCGTTTTCACTAGCAATGCTCAAAGTAGCTGTTTGTGATGTCATGATTATTTCTCCTGTGAACTGTTGCTGTGAATATCGAGTGACAATGATACCGAATCTGCAAAGCGCAGTGCATGAGGTTTATCTATTTTGACTTTAGCATAGACAACGTCTTGGTGTTCATTACAAATATTGAGTACATCTGCAACCAGCTTTTCGAGCAATAAAAAGCGTCCAGACTCCACATGTTTGATAATGGCTTTGGTGATGGTTTTGTAATTGAGGGCATCGCTTACCTGATCTTCCAAACATCCACTACTAAGAGGATAGTGAATTTCAGCATTAATCACTATGTCTTGTTGTTTATTTTTCTCTTCGTCATTGAACCCGATATAGGTTCTGAGCCTCAGGTTAGTTATTTCGATAATGGCGTTCATCTTAGTGGACGAACCCTTAGACAACTGATGAACTGAGTTATCTGTTAAAGCGAAAGCAGGAGCATTCATTGCACATCTCTTCACTGTTTTTTTGTAATGTTCTAAATGTACGCCCTTAATTTGATTTTGGTTCATTTTAAGAGCAACTGGATTGTGCGGGATCATACTTACTTAATATTGGTTTTAAATACAAAATTTTGATTTTTTGTACAATAACTACAAATAAAAGCCTGTAGTTTTCACTAAACAGGTATATTTTGCCTTGGTTTTAAAAAGTGGTCATAAACGAACACCGACGTCAGTAGTATTTACGTCTCTGTTCAAGATGGTGTATCTACTGAAAAAGCCCAACAGAATATTGAACAATTGCTGCGTGAGCGTCGTCGCATTGCTGCAGGTGCTCACCCAACTATTAGGTGCCGTTGCTGCTGTCAGTCTGCTGGTGGGAGGTATTGGCATCATGAATATCATGCTGGTGTCTGTAACCGAACGCACCCGTGAGATTGGTATTCGTCTTGCCATTGGCGCACTGGAGCGGGAAGTTCTACTGCAATTTCTGGTAGAAGCTGTTGTTTTGTCTTCACTAGGAGGCATTGTGGCGGTTGCTTTTATTTTCTCTGTAGTAGTCGGTGTGATTTTCGGTTACTTCCCAGCACGCAAAGCCGCACGCCTCGACCCCATCGAAGCACTGCGCCATGAATAACCTCAGGCTTGGTTATTTATAGTTTTGATGAGCGCTTTTCCAAGCCAACTTGTTCCCTTAGGCTAAAGAAGCGAAGTGGGCAGAGTTCAATATGTTGTTATCTTTAGGTATTTATTGATAATGATACCTAGCTAAATAATAAGCATTAGTGCCTTGGTGTGTTGGGGAATACTTGCTTATGTTTGGTTTCAAAACGCTCTGATTTACCTAAGTTAAAGGGCTATATTTTCCAGTATTGAGATATATTTATGACCGACATAACTAACATTATCCTCATAACATCCATGGACGATGGCGCTTGGGCCAATAGTGATCATGGAAATGCCGATATTTTGTATGAATATTTGCGCACCAACTATCGTGGAGAATCCTTAACCAAAGTTGATCACCATGGAGGCGGAAACAAAGGAATGACCTGCGATATATTCATGGCTGGCATCGATTATATTGATAAAGATAAGCTTATTGAGAAGTTCAATAGTATTCAATGGGATAGGCCGGAGAAAGTGCAGCTATTAATTAAGGGAAGAAAAGATGATGTCTTTTCTGTCTACCGCCCCAAAACATAAGCGACTCTGGACCGTCGGGCGGCGCAGGCATATCGTCTTCTGTGGGCGTCAAAACGCTTAACCTATTATATTCTATTTAACTCATAGGTCGCGGTTTTATATCTTTCTTCGAGCCAATGACTGCTTTTCCCCATCTTTAACTATTTTATCTCCTCTAAAACCCTTTATTTTGCGATTGTTTTATCAAAACTCAGGTATAGACAAGTTTGTCGAAAGTTGTCATTTTCCGGCGCTGTAGACTAGTCTTGAATGGGCATTTTAATCGATGCTGTTGTGCTTACGGCTTGTGTCGGTTGTACTTTGAGTTAGTTGTACTTTTGGTTAGTTGTAGTTTGTGCAGGTTACGGTGCAACAACACAAAGTGTGGACCATAATTTGTTAAAAAAGGGCTGTTAAAAAAGGACATGTACCTCCCTCTGTTTAGAAAGCACCTCCTAAATAATCTGAAGAGGCTAAAGTGGCTAAATAAATACAACTAAAAAATTAAAAGGAATACGAAAAATGGCTCTAGAAAAGAAAACATTTAGATCTGGACCCTTTGCTGATTTTATCGCCCAAGGAGTGCAAGTAGGCAACATACTTTATATGTCAGGACAAATTGGAATGGACGACGAAGGCAATGTGGCTGACGGAGTATTAGCGCAAGTTGAATTGGCTTATGAGAATTTGAAATTAGTTTTGGCTGAGTTTGGGGCAACCATTGAGAATGTAGTGGATGAAACCTACTTTGTTACTGATGTTGAAGAGCTAATGAATAACGCCGAAGTTGTCTACACCGCAAGGGAAAAAGCGTACGGTGGCACTCCAGAGGTATCTCAGACAGTATTACAAGTTGCAGCCCTGGTTGATCCAAGGCTCAAATTAGAAATTAAGTGCATTGCTCACCTTAACTAGATTTACTAAAGTGCTTTTGTCCTCAAATTAGCATTAAAATTTGATGCCATTAGCACTACTTTGAACTCTTAAGGAAATCAAAAACAAAGACTCGTGGAGGTTTAGCTTCGAGGGTTAAACACCAGTCGTTGTGATGCTTTTGGAGTGTCGATTATATTCTTTCCGTCGAACACTTGTTGTCCATTCACCCATGTACCTTCAATGCTAGAGGTAAATTGGTGGCCATTAAAGGGAGTCCATTTACATAAATAACGGCAATTTTCATTGGTCACTTTGGTTGGTTTTTGTAAATCGACCAAGATGAAGTCGGCAAAGTAGCCCTCTTTAATATAACCACGTTGTTCTATGGCATAGCGCTTAGCTGGGTTGTGGGCGGTTTTTTCAACCACTTGTTCCAAGGTTAAACGCTGGTGATGGACGTGGTCGAATAGGCTTAATAAGGCATGCTCAACTAGGGGTAAGCCTGCGGGTGCCTGGTTATAATGACCTCGCTTTTCTTGCCATGTGTGTGGGGCATGATCAGTGGCGATAATATCGATTTGGTTGGAGTGTAGGGCTTGCATGATGGCATCGCGGTCACTGGCTTTTTTTATCGCAGGGTTACATTTAATTTGGTTTCCAAGTTTGGCGTAATCGTCTTGGCTAAACCATAGGTGATGCACACAGGCTTCGGCAGTAATGGTTTTGTTTTCTACAGGTCCAGATTCAAACAGGCCGAGTTCTTTGGCGGTGGTAATGTGTAGCACGTGTAGGTTGCTGTTATATTTTTTAGCGAGAGAAACAGCGTAAGAGGATGAGGCGTACACTCTTGCCGTTTTATCAACTCGTAATTTGACGCGAAAGCAACGCTTTCCATCGAATGTGAACTATCTTTTTAATTTTGTTGGGAGTAAATTTACTCCATACTCAGACTAAATATCTATTGGAAATTACATTCCTCAAGCACTTAATTGAACTCTTACTAGAATAAAAACACAAACAACTACCGAGATTAATAAGTGATAAATCTCTTTTTCAGCGTTCATCGTGAAATCCCTTGTGGGCAGTAAAGTGCTCTCTTGATTCTTTCCTAAAGATGAAATGTTGCGAATTTAGATTCAGTAATCAGCCCGAGTGTTTTATTAGGCTAGCAATGGTGAGATTGCAGTTTTTTAGGTAGGAATGCGATAGTTTTGGAGTAAATCAGGCATTCAATTGGCATGGAAAAAGGGGAAGTTTTGCTTTTGTTTGACGGCAAGCTACATAGTGGTCAAATTCGAGGAAAGTATTGTATTTAAGGGCCCCAGCCTTGATAGATAAAAGCTATCTCCAATTACAGTTGATATATGTAGAGAAATATTTAGACTCAAATTGTGATATTATCACATAAATAATTACAGCAAGGCGTAGGTGCAATTCTTTGAGTAATAATGTGTGATTTATGCATGCAGTGCTATCTTAATAGAGAGTGACTGAGCGTTTTGGCTAAAAATTTGAACCGTCCTTAGGTTTGGTTCTCAACATCAAGATCCGACGGGACAACGAACTTATAGGAGAAATGTCTACATTATGTTTACTAAAGAAATGGTACATATGGCACTGCAAACCTGGTGTGACAATGTCGTTAAAGTTGGAAAAGTTTATACTGAAGGAGGCGATGTTCAAGCATTTTCTCTTCAGGTGCTATCTGATAGTTATGATTACGACAATGGCCACGTATTGTTTAAGCCTACGTTAACGTTTGGTCAGCAGACCTTTCGTCCTACCAAAGAAGGTGCTCTTTCTTATTTTGTAGGCGGGAACAGTGACTTTCCCGACGATAAAGGGTTCAAACTTAAGCCTTGGGTAAAGGTTTGGTTTAGTAAAGAAGATTTTATTTTGCATGGCGACCTAGCGATTGTGCAGTGTAACGTACACTTTATCGGCGACGACGACAGCCATATTTTTGTGAACAAAAGCTTCGTATTTAAAGAATGTGAAGATGGCAAGACTCGCATAATTTTGCACCAATCTTCATTGCCTTATCAGCCTTAAATTTAACAGCCGCCTTTTGCCACGTGCTTCAGAGTCAATCTAGCCGTGGCAAAAGTTGCGGCTCAAAATCCGCTATTCAAACCAACCCACAAGCAACCTTAACTTCTTAAACCGCCATCCCCTTTCTTTATTAAGACACCCATCTTTAAGGCTAATAGTTACAGTTACTTTTTATTGAGACACCCATCTTTAAGGCTAATAATTGCAGTTACTTTTTATTAAGACACCCATCTTTAAAACTAATAGTCACTGAATACCATTCAAAAGAAAACTAACAATGAACTTTGCCTGTGTATCCCTTCGGTTAGGACTTTATTTTCATATTTTAAATAGTACCTTCTCTTTTCTTTACTATGGGTGTCTTGATAAACCTTAACTCAAAAGCAATGACATTTGTCATGGTGAATTGGTGACAAAGTACACTGCTTTTAGTTTTTATATAGGGATAAAGTTAACTCTCAAATAATCCGAGGGAACAATCATGAAACTAACGAAAATTTTCGCCTTATCACTCTGTTTAATTAGCTTAAGTCATTCGATTTTTGTCAGTACTCAAAATACTGAACAATCAACTCAATATAATAAAGAATATGAAGCATTTAATGTCGAGGTCTTTGGTCAGGGAAAGCCTATAATTTTAATTCCAGGAGTCTCTTCTTCTGCCTCTGTTTGGAAACAAACCGTTGAGTACTTTTCTGATAGATATCAACTTCACGCCCTTTCTTTATCTGGGTTTGCGGGTGTAAACGCGGCACCAGCTGAAGTGGTAGGTGCTAATTTTATAGAATTCCAGAAGAACGCTATTTCAGAGTATATTCGTTTAAATAAATTAGAAGACGTGGTGATTGTCGGTCATTCTCTTGGTGGTACTTTAGGTTTGTGGCTAGCAACAGAAAATCATCCACAAATTTCGGCAGTGGTGAATATTGATGGGCTGCCGGCTTTAGGTGCGTTAATTGGCAACCAACAAGCATCGAGTAGCGAAACGCCTAGATCTTTCGACCCTAAAAGTATGGTCAAATCGATGGCACATAATGAAGCTTGGCACCCTCAGATGTTGAATGAAATGATGACTTCTGATCCCATGACGTCGGGAAGGGCATTCGGTGAATTGATGCAATTAGATCTAAGAGATAAGCTTGTAAAAATTGAACGCCCTGTACTAACTATTGCCGCACCGGCACAAGCTGAGCCTTACGTAAGTTATGATGTAACTAAAAATAATTACCTGACTCAAATGGCTAATATTCCCGATAATTTAAAATATTTGGTTTATGCCAAAAGCGCTAAGCACTTCATTATGGCTGACGAACCTGAGTGGATGTTCAATCAAATAGAGTTGTTCTTGTCTAGTCTTTAGCTCAAAATGTGGCCTATAGCTTAGAGTTACTTAATGCTTGTCACTAGACAATCTGTTGTATGTCGAAAAGGAAAATATAGCGTAATAGATTGGAGGGTACTAATTTGGATACCACATTGCTGACTATCCTGGTTTTTGGGTTCTTAATGAGCTTGATCGCTATCATCGGTGGGTTATTTATCTTATTGCCAGAGAAAGTTTTGAAGCGTTGGCTAAAGCCTATCGTTGCATTTGCAGCTGGTTCGTTGATAGGCGGCGCTTTCTTTCATATGCTCCCCCATGCACTAAGTACTTCACAACCGACAATATCGATACTAGTCTGGGTGGTCGTCGGTTTTACCGCATTTTTTGCCCTTGACCAACTTTTGGAGTGGCATCATTGTCACCGTATGCCTTCCGAACATGTGCAGCCTTTAGGTCCTTTGTTGTTGATTGCTGATGGGGTTCACAATTTCCTTGGAGGCCTTGCCATTGGTGCTATCTTCGTTGTGGATATTCGGGCTGGAATAGCTGCATGGATCGCAGCTGCTTTACATGAAATCCCTCAAGAAATCGGCGACTTCGGAGCGATGGTCCATGCTGGCTATTCACGAAGTAAAGCACTGCTTTATAATTTTATCTCTGCATTAACTTTTCCCCTAGGTGGGGTGATTGCGTATGGTGTAGGGCAACATATCAATGTGTATTTTCTCGTAGCCTTAGGAGCTGGAAACTTTTTATATATAGCAGGTGCAGATCTTCTTCCAGAGGTGAAACAGTCGGAGCAGCTTTGGGAGACAGGCGTTAGATTTTCATTTTTTGTTTTGGGTGTTTTTGTACTTTATGCAGTGACACTTTCTTAGTTGGACAGCCATATTTACTTGGTATAGTTTTTAAAAGTTTTTAAATATGACATCCATGATTGTGTGGTAATTTCTTCCAGATGCTCTAGGCTTTAATTAACCTAAACAACCATGGATGGTTTGTTATGCCTCAGTCACGTAAATCCCAGATTAGCCTTATTGATACACCTTATTACCACTGTGTTTCGCGATGTGTTCGTCGCTCATTTCTGTGTGGGGAAGACAAGTTGACGGGGCAAAGTTACGAACATAGGCGAGACTGGGTTGAGCAACGTTTACTTTATTTAGCCTCTGTTTTTGCCATTGATGTGTGTGCGTATGCGGTGATGAGTAATCATACCCATATTGTGTTGTGTGTTGATAAAGAGCAAGCCGATAAGTGGTCGTCAAAAGAAGTGGTTTTTCGTTGGCATCAATTACATAAAGGCACCTTCGTTAGCCAACGATTTATGCGTGGCGAATCGCTCAATGAAACGATTAAAATTTATCGTCAACGTTTGTACGACATTAGTTGGTTTATGCGAAACCTGAATGAATACATCGCCCGAGAGGCGAACAAGGAAGATGATTGCACGGGACGGTTTTGGGAAGGGCGTTTCAAATCCCAAGCATTGTTAGATGAACCCGCGGTACTAGCTTGCATGGCTTATGTGGACCTAAACCCTATTCGGGCCAGAATGGAAAACACACCTGAAACCTCCAAACACACCTGAAACCTCCAAACACACCAGTATCCAACAACGCATAGAGTGTTTAATCACAGGAGAGCAACCTCGAAATCTGATGCCTTTTGTGGGTCATCACAAACAAGGCAAGTCAAAGGGGATTGCGTTTAGCTTAATTGATTACTGTGAACTTATAGATAGCACAGGTAGATCCATTCGAGATGATAAGGCGGGTCATATAAAGAATCGAAACAGCCCGATTCTAGAGCGCCTTGGGTTAAATACTGAGCAATGGATAAGCCTTACTACTGAGTTTGAGCAACATTTTCATTCAGCGGTCGGCAGTGAACATATGATGCAACAATTTAAACAGCATACAGGCCATCGACGAATACGCGGGATGGCAAAAGCCAGAGTGCTATTACAACACGCCAGATAACCTCTATAGCTAGCTTTGATTAAATCATCCCGCTAGGTATCGATTCTCGCTGCCTGCCATTTGCACTCAATCACAACTACAGCCTAATAAAGCCAAAGTAATTCAAAACTCTCAGTCAACTTTCAATTTCAACCTACAAAAACACCCTGTTTAGGTCACCTTGGCGTGTTGGGGAGGTCAAAGCGAAGAGTGTCTTAGCTTGGGTGTCTAGTTAATCCGGTGGCTGTCTCAATTGACCTCAATTGACCAAGTAATTTGTATATAGCGTTATAGTTACAACTACCTTAGTATATATTCCATAAATATTAGTTACTTAGTTTGAATTTGCTTTAGGTGAAGTCGTTTAGACTCAACAATGACTTTGGTTTAGCGGTTTTATGCTAGGGCGTTCAACAATGGATTGCAGCACAATGGAAGAACAAGCGAGTAAAGTTCGACGTAGTTCAAACTTAATTAAAGGTTTTATGACACTTGTGGTGGTTATGCAAGTCACCCAATTTTATCAAACCAATACAATTGATATGGGGTCTGTTGCTGGGAGCGTTGCTATTTTATCACTGCTTCGAGCTTTGCTCTTATCCCCACTTTTATTAGTAGCTCCTCTTAGGCGGTGGTTTAAAGAAAATGTTAGGTTTTCCCAAGAAAGCCATAAATATCTTCTGTTAGCATTCATATTAATTTTAGTCAGTGCGATTTAAACGTATCTTTAATAAGTACCTAATAAACTGAACAAAGCTACTGCTTTTGTCCCTAAATTATTGACTTAATATGAAAGCTGGAAATGACATACAAGGAAGTGAAAATGAAAGTTGGCACAAAGCGTTGGTGGACAATATTAAGCCCTAAAGAGAAAAAATAACTATTGGTTTTTGCGGCATTTGTTTTTGTTTTAATACTCCTCTGGTCAGGAATCAAAGTGGGATAGGTTATAGGCCGGGTTATTACCATGTAGTTGTTAATTTATTTCTTTAAAGCGCTATAACCTTTGGAAATATTGAAGGAAATAAAATGGAGCTCAATCAAGTAACCTTGCCCGTAAAAGATATGGATGTATCTGTTCAGTTTTACCTTCTTCTTGGGTTTACACTGATAGTCCATACGCCACACTATGCACGCTTTAGTTGTCCTGAAGGTGATGCCACATTTTCACTTTCATTAGATAAAAGTAATTTTGAAAATCACTCAGTTATTTACTTTGAGCACAAAGCGCTAGAAGAGCTTTGCCAAGACCTTACAGAAAAAGGCATTGTGTTTGAACAACAACCCACTGAGCAGCGCTACCTATGGAAAGAAGCCATTCTTACAGATCCCTCTGGCAACAAAATTAAGCTCTATTGGGCGGGGGAAAACCGTCTAAATCCTCCATGGAAAGTGGGCAAAAATAGTTAACAACCCAACGGTTCTCTTTACAAAGACACCCATCTTTAATAGGTAAGCTAAATTCTTGGACTGTCTAACTATGGGTGTCTTCGTAATTGTTATTGATTGGCCATTACGATGGGTGTCTACGTATATGTTTACGTATATGTTGATTACTTTGAATTCTTCGCCGTGTTCTGCTATCACTCCTCATCTAAGTTGCATAATTTACTTCAATAAAACGCTAATTTTTCTTGGGCTTACTGGGTTTGAATCAACAAATAGAAATACATCGAATTTTGTAAGGAAATAAAGTTACTTTAAAAGTAGAATGAGTATTTTCTTATATAATTCAGAGTATTAGCTAGGGCCTAAAGATGAGTATAAACTTAAAGTATAAACAGTCGGATCGGGAATGTAAGAACTGTGAACATAAATTACATGAAGTTAGGCGAGGTGCGCCAATGCTTCCTTGGGCCTTTCTTATCGTCATTGCAACAGGACTTTCTATTATGTTAATGGTAAGCGGAATGACATGGGCGCTTGTTCTTGGTGTTGCTGCTTGGCTTGCACCTGCAGTTTTAGGTAAAGATATTTTTATCGGTTGGAACTGCGAATCTTGTCAAACAGAAATCATTAAAAAAGTTTGATATTTCCTTAAGAAATAGAATGTTAACCGGCTCTGCTCCAAAACACCCTATCCCTGCATATTTTAAAAGGCGGGGTGTTAGGCAATATGGGGGTGATGACTTAGATGGGGACTTTGTTACCCTGGCTGATAATGGTAACAATGTTGTTGATAATCTAGAATGAAAGTCCAACTGATCTTAACTGGGGGCCAATAAATGCGTACCGTTATTGTTTTAGGAGCCACTGGGCTGGTCGGCAAAAATCTGGTTAATCGATTAGTCTTAGATAAGGATGTTAATAAGGTTATTGCTGTAACGCGGCGGCCAATTGAATATCAATCTAACAAGGTTACTAACCAAGTTGTTAAGTTTGACGAACTAGACAAATACGCTGACATTTTTACCGGTGATGTGCTTTTTTCATGTCTAGGTACAACCGTCAAGCAAGCTGGCTCTGTGCAAAAACAGCGAAAAGTTGATGTTGAATATCAGTATCAAGCCGCCAATATAGCCGCAGATAATGGCGTTCATCACTACATTCTTGTCTCATCTAGTGGCGCTAATGCAAAAAGTGTCAGTGCTTATCTAAAAATGAAAGGCGAATTGGAAGATGCCGTTGCTTTGTTACCCTTTGCACGAATAAGCATTTTGCAGCCTTCACTCCTTATTGGGGAACGGGACAACTTTCGTTTAGGAGAAACCTTGGCAAGTTGTCTACTTCCAGCGTTATGCAAATTGCCGTTTTTCAAACGTTACCGGCCTATCACCGGCGATGAAGTAGCCAAAAAGATGGTTTCAATTAGTCATTCTGCAAAAACGGCTAAACAGGTATATCGACTTGATGAGCTTTTTAGTTGATTATTTAGATTCAACTCACCCTCAAACACCTTGCACAACCTTAGGCTATATTAAAAGTTGGCCACAATAAGTCAGGAGAGAATTATGAAACCGTTTTTTCTATTGATACTATTTTTAAGTGGATGTGCGAACCTGCCCACTCCCGAACTAACACAAAAAGCAGAAAAGCCAGCCATGGAGCTTGGTAATTTTTCTGTCAGTCTTGCAGTGAAAGATATCGCTGAATCTCGAAAGTTTTACGAAAAGTTAGGATTCGCAGTGAGAGGGGGGGATCAGCAGCAAAATTGGTTAGTTCTCCAAAATGGAAGCACGATCATTGGTTTGTTCCAAGGCATGTTCGTACAGAATATTATGACGTTTAACCCAGGTTGGGATAACGATGGCAAACAATTACCTGCATTCACCGATGTTCGCCAACTGCAAAAATCCATCAAAGCTAAAGGAATTAAATTGCTTACCGAAACTGATGAGTCAGGCACGGGCCCTGGGTTTTTTATGTTAGAAGATCCAGATGGAAATCAGATATTGATAGATCAACATGTACCAGCCATATAGCCATATTTTGGACTAAATATGAGCCCAAATAAAGCTGCTCACTCCAGCCATGAGATGGGATACTTAAGCTTGATTAGACGAGATGTACCTTCAGGAGTAGAAGCCCCTTGGTAAACTTTAACCAAAACAATGAATACTGGTCAGAAACCTTTACCGAGCTGGATTTATCTGATGAAGAGGTTTCTGGCAAAGAGTTTGAAGGCTGCTCGTTCGATAAGTGTAACTTCAGCAACAGCGCTTTTAATCGCTGTGTTTTTATCGATTGTGAGTTTACTGATTGTAATTTAAGTAATATCAAAATTGATTTCAGCACCTTTTCAGATGTGAGTTTTCGAGATTCAAAGCTAATTGGTATTGATTGGACAAAAGCGGCTTGGTCAGAGCTAATATACAACTCTCCCGTAAGCTTTCATACATCGATTCTTAATCATAGTTCGTTTTATGGACTCTGTTTACATGACTTAGTGCTGCAGGGGTGTAAGGCCATTAGCGTTGATTTTCGAGAAGCTGACTTTAGCCATGCAAACTTCACTTTCACAGACTTGCAAGGGAGTTTGTTTGATAATACAAATTTGACTGCAGTCGACTTTTCAGACGCCACCGATTACCACATTGATATTCACCGCAACACACTCAAAAATGCTAAATTTAGTCGCTTTGAGGCGGTTAGGCTTCTAGAAAGCCTAGATATTCAGCTTGTTGACTGAATGCAGTGAGTAAAAATTAAGTTAGATTTTGTTGTACATCAGCCTTTCAGTTAAGGGCAATTTGGGAGCGTTATGAAAATAGCTAAGTGTTGTGTATTAGTTTTAAGCCTATTAGTTAGCAGTGGGTTATATGCCAAAAATAACCCTGAAATAATTGCTAAAAGTAACTTCAGCATTGGAGAGTCCATTGAATTTCGATCGGTTATTTTGGATGAAAATAGAACCCTTAATATTTACCTCCCCACTGATTATGACGCCGCTAGCAATAAAAAATACCCAGTTATTTACCTGCTTGATGGCTCGGCCTCAGAAGATTTCATTCATTTATCCGGTTTAGTACAGTTTGGTTCGTTTTCTTGGATAAATCAGCTGCCAGAAAGTATTGTTGTGGGAATTGAGAATGTTGATAGAAAACGTGATTTTACCTATCCCAGCAGCAATAGCTTAGATCAAGAGGAGTTTCCCACCAGTGGTGGTTCTGCGTCTTTTATTCGATTTATCGAAGAGGAAATCCAACCATTAATTGAAAAAAATTATCGTATTCAATCACCTAAAACCATTATTGGTCAGTCACTTGGTGGTTTATTAGTAACTGAGATTTTGTTTAAGAACCCCAATTTATTTGATAACTATATTATTATCAGTCCCAGCTTGTGGTGGGATGATGGCTCTTTGCTAAAGTTCACAGCATTAGAAGCCAGTTCGCCGAAATCCATTTACATTGGTGTCGGGAAAGAAGGCGAGATAATGGAACAAGCAGCCAACGCTTTATATACAAAAGTTGACGTTAATAAGCCTGCAAACTACCAGGTTTACTTTAATTATTTTGAGCAGCTTAGCCATGGCGATACATTGCACCTCGCAGTTTATGATGCCTTTGATAAGATCTTCAAAAACAAACAAAACCAATAATCTTAAAGGCATGATCTAGGAATACTGTATGGGGCTATTTTAGTTAATCGCCCTTTCAGAACTTTGTTCCAAACAGATGAGTTTAACGATGATAGTCAGGGTTTAACTTTTCCAGCGAGCTTGCATAGTGCATTGATTTGCTCGTATAAATATCAACAAAGATAAAACTCGAAAGTTAGCGGACCAAAGCCTTAGCCAATTAGCAGGTTAAAATACCCAGTAACGAATTAATTTAAGAGAGCCTTATGAAAAAGAAAATTATTGCAGCTTTACAGATTGGTTCGTCTCCTCAAGGAACGGCGCACACGTTACAACGGATCTTAAGTTACAGGGAGCGTATTCTCGAATCAAAATGTGACTTGTTAGTGCTGCCTGAGGCACTTTTAGGGGGCTACCCTAAAGGAGCAGACTTTGGCACCCGAGTAGGCTATCGAACAGAACAAGGCCGAGAAGACTTTTTACACTATTGGCAGCAGGCAATTGATATTGATGGTCCTGAAGTATCAGAGTTGGTTGAACTGGCAAAAAGTTGCGGTACCTCAATCGTAATAGGCATTATTGAACGTGGGGGCTCAACCCTTTATTGCACAGCCTTATTCATTAGCGAAAAAGGTGAAATTAATAAACATCGTAAGTTGATGCCCACCGCTAGTGAACGTTTGATATGGGGTCAGGGTGATGGTTCTACATTGCCGGTATTAGACGTATCTGCAGGGCGCATTGGCGCAGCCATATGTTGGGAGAATTACATGCCGCTATTACGCTCAGCCATGTATGCCAAAGGTATCGAAATCTGGTGTGCACCTACGGTAGATGACCGTGATATATGGCAGGCAAGCATGCAACATATCGCCTATGAGGGGCGCTGTTTTTTAGTCAGTGCTTGTCAATATCAGCCTTCACCCACGGCGGAAACCCGTATGGATGCAACTTGGCCAAAAGATAAACCGCTAATTCGAGGTGGAAGTGTGATTATTTCTTCCATGGGCGAGGTTGTTGCAGGTCCCTTATACAATGAAGAGGGGTTAATTAGTGGTGAGATAGATTTAGACGATATTATTAAAGCCCGTTATGACTTGGATCCCGCTGGACACTATTCTCGTCCGGATATTTTTCAGCTAACGGTCAACGAGCAGGCCCGCCCAGCACTGACAATTGTTAACAGTGAGACTAAAAAAGATGATTGATTACTAACCCTATAATTAGCAATTAGTGATGTTTTACTTGGCTAAAAATGGCACAATATTAGGCTTTCGTTTTTGCTTAATTTGGCAAACCATTTTCATCATTAAGTCGAGTTGTATCATTTGCAATATTCACAGCGAGCGCAGGCCATTTCTCCGTTTTTTGCCATGGCCTTTGGGGCGAAAGCCGCAGAATTAGAAGCCCAAGGTCATCATATTGTTAAGCTAAACATTGGCGAGCCGGATTTTGGCGCACCGCCAGAGGTATTGCTAGCAATGCAGGAGTTGGCAACTACTGCGCCCCTTCCCTACACCTCAGCGTTGGGGCTGCCGGAGCTTCGAGAAGCTATCGCCGGGTTTTACAAAACCGCACATAACGTTGAGCTTAATCCTAACCGTGTGGTTGTTACCGCTGGCGCTTCTGCGGCGCTGTTATTGTTGTCTGCAGCATTTGTGGATGCTGGTGATAATGTCATTATGGGCGATCCCTGTTACCCCTGTAATCGTCAGTTTATTAAGAGCTTTGGTGGCAATGTACAATTAGTGCCTACCCAAGCTCAGTCGCGTTTTCAGTTGAATATGGAGTTGCTTGAAAAACACTGGCAACAAGGAACACGCGGGTTGATGCTTGCGACCCCGTCTAATCCTACTGGTACGGCTGTTGCCCCCGATGAATTAGCGGCAATGTGTGAATTTGCAAAACAACGTGGTGCTTGGCGGATCATCGATGAAATCTATCTAAACCTTCACCACGGTGACAGTAATACCCAGCCGGTCACGGCTTTGGCATTCGATGATGAAGCCTTAATTATCAATAGCTTTTCCAAGTATTTTGGGATGACTGGGTGGCGTTTAGGGTGGTGCGTGGTGCCTGAACGTGCGGTTCCTGTGATGGAGCGTATGGCACAAAACTACTATATTTGTCCGTCGACCTTAGCTCAAAAAGCTGCATTGGCCTGTTTTACACCTGGCTCCATTGCGGTATGTGAATCACGCCGTGATACCCTCAAATCTCGCAAACAATTGGTTCTAGCCGGGTTGGAAAAATGTGGTTTAGATGTGCCAGTGCAACCCGACGGTGCGTTTTACGTTTACATTGATGTGAGCCCCACGGGACTCTCGGCTATGGATTTTTGTGACCGTGCATTGCAAGAGGCTCATGTGGCCTTAACTCCAGGTAATGACTTTGGTGATTATCACAGTGACCATTTTGTGCGTTTGTCATTTGCTTCGGCTGAATCCGAATTAGAAGAAGGGTTGCAAAGGCTGGCTCGGTTTATGGAAAATATCCAGAGTTCAAAATAAGCCTTAGCGGAGAGCACTATGAACTGCACCACAGTAGAACTGATGTTAATTGCCGGATTCTTTGTGTCCTTGTTGTTGGCCAACTTTGCGTCTTGGCGGATGCGCAAATCTGCCAATATCGACGGCTACACCGGAGCACAGTGGAAGTTTGGGTTGGGTGACGCCAACTTACCTTACAAAAAGCTGATGTTATCAAGCAACTTTTGGCGATGGGTTTCTATTTGGGCATTTGTGGCTGTCGTGGTCTTTGGTGGCGCTATTGCCATATTAAACGCCAAAGGCAGTCACTGCTTCGGGATTTCAACTTAGCACGCAGTTAGCCTTCACGTTTACCCTCTATAGCGCGGATTTTAGAATATATTTCTTCCGCTTCATAAGTGAGCTGAGAGTAACTTTTGATGTCGCCATTACGTTGGGCATGCATAGCCTTTTCTAATTTCATGGCATGTTGTTTCTTAAGTTTTTTAGTTGGGTCGCGGTTAAATATTGAAAACATGCAATTACTCCTTTTATGTTGATTTTCCTACGTATAAACACCCAAAAGGTTTAAAGTTAATGCTAGTACTCTTTAATTTCCCCATGTTTCCCATGAAATAATAGACAACGAGAATTCGCTGAAATTCCCATTAGAAGGAAGACTAATCAAAATAGGGCCAAATATTGGTAATAAATAAGGTATTAATGTGTATTTAGCGCGATCTTTATGGTTTTTTAGTGTGCTGTTTGTAACCGCATGCACAACGGGAAAACTTTCCTACATCGATGAAAATGGTAATGAAACCTTAGCCTGTGACGTCGAGTTTGTTGGTTTGCCCAGTGTTGATAAGTATGCGGTAGAGTATGCATTAAGCCTGTGTGCCAAGGCCTTGGTTAAAAAAGGGCGTAGCATAAGAGAAACGCACCTTTTAGACATAGATACAAGTATTCCTGCACCACCTTGTGGTGAAACTTGGACTCATCAAAAAGCAAAAAAAGAGTATAAAACGGGTGAGCTGTCTAACAAAGAGTACGGCTACTTAGTCGCGCATATTGATTTGGGCTTAGCGGTTGTCAATCGCTGCAATTAGCTTTGCAGCGAGATAGCAAATTGTATTTCCCCAACGCTTAGAATAAAGAATAAAATTTGCTATTTTAGAGTTGCTGCTATCCATAGATAATTTTACTATTCACTCAAAGTAATGGTTGTCGTTAAACTATAAAGTAGCCACACCGCAACTGCCAAACCAATCAACACAAGGAGAGTTACATGAATGATAATAAAGAAGAATATTGGGGAATGCCGTTAAATACCTATTGTATGCTTATTCATTTGAGTCAGCTAACGAGTATTATCATTCCAGGCTTGGGATTTATTTTACCTATCGTCATGTGGGCGACTAACAAAGATAAACATGAGCTTATCGATCAGCATGGCAAGATCACTGTTAATTGGTTAATTAGTCTTTTTATTTATTCCATAATTTGCGGGATTTTAATAGTTGTCCTTGTTGGCGCGATTGGTCTTATCATCTTGGCGATACTTAATTTGGTGTTCGCCATAATTGCTGCCATCAAAGCCAATAATGGTGAGCTATGGGTATATCCCCTTAGTATTAAGTTTCTTAAATAGTGTATTGAATCGAAACTTATTAATACGAGTTAAAGTCCAAGTCGTTATGGGTAGCTTTCTTACTCTTGGCGGCTTGCACCTTTTAACTTCCAAGCCATAAAATTCATAATATACCTCAAGGAGGTTATACCCCATGTTGATTACTCGTCTGTTTTCTAGCACAGCTTTTTTCCACCCTACTAGGGTTGCACGCTGGGCATTAAAAGGTGTAATTGTTTTGAGTTTTGTTGTGTTAGCTGGATGCAGCACAATCACCAATGAAGCCAATGCTTCAGCGGACTATGATGTGGCCTTTACTTGTATGAACGGCGAGAATTTGCGGGTTCGATTTTATACTGATCAAGAAGTGGCTGTGTTAGTGAGAAATTCGGATGAAATAACCTTGTCTCAGCGAAAGAGTGCGTCGGGATTTATTTATAGTAATGGCCCCAACACCATTCGTGGGAAAGGTGATAATTTAACCGTTGAAATTGGTAGAATGATGCCGATTCAGTGTGTTAAGCAGCCATTATAATATGACGGCCTATAAGTAAGGTCGTGTCTAAGCTATCGCTAATATATAGCCACAACAATTACCGTCAATAGCGTTTTTACTGAGGTTTAAAATGACAGATTCAGCCATTCAAATTGTATGCTCAAGTTGTAATGCAAAAAACCGTCTTCCTAAAAGCAAGCTTGCAGATAACCCTTTATGTGGGAAGTGCGGTAAGCCGATTTTGTCAAACCGCCCTATTGCTGCAACTGACCAAAACTTTAACCGTTTTATTACCCAAAATGGCTTACCCGTGGTGGTAGACTTTTGGGCTGATTGGTGTGGTCCATGCAAGCAATTTGCGCCTACTTTTGAGCAAGTAGCGGGCGAGATGTCAACTCAGGCCTGTTTTGTAAAGTTAGACACCGAACATAATCAGAGCACGGCTGGTGGCTATCAAATACGTTCAATTCCTACTTTAATGATATTCCACCATGGTAAAGAAATCGCGCGTTTATCTGGAGCCTTACCAGCAGCTCAATTTAAACAATGGCTAGGACAAAACTTACCTGACGTTTAACACCTACTCCAAGCGATGATGATGGGCTTGGATGGGCTCGGGAAGTGGTTTTTCACCTAATATATCCAACAGGTTTATTTCAATTGTGCGCGACATGGCATGTAATGGCAGATCATTGGCCGACACACCAAATGGTTCTTCTAATTCTTCACTTAACGCGTCCAAGCCAAAAAACGTATAAGCAATTATGGCGCTGAATAACGGCGTCATTAACCCTTGAGACGCAACAATACCAAATGGCAATATAAAGCAGTATAAGTAAGCAGTGCGCTGGACAAGTAACATATAGGCGAAAGGCAGTGGGGTATTTTGGATACGTTCACATGATGCCTGTACATCCGCCATGGCCGTCATATGTTCATCCATTTTTAGCATTAAAAAATCAGATAGGCTGTTTTGGCGTCGGCACTCCCCTAACCTTATTGCAATTAAACGCAGAATCCCATCGGTTAAACTTTGTGCATCTCGCAAATATTGCATATCTTTTTGTGCAACATAAGGTTCAATATCCGGCCAAGGATCGGACTTTCGTAATTGATGACGAAGAGCGTGGCTAAAGGCAATAACCAGATTGATAACGTACTTTTGGGTTTCCGCACCTTCTGGTTGCTTGCTGTCAACATAGGAAATCATCTGGCGGGAGAGGCTACGAGAGGCGACTATGAGTTTGCCCCACTGTTTACGTCCTTCCCACCAGCGGTCATAGCTTGCATTATTGCGAAAACCAAGAAATAACGACAAGGCTACGCCAAATAATGCCACAGGTGCGAGGGTGAAGTCGGGAAATGCCTCAGGGTAAAAATGTTCGGCACCTGCAACACCGGCCCCTAATAAGGTAATAAAGATAATTCTTAGATAGATAAGCGGTAAAACAGATCCTCTTATTATAAAAAACAAGCGCAGTGAGTGGGGATTATCACGTATAATCATAGGTGCCTCTATCTGAATAGTTGTATGCCATTATAATGATATAACGAGCAAATTTCAGCGAACCTTACTATTAGGAGCTAACATGAAAACCGCGTCGTCAGGGAATGGAAAATCCCCTTCATTTGATCCACAAGATAGCCAACGTATTGAAATCAGTTCGCCCAAAGAGTGGGCTGCTGGGATTCCTGCGGTTATTTCTGCCTATAAAAATGTCACATCCAAAGCTGGTCCGTTTAAAGGTACGCGCCTACTGTCTGATTTGAATCAAATTGAAGGCTTTGATTGTCCCGGCTGTGCTTGGCCAGATCCTTTAAACAAGCGGGCTACCTTTGAGTTTTGTGAGAATGGTGCAAAAGCGGTGGCCGATGAGGCTACCACTAAACGTGCAGATGCAGAATTTTTTGCTAATCACAGTATCCGTCAGCTAGCAGAGAAATCCGACCGCTGGTTAAACGACCAAGGTCGTTTGGTTGAGCCCATGTGGTTGCCCGAAGGGGCTGAGCACTATCAGCCTATTGATTGGGAAAGTGCCTTTGAGCTTATCGCCAAACAACTAAATGCATTAGATAACCCTAATCAAGCCGCTTTTTATACCTCTGGGCGTACAGGCAACGAAGCGGCGTTTTTATATCAATTATTCGTGCGTAAATTTGGCACCAATAACCTACCAGACTGCTCGAACATGTGTCACGAGTCCAGCGGAGTGGGCCTAAGTGAAACTATTGGGGTAGGAAAAGGTACAGTTAGCCTCGAAGATCTAGAGCATGCCGAGGCGATATTTGTATTTGGTCAAAACCCAGGGACAAATCATCCACGGATGTTGGGCACACTGCAGGATGCAAAACGTAATGGTGCAAAAATTGTTGCCATTAACCCTTTGGATGAAACTGGCCTCAAACGATTCAAAAACCCCCAGGAAGTGTCCGGTGTTATTGGTAATGGCACCCCATTACGTGATTTATATTTACCGGTGAAAATAAACGGTGATGTGGCGCTGTTAAAAGGTTTATGCAAAGTTTTAATTGAACGTGACAACTCGGGTCAGCCGATATTGGATCATGAATTCATCGCGCAGTATTGCCATGGATTTGACGCTTTTAAAACCGATATTGAGCAAACTAGTTGGCAAGATATCGAAGATGGCAGTGGCTTAACCCAAGCCCTTATTGAGCAAGCCGCAGACATTGCCTGTCAGTCGAAAAAGACAATTTGCTGCTGGGCAATGGGCATGACACAACATAAAAACGCTGTGGCCAATATTCAGTTAATGACTAACTTTTTAATGTTACAAGGCAATTTAGGCAAGCCCGGTGCCGGTGTTTGTCCCGTACGAGGCCATAGTAATGTGCAAGGTGATCGTACTATGGGGATTTGGGAAAAACCTAATCCTGAATTGCTCGATGCTTTAGAGGCTGAGTTTAGCTTTAATCCACCACGGGAAAATGGTGTGGATGCCGTTGAAACTGTGTATGGCATGCAGCAAGGGCAAATTAAGCTGTTATTTGCCTTGGGCGGAAACTTTTTCCGAGCCATGCCAGATCATCAAGTCTGTGAACAGGGACTCAGTCAATGTGAGTTAACGGTGCAGGTGTCGACTAAACTGAATCGCTCGCATTTGTATACGGGCAAACAAGCATTGATTTTACCTGCTCTAGGGCGCACTGAAATTGATACCCAAGTGAGTGGCGTGCAAACCATCACGGTTGAAAATTCTATGGGAGTTATTCAAACCTCCCACGGCAAAATTCCTCCTGCATCTGATTTACTGAAAAGTGAAGTGGATATTATTGCCCTACTCGCTCAGCATACCCTTAAAAACGATAGCCTAAACTGGTTAGCTTTACGTGATGATTATCGCCTTATTCGTGACCATATTGGCAATGTGATCCCAGGTTTTGAAAACTTTAACCAGCGTATTGATGAATTAGGTGAGTTTGTCCTTCCCAATGGCGTCAGGGATGCCCGTGTGTTTGTTACGCCTACGGGTAAGGCAAACTTTAAAGTGCACAGTATCGACAATGTTGAGGTACCGGAGGGGTGTTTGTTGATGATGACTATTCGAAGTCATGATCAATTTAATACAACTGTGTACACCAACAATGACCGTTATCGTGGTATTCGCGGTACTCGTAAAGTGTTGTTTATCAATAAACAGGATATTGCAGAGCTAGGCTTGCACAGCGGGCAAAAAGTGAATATTCGCAGCCATTGGCCAAATGATAAAGCCAGTATCAGGGAAGTAACCGATTTTGAGTTGGTGGAGTATGGGATACCCAGAGGTTGTGCTGCTGCCTATTATCCTGAAACCAATGATTTGATCCCCATTGACAGTGTGGCAGATAAAAGTAACACACCAGCTTATAAGTCGGTGGTGATCAGCTTGCAGGGGAGGGAGTAATTTAACTTAGGGGTTCAATCAATCTAGACGATATTAAAATGAAAAAACAACGGCAAGGATGAATACTCTCCTTGCCGTTTTTTTGTTTCTTAGTGTCTGAAACTCGGCATTAATGCAGGTATGCCCGGTAGCATACCAACCATAGCCATTACGCTGGTTAAGATAATAAACATCACAAGTGGAATGATCCAACGGCTCATGTGCGTTAACTCAGAACTTCTTTCTTTACAGCCGATTAAGCCGAGGTTATCCAACAACATGGTGAGTGACCATCCAAATGCGGGGTTCACTAGGGTGGAAGCGAATACCACAATCGCCGCCGATTGCGTGGTTTTCCCTTCACGTGTCATCTCCATGCCAGCTTCAAGTAGAGGAATAAATACCCCAACGATTAGCGCCACACACAATACAGGTTGCCAAATTGCTAGATCCATGGGGTATCCCCAAATACCGGCAATAACACAGAATAAGGCAGTTAAAATTGCACCTGCAGGTATCGGACGTTTGGCAATGGCCGCAGGTACAATATAGGTCCCCCAAGATGATGCGAAGTTAGCACCCCCTAGAATCGACCCAAAGGTCTGTCTGGCCGACGCACTTAACATAGTGTCATCGATGTTCATTTGTACTTTTTCAGTACGCTGAGGGTAGCTGATTTTTTGAAATACTTGGTGCCCTAGGAAGTCAGGAGACCACATGGCTACGGCAAGGATTGCAAAAGGTAAAACGACAACAAAACTTTCGAGGGTCGGTAAACCTAACATCCAGCCAGTGTTTTCTCCCCACCAATACATAGGGTTCATGTTTGGTAGTCCAGGGGCCGTATGGAACTCAAAAGGTGCGCCTAATGCAAAGGCTGTCACACCACCTAATACACAGCTTAGTGGCACAGCTAACCAGCGCTTTTTGAAGTGCTCCAAAAAGGCGTAAAGTAAAATAGTGGCCAAAATCACGATGAAAGCAATATGGGTTTTATCGATACCTTCAGCCCACGCAAACAGCTTTTTGACTTGGGAAATGGTGCCAATAAAGCCTAAATACAGGAGCAGGCCTCCACACACACCTTTACTGGTGAGTCGGGCGAGCAAACTTCCGCCTTTACTGAATGCCAGTATTAAACCAAAGGCACCAATTAGCAGACCAAACGCCATTGGGTGACCCCCAGTGGCAACAACGATGGGAATTAACGGGATTAACGGCCCGTGAGTACCTGCTAAGTTTGCGGTTGGTAGTATAAAACCTGAAAACAAAATAATGAAAAAGGACACTATGAGTAGCTCGTAGCGCACATTTTCTAAAACAAATTCATCGCCTAATCCTAACGCGCCAGCAAATGTAGCGGCAATGGCGGCAACCATAACTACTTTACCAATGGTAGCGGCCATGGCAGGAATAGTATCTTCGAATTCGAATCGATAATCCTTAAACGGTAAATTAGGCCGCCAACGTTTTGGCTGCATAATTTGCAATTCGTGCTCTAGATATTCATCTCTACTGGCGAATTCAGAGCTTGGTTTGTGCAGTTTTTCGTAGCTTTCGGAAACGGCTGTATTCTCCGTGACCTGTGCAGCTTCAGACGAAGTGTCATTTTGCGGCGTGGTATTCATGATTTCCCCGGCAACATAGTTGCTCTTAAAAAATAAAAAGTAGCTTTATTTAAAGCAAGTGAATGTTGAGGGCGTAGGATAGATCAGCTTTAAAAAAATTACGATAAGCCTAAGGTCTTACATATTTTCATTAAAATTTGTGAATGTAGGTTTTACTAAACTTAAAAAAAGCGATTAATTTAAACATACAAATCAACTGATTAGCCGTTAAAACAAGCAAAAAAGTCGGTAAAGTAGTAAAACAATGGGGATTGTTAGCGTTTCTTTAGGTTAAAACAACGTATCTTAGTCTATTCAAGCCCCGCAGGTTTCCCAACACACAATTCTAATAACTGCGCTAACCATTCAAAAAAGATCTAAAAAATAGATAATAATTCTGCTTTTCACCCTGTTATTTTCTATTTGATGTTGCTTTGATTTAGGCTTTTAGTACTCCTCCGACCTTTGATGAGCATTGATGTAGGTCAATATTTCTGTCGTTTGTTATGCTTCGAGGCGCAATTATTTTGCGCCACCTTGGCGATTTAGAGTATAATTTGTCCAGACTATAGGTTTGTTGTCTTAGCTAATTAGCTTTGAACTGAATAGGCTAAAAACACGCAAAACAGCTCTAATGGGCAGAAAAGTTGGTTTCACGTTCAACGTACGGTATTGATGTCAGCGTAACTGCGCTGTTAAGAATTGGACAGAAAACTAAGCAATGGTGAGTCGAGCATGATTTGTGTGAATAATATTCTAGTTAATATTACTTAATTTGCACGCGAACAGCTCGAATGCGTTCAAACTGGGGTAGCTCCCGGCAGCATAAAACAGACTAGATTAAGTGAATAGGACATTCGCCTCGGTTATTATTTTGACGATGAATATGTCTTGGTTGAGTTAATCATTATTTCTATTTTTCAAACTATTTAGTATCAAAGTCCTTCTCCTCAACAGGCATGCTACTGCAATATTAATTTTTAAGTGAATAAGTGACGTGAGCGTAATGTAACGACTTTTTCTAAAGCCTCGTTAGCGCACAACTTAAATCAGGCCAAAAATGCTATCTGCACTTAGAAAATCGATACAAAGTAAACCCCCTTACCATGAGATTCAGGCTAATGTCCTCGCTGGCTTAACCGTTGGTGTTATTGCCCTTCCCCTTTCTATGGCATTGGCTATTGCCAGTGGCGTACCTCCACAACATGGTTTATATACCGCAATAGTGGCGGGTATTATCATTGCCTTAAGCGGCGGCTCCAAAGTCAATATCTCTGGTCCCACAGCCGCTTTTGTGGTTATTTTATTGCCAATAGTGCAACAGTATGGGTTAGGAGGGTTGCTGGTTAGTGGGTTTATGGCTGGCTTCATCCTTGTGTTGATGGGGGTAGGCAAATTTGGCAAGTTAATTGAAATCGTGCCTTACCCAGTGATTGTTGGTTTTACCTCAGGGATCAGTGTCGTTATCGCCACCTTTCAAATTGGTGACTTTTTAGGATTGAGCATTGAATCCCTCGATGGTCACTATCTAGATAAATTGTCGACTATTTTTTTCGCACTGCCGACCCTAGCTTGGCAAGAAACCTTAATTGGTGTGTTGACCTTAACGGTGTTGTTGGTATGGCCAAAGTTTCGCTCCAAAATACCAGGGCACTTAGTGGCATTGTTAATTGCCAGCTCTGTGGCTTGGTTACTAAGTTTATCTGTAGATAATTTTTCGGTTGCCACTATTGGCAGTCGTTTTTCTTTTGATATCAATGGCGTGGTGGGAAATGGTATTCCGCCAATTCTGCCAACATTTGAATGGCCATGGAATTTACCCGGTGCCGATGGTGCGCCAATTGGGATCAGCTTTGAATTGATTCGCTTGTTACTGCCATCTGCTATCACCATTGCTATTTTGGGTGCTCTTGAATCTTTGTTATGTGCTGTAGTTGCCGACGGTATGTCGGGTAAAAAACATAACTCAAATGATGAGCTTATCGGTCAGGGCATTGGTAATATCGTTTCACCATTATTTGGTGGTTTACCTGCTACCGCAGCCATCGCGCGAACCGCGGCGAATGTTAAAACCGGAGGTAGCCTCCCTCTTTCTTCGGTGATCCACGGTTTGTTCATCTTGCTGAGTATCTTGCTGCTTACTCCTCTTTTATCGTATATCCCCATGGCCTCTATGGCCGCCTTGTTATTGATGGTTGCGTGGAATATGAGTGAAGCTAAATACTTTATTCGAACCGTAAAAATCGCCCCCCGTGATGATGTGGTGGTGTTGATTTTGTGTTTTCTTCTGACGGTATTATTCGATATGACAATCGCTGTTGGTGTGGGTATTGGTTTAGCCGCTATGCTGTTTATTCGACGCAGCATTAGCCTAACTCAAACGGCCGAAATAGAGGCCGATCATGCCGACTATGACATGCCTGATAATACGGTTGTATATGATATTAACGGCGCGTTGTTTTTTGGTTCTGCCCACAAAGCATTAAAAACCATCGCCTCTGTGAGGCCTGATGTTCGGGTAGTGATCCTAGATATGTCTGAGGTTACCCTTCTTGATATGAGTGCCATAGTGGCGATGGAGTCCATAGCGAATGATTTACAACAGAAAAACATTGCTTTGATCATCAATAGTTTGCAGCCGCGTATGATTTTAAAACTTAGACGTGCTGGTATTCGCAAAAAAATCGGCAAAATCGCATTTTCCAGAACCCTAAATGACAGTTTCGAGTTAGCCCGTAAAATGCCGAGCTGATCACTAATGCAAACTACCTTTGGAAGGCGCAAAAGATAAGAATAACTATTGTGCCTTTTGAAGCTATATAGTCATAACGGCTCTAGCTGTGGTGGAGTGAGAAAGTAGAATCTGAGGCGTCACGAAAAGTCATACTTTAGTATGATTCTTCGCAATATTTTTTTGCTTGTTTTTTGTTGTGCTATTCTAAGTGTATAGGTTTGTTGAGTTAAGGGATTTTAACGAGATTTTAGACATGCTTGTTTTATTAAAACTATTTTCACCTAACATTTATCTGACAGCCTTTTGTTAGAAAATCTACTTTTTACACAATTTTCAGTTTGATGATATTTTGTCGAGAGAGCATTTTAATGTTTAGAATTAAGTTTTGCACAGGTTTAGTGCTGCATACCCTATGTCTTGTCGCGTTGATTTTTCAAGGTGGGACTTTGTTTGCCCAGACTCTCGATGGCAGCGGGTCTGCGCTACGGATCAGTGGTTTTGGCACCTTAGGTTTGACTAGTACGGATGCACCTGATGGTTGGGGTTTTAGGCGCGATATTTCTCAACCGTCCAATGATGGAGGCTTACGGGGAGATATTGACTCTCGATTGGGGCTGCAATTTAATTATGCGCCTACCGCACAATTTGAACTAGTTGGGCAATTTGTTTTAAAGCGCCGGTCTAGTTATACGCCAGCTAGTGATGCTATAGAGTGGGCATTTGCTGCATACCGACCTTTACCAGACTTAACTATGCGAGTTGGGCGAGTCAACATTGACGCTTTTTTAGCTGCAGATTACCGAAATGTTGGATTTGCATATTCATTTGTACGGCCTCCCGTTGAGTTCTATGGCTCCTTACCTCACTATCTTGATGGCATTGATATCAACAAAGATATGCAATTTGATGATAGCTTTTGGCGTTTTAAAGCTTATGCTGGTCGTTCACATAGTGGTGATTTGGCCTTTGATGGCCGAACCACAATTAAACCCGTTTATGGCCTCACTGTTTCTCGTGAATCTAATGGCTTAACGGTACGCTTAGGGCTTGCTTATGCGGGATTAGCAAGCAATCCAACTATCTTAACACCCTTACTCGAAGGCCTAGATTCTATGGCTTCGGTACCTATTCCCGAGGTCGTCAGCCAAGTCGAAAACTTTCAATCTCGATTAGATAACACTGACTCCCATGGCATTTATCATTCTTTTGCTATGAATTACGACTTGTTAGATTGGTTATGGACCTTTGAGGTGACTAAGGTTACTGGTCATCCAACCACGCGCTTTACTGCTGGGTATGCAGGTATTGGAAAACGCATTGGCTCGGTTACACTTTTGGCTGGTTATAGTCGTATATCAACACCAAAGTTACCTGTTTCGGCACCTGATTGGGTAACACCATTGACGCCCATTTTGGGAGAAGCGGGTGCATTTCAAGCCCAAGCTATAGCTTCCGCATCCGCATTAGCCGTCAATAATTCAGGGGCTAACCAACATTCTATTTCATTGGGGGCTCGTTGGGACTTCCGTCATAACATGGCGCTGAAAGTGCAATGGGATCAGGTGAGTGTTGATGAGTATGGCGCTAGGTTATGGGCAAACGGTACATTAGAACCAACAAATGCAGACGTATACAGTGTGCTGGTGGATTTTGTATTTTGAACTCACTATTTAGAACAAGGTTACAGTATGCAATATTCTTGATGCTAATTTTGTTTGGCAGAATGGCGTACGCTGATTTCTATATAGTTGTGCATGGCAGCAATCCTCAAGAAAGTATGACAAAAAAAGAAGTGGTGAACCTATTTATGGGCCGCAGCAGGGGGTTTCCAAATGGCGATTTTGCATTGGTCTTTGATTTACCTAGAGACGATCCTAATAGTGCCGATTTTTATAAAGCGCTGACAGGATGGAGCATGTCACAGGTGAATAGCTATTGGTCTCGCCTAATGTTTTCAGGCCAAAGCATGCCACCACAACCATTGCCGAATGAAAAAGCAATGATTGAAATACTAAAGCGTAACCCAAGTGGAATTGGTTGGTTAAGCAAAGCGCCAGAAGATAATTCGTTACGAACAATTTTAGTCCTTAAGGATTAAGGAGCTTCCTTGAATGAAAGTAAACGCAGATTTGGCCTATTCGCAGGTTTACAAACTCGCCTACAGTTAATCATTATTTTAGGAGCTGTAATTTTTTCAGTTACAGCGGGTTTGTTTGCCTATCATTTAGGTGAACTGCGCGGCATTTCCACTAGCCAAGCTACATTGACCGATCTAGCTCAAGCTGTTGAAAAGACCGTTGCTATTGGGGCTTTTGCATCTGATTCCGTTTTACTCGCTGAAGTGGTCGATGGTCTAGCACGTAATTCCTTGGTTGCTATGGTGCAGGTTGAGGCTGTTAATGGTGATATTTTAGCGCAAAATCCTCGAGCTGAATCGTCCAGTTTAGAAAATTTGGATGTCAATCCGAATACCTATGTGAAACAAGTCTTGTATTCGCCATTTGATGAAACTGAAACTGTTGGTGTGTTGCATATTTATGCTCACCAAGATCTCATCGCTAAGTCTGCAAAACAAGAAGCACTAACCATGGCCTGGATGATGGTTGGACAAACCGTGTTAGTAGCAATCCTTATCTATGCAGTAGTGGCGTCTTTGGTTTCTCGTCCAATAACACGTTTGGCGGAACAGTTACGGCTAATGCCGGCGGGATCTCATGAGCGCTTAGACACACCTTCTCTGCACCGTGGGGATGAGATAGGTATTTTGATAAATAGTGCCAATGAGTTGTTAGATGCAAATGCCATAGCGTTAAATCGTGAGCGAGAGTTGCGACATGAGATAGAGTTAATGGAAGCACAATATCGTCAAATATTTGATTCCAGCAGCGCGGGAATTTTTGTACTAGACCAAAATGGTTGCTTAATAAATAGCAACCCTACAGTCTCGAAAGTTGTTGGTATGCCTTTATCGATGATGCAAAAACTCAAGCATGATAACTTTATTGAGCGGGTATTTGGGCAACCGGATAAAGTCCGAGCCATGGTCCAAAAGTCTATTCAAACTGGTGAGACTGTATCGGGTGACCTTGAGTTGGTTCAAGAAGGGGATGAGCATCGTTGGGTACATTGTTTAATTTCTGTCCATACTAGTCCCCCGGAAACAGATAGTGTCATACCAATAACTACTGAAGGAGTTATGTATGATATCACCGAGCGTAAGAGTCTCGAAACTGCTGTTCGTTACGAAGCTGATCATGATGCTCTCACTGGGTTAAATAATCGTGCGTCAAGTCATACCATTATCGAGCGGTTTTTGGATGAATGCCGAATTAACACCACGGAAGTCAGTGTCTTGTGTATCGATTTAGATGGCTTTAAACAGATCAATGATCAATACGGTCATGAAGCGGGTGATAAGGTTTTAATCGAATGCGCATTGCGTATGAAAAAAGCGGTGCGCCGCTCAACTGATTTGGTTGGAAGACTTGGTGGCGATGAGTTTGTCGTTGCCCTGCGTGATATTGGCCCGAGTGATGAGGCTTTAACCGTTGTAGCGGATGCCATTATGGCTTCTGTATGTGCGCCAATTGTTTTAAAAGATGGGACTAAGGTACAGGTGGGAGCCAGTATTGGCATCGCTTGTGCTCCAATACATTCAAATGACCGCGTCACCATACTCGATATGGCAGATACCAGTATGTATAAAGTTAAACGAACAGGGAAAAACACATACGCGATGGCGTACCCTAAAAAATACTAAGGACGATGGTTTAACAGCACTTACATCATCAAGATCGCAGATTTATTTATCAACTCAATCTTTATGCGCTATTCATGGGATTCTTCAATATAGTCTATGCTTTAGAAAAAGACTTAGGCAAATCAGCGAACGGTGTTGCTTAAGTTTTTAGGCGAAATCTCAGCTTTCATAGAGAAAGCCAAACCTGACTATAAGAGGGATTTTTTATGTTGAGACGAGCTAAGTCAATCATGATTCTTACCGTTGCAATTTGGGGTTTTGTAGGGGCTTTGCATAACTTAATCGATTGGGATGGTACATTGGCTGCTGTGAAAATGGCGACATCGATGATTACCATTCCTGACGGCTCAGAAAGTTGGCAAGCCACCTCAAACCTTATCGTTGTTTGGATAGGCGCGCTATTTATTTTGGGGGCAAAGCTGACTACTGGCGTTATGTGCACCATAGGTTCAATCCGCATGTGGAAAGCACAAGGTGCCAATAGTAGTGTCTATAATGCGGCGAAACAAATTGCCTTAACCGGCTGTGCAGTGGCAATTATTATGTTGTTCGGTGGTTTTATAATTATCGCTGAAAGCTGGTTTGAGCTATGGCGATCAGAGACCATGTTAGCTCCGGTATTAGGTTCTGCTTTTCGTTATGCTGGGATGATTTCGCTGATTTCGATTTTTGTCGCATTAAAGGATTAGCTTTAGTTTTGGCACTAAAAAAGGCGATATAAAAGTACATATCGCCTTAATAGAGTCATAAAATTTACCTTTAGTTGGGGTAAACCTTATTTAGAAGTGCATAAGTAGATTCACACCATAGGTACGAGGAGCACCCTTTAGGAAGGTGTCAGGGGTTAATCCTGTTGTCGGGAAAAATCCAACATTGTAATCTTCGTCAGTCAAATTTCTCACCCATAATGCAACTTCCCAATCTTCAGTTTCCAAAGCGACTCGTCCATTGGCTATGGTGTATGAATCCACTTGGTCATTGTTATTGATTGTTTGATAATGCTCGCCTGTATTGCTTGCATCAATTTGCGTACGCAGCATAAAGTCATCATTTATGGCGGTGGCATAAACTACGGCTAGATTCCACGAGAGGTCAGGAGAAAAGGGTAAGTCATTGCCTTCAATGGTGGTGTCTTCACCTTGGAAGTTATTTATTTCCGATTCAATAAATGCAGCTCCAGCTCGAATATCGAGTCCATCGATAGGAGATAAAGTTAGGGCAAACTCTGCGCCTTGAATTGTCGCATCTGAGACGTTAGCGCGAACGTTAGTACTTGCACCTGCTACAAATAAGGTTGCGGTAGATTGATAGTCAGAAAAATCATAATAAAAAAGGTTAGCTTCAGCGGAAAGTAACCCGTCGTCTGAACGATATTTAGAGCCCACTTCATAGGCTACTAAGGTTTCTGAATCAATAGGTAGCGCTTCTTCTGCAGTCAATATGGTTGAGCCGTCAAAGCCGCCAGCTTTATAACCTGTGCTAACAGTTGCGTAGAGTCGCCACTGTTTTGCCGGAGTAAAGATTCCACTAACTTTCCAAGTCACCTCACTATCATCTAAGGATTCGTTGAATACTAAAGGTGATGATGGGTCAATTGGCACGCCAATATACACTTCTCCTGCAGGGAAGAACGTGGGAGCTGTGCCGTAAACGCCATAGGGGTCAAGGTTTTGTGTTTGTCCTTCAAACGTCACTTCATCTGAAGAGTAACGAATACCGGTTTCTAGTGTAAACCACTCTACTGGCGTCCAGTCTGATGACGCGAACAAGCCCAATGAGTCACGTTCTTGCACATAATCTGTTTGTACATCGGTCTGCCATAAACCTGAATTCAAGAACAATAGGTTGGTGCCAAAATCCACTTCATCTTGCAAACTGAATGCACCAAGTAACCAATTAACTTTTTCTGAATAACTGCCTGCAAGGCGAGCTTCAACGGTGAATTGGGAAAATTCATTTCTAAATAGATAATCAGCTACGGCAAATGGCAGGTTATCTGAGGTCGTATAGTCACGGTCAAGTGACTCATAACCGATTAAAACAGTTCCCGTTGTACCTGAGGAAAACTCATGTTCAATTTGTAGGTTCGCGCCAAATTGCTCAGAGTCTAGTTTAGGTAACATATTGGAGTATACCGTGAATGGGTCGTTGTCTAATGCATTAGCAAAATCCACTAACGCTGGATCTTGGGGATCAAGAAAAAATGCTGCCGAATTCGTATATTCCACCCAGTTATCAGCCGTTACGTCAGGTATGGCTAATTCAGAATTATCTTCCCCCATAGTCACTTTCGCTGTAACTAAGGTGCTGTCTGATACTGTCCATTCTGCGGTCACACGAGCTGAAACACGATCAGCTCCGCCCCAGTCTCCTTGGGCTGCAACAGCTTGTTGCGGAGTGATTGTACCTTCTGAGTAGGTGTAACCTGTTCCAGGGCCCGTGCCCAAGTGTTCATAGAAACCATCTGAAGACTCATACAAGCCAGCAATGCGTACTAGAAAATCATCAGAAATAGGAAGGTTAACTGCGCCTTCACCACGAAATAAACCGTAGTTGCCAACATCTAAGTCTAGGTATCCACCAAAATCTATATCAGGTCGATTGGTTAAGATGTTTACTGCACCGGCGGTGGCATTACGACCGTATAATGTGCCTTGAGGTCCCTTCAATACCTCTACTCTATCAATATCAAAATACTGGCCGTTTAATAAGCCATTTGTGCCTTGGTAGACGCCATTTACATGAATGGCGGCTGATGAAGAACCATTTGGGTTGAAGTCATCATCGCCTACTCCGCGAATGGTGATTCTCGGAGATGAGGCACCAGCATAGGTCTCACTATATATAAGCCCGGGGGTATTTAGTGCTAAGGCTTGGGCATCTGCAGTACCATTTGCTCGAAGTTGTTTGTTGTTGAGAACATTTACAACGCCAGGGATATCTTGAATTGATTCGACCTTTTTACGGGCGGTTACGGTAACAACTTCGAGAGTTTCTTCCTCTGTATTTGTTACTTGAGCAAGTGCTTGTGAAGGAAGGAGTGTTAGTCCTGAAGCTGCCATAAAAATACCTTTTATGGCTAGGAAAATTGTTTTTTTACGAAAGTGATTTGTACGTGCTGTGTGGGTAGTCATAAGTGTTCCAAGATTAACGTTAATCATAAGCTGCTCATCCAATTGGACGGCGGCTCATTATATCAATTTCTACATTAACGGATATGGTGGTATATCTTTTATCCATGAATTTAATATAAAATTCATAAACTTATATTACCTTAAAGTTGGATTTTTTTGGTTTGATATAACCTGTTTTATCTTTCCTTTGGCGCAAAACCTGGCTATTTTGCTCTTGTATGCATTGTTTGCTAGTCTCCGTGCTCCACAGATAATGTTGAGTGACTTTTTCAATTCATTGAACAATTTTAGTCTATCTGACGTAACAACCGCTTATATTAAAAAAAACGGCATTTCTGGCCTCTAGAATAGAGGTGAATTATTAATACTTTTGGGGAGTGGAGAGTGGAAGATTCATTTGAATTCTTGAGCTTAGTTCTCGACTCGATTACTGAACATATTGTCGTAATTGATGAAGCTGGAGACATTAAATACGTCAATCGAAGTTGGTCAGCCTTTGGTAACAATAATGAGTGTACGGTAGGACATGATTGGCGTGGCGTTAATTATTTAGAGGTTTGTGATAAAGCCGCCGGAGCGGGTGATGATTTTGGGGCAAATGCCGGGGATGGAATTCGAAGTGTTATCGAGCAGCGTTCATCGCTTTTTTATCTAGAATATCCCTGTCACAGCCCTGATGAACCGCGCTGGTTTATGATGCGGGTGTCTCCTTTTCGCATATCGGACGCGAGCTACTTTGTAATCACCCATCAAAATATTACAGAGCGAAAATTAGCCGAAGAAAAGGTATTAAAACTATCCCGTATTGATGAGTTGACGGGAATTGCAAATCGTCGTCATTTTAATGAGTTTATCGAAAGTGAGTGGGAACGGTGTCATCGTCACAACATGCCCATTTGTCTTGCCATGATTGATTTGGACTACTTCAAATTATTGAATGATAGTTATGGACATCAAGTTGGCGATAAGTGTTTAAAATCCATAGGCAAAATATTACAAAACTACGCACTTAGGCCCAGTGATATTTGTGCTCGTTATGGTGGTGAGGAGTTTGCAATCGTTTATGGAGATACAAATTTGCAGCAAGCCAAGGGGTTGCTCAATGAATTACTCAAACAAATTCGCTCCCTTAATATACTCAATGAAAACTCACCGACTAGCCCTACCTTAACCGCCAGTGTGGGAATTTATTCCACCTTTCCGAGTAAAGAAAATAACGTCAGCGAGCTTATTCGTCGTACCGATGATTTGCTTTATATGGCGAAAAAAAATGGCAGAAACCAAATCTATTCCTAGGTTCATAATAAATTTAGTACCCGTAAAGGTGACTATTTTATGTGAGGCGATTTTTTAAAGCCGATGTTGTTTTTTATCGGTGTTATAATTTCTCAACTATTTGCCTAATTAGCCTAGCTGGGTACAGCGTTTTGCTATTCTGCAAAGTACTAAGCTTCAACTTGAATATGCTGAAGTGAATCCTCAATTAACCGCGCTTTTAGGAAACCTACATGAAAATTTTAGTACGTAATTTAGATCGAACAACCAGCGAAGATGAATTAAAACGTTTGTTCGAGGAGTTTGGTAAGGTGCAATCTTGTAGTTTAGTGATTGATCAAGACAGTGGTATATCTAAAGGCTTCGGGTTTGTGGAAATGCCTAAAGCCGGAGAAGCTAAAGCTGCGATCACAAACTTAAATTATAAAATGGTCGGTGGTAATAAAATACGAGTAAAACGAGCGGAAGATAAAAACCTAGATCAAACACCCGAATAATAAAACAAGTTTAATCGTTAGGTGTCTGCTTAGTGATATGTAATCAACAAAATGGAATTATGGAATGAGTCAGTCGGTTAAACAACAATTAACGAGTGTAGCGTTGCTGGTGAAAAGTTATGCCGAAGCAATCGACTTTTATACGGATAAGTTAAATTTTCAAATCGTTCAAAACATCGATATGGGGGAGGGGCAAAGGTTTGTGCAGGTCTCTCCCGCGAACTCCCAAGGCTGTAATTTGTTATTGCTCAAAGCTGGGTCAGAACAACAACTCGCTGCTGTGGGAAATCAAGCTGGAGGCAGCGTTTTTTTGATTATTCAAACAGATGATTTTTGGCGAGACTATCAGCAGATGCTAGCCAAAGGTGTGGTCTTTGATGAGCAACCTCGGGAAGAGCTCTATGGCACTGTGGTAGTGTTTCAAGATTTGTATGGTAACAAGTTGGATTTGATTGAAGTAAAGTAAAACAATCATAATTAGTTTTTGGTTTAATACCCAGTACACAAGGATGAGTAACAATGTTTTTAATTATTAAATTGTTTTTACTACTCGCCGCATTGAAGTTGCATGACGTTGTAGATAAACCCACCCCTCCCACACTTTTGTTTACTTTGCCGTTAATTTTTATTGGTCTTATTTCTACTTCATCTATTTTGCATACGCTATTTTATAGTTTAGTGTTAGCTATATTATCCATGCTTTACTTCTGGCTATTGTCGCATTTTCCATCTGGCACTAAATATTATGGAATTATGTTCGTAGGCGGACTGATTCTAATGCTATTTTAAACTTTGATGAGCAATTTTTAACAAGTTGATAGACAAAATGAAGCGCGCAATTTCGGGGTATCACCAAGATGATGAAGATCATTGGGTAGCTGAGCTAGACTGTGGTCATAACCAACACGTTAGACATTCTCCGCCTTGGACGAACCGACCATGGGTTCAAACAGTATCGGGAAGAAACGCCAAGTTAGGCTTCATGTTGGACTGCAAAAAATGTGATAGGAATGAACCAAAAGATAATTAACATTTACCTAAGTCTTTGATCTGTTTTTATAGGTTTGTAGGAATCAAATGTCTGAAATTTTAACCATTGTCTTGCTTACCGGTTTATCTGGAAGCTGCATACTTATAGGTGGATTTTTGGCCACTTTTGACCATATACGGCCGCTTTGGATTGAGCGAGAAGTTCGCCATTCAGTGATTGCTTTTGGTGGTGGTATTTTACTAGGCGCTGTTGCAGTAGTATTAGTACCTGAAGGTATAGCCAACATGCAAGGTTCGCTGTTTTCAATTCCTATTGTGCTGTTGGGCGGCTTTGTTTTCTTTTTCATTGAACGACGCCTAGGCTTAAAAAAGCAGGATTCACCACAACTTATGGGAATGATGCTGGACTACATTCCCGAAGCTGTTGCGTTGGGCGGCCTTGTGGCCCTTGGCTCTCCAGTCGCGCCTTTGTTAGCGATTTTTATTGGTCTACAAAACCTTCCTGAGGGCTTTAATAGCTATCGTGAAATCAATAATAAAAATGGCAATAAATCGAGCAAAACCCTTTTGACTATGGCAGGGTTAATTCCCTTAGGTCCTATTGCTGGACTCGTTGGTTATATTTTCCTGTCAGATTACCAAGGGGTGTTAGGGGCAATTATGCTGTTTGCTTCAGGTGGCATTTTGTACATCATATTCCAAGATATTGCTCCGCAATCACGTTTGGATAAACACTGGGCTCCACCTTTGGGGGCTGTATTTGGTTTTTGCCTTGCGCTGTTTAGTGACATGGTGGTGAGTGCGAGTTAATCACCCTTAACTCCCGTTTATATGAATTATTTAACTACAAAGAAGTTGCCCATGGAAATTAAAAGAATAGTGATAAGTGTACTGTTATTGTGTTTGTCAGCCTGCCAGACAACCGACACTCCTAACACCACAAATTATGAAGCTCAAGGCAATTTGCAACCTAGCACCACCTTGGGTTGTGTTGGCATGAATGAAGTGAGTTCGTCCCACTCCACTGCGGATTTGTTTTTGGGGTTAACCGCCTGTATGGACCAAGGGGAAGTTGATAAGGCATCCGATTTATATCTAGTCGCCATGAGCTATGGTTATTTTGACACCCGAAGGGTCGCAGATCGTTCCGCACATCAGGCTATAATGGTATTGAGAATGAATGCTTTTGGCGATATTGAGAAACCCGCTCTAGATTCATTTTTAGCGAGTGTTACCCAGAAAACCTCTGATAATGCTGGTATGTGTGAGACGTTGAAACAACTAGGTCAACCACGTTACTTCCCAACCTACATGATTCAACATGGTATGGGAGCCTTTACTGAGCAACCCCATAGTGCAGGACTTATTGATAATTTTGACTCTGAGTTAGCTTGGAAAGAAGCGTTATCTGTAGTGGTAAATTGCCAGTAGTCTTTGTGGTTTTAAACATCAGTGAAATCAAACATGACTGCTAAATACCCCTCAATGTTTGATTTCAATCAAAAAGACCCAAGTACTAACGTGTTGTAATCAGGTTAGTAGAATCACTCTACTTATATTTCAAACCTAATTCTTGGAGTCATAATTATGTCTTTTAAAAAACACGGTTTATCTATTGGTATTGAGCGCGTTGATAAAACTTTTTTCTTATCTATGCAAGCAGTGGGAAAGTTAACCCATGAAGATTATGAAATCATAACCCCTATGATCGATGGCGCTTTGGCACAAGTAAAAGAGCCTAAAGTTAATGCATTCATTGATGCAACTGAATTAGAGGGTTGGGAATTAAGAGCGGCCTGGGACGATTTCAAACTAGGCTTAAAACACAATAATGAATTTCAAAAAATTGCCATCTACGGTAACCAAAAATGGCAGCAACATGCTGCAAAACTAGGCAGTTGGTTTATCTCAGGCGAGATTAAGTTCTTTGATGATGCGCAAGCCGCAATGGAATGGTTAGGCTCCTAATTTGTTTAGTGCAATGGTTTCAATGCCTTGTATATTATGAGTATTTAACGTCAATTTAGGAAAATTATGATGTTTACTCCAGGGCAACCGGTGTTGGATCTCATTGCTTGTTACCCAGCAAAACCGCGAGAAGCCTTGTTCGCTTTGCGTGAGCTTATTTTGCAGGTGGCAACTCGCTGCCCTGAGGTCAAAAATCTTGAAGAGACCTTAAAGTGGGGAGAGCCTAGTTACCTTTGCAAGAGTGGCAGTACATTACGAATGGATTGGAAGCCGAGGGAACCAGACTTTATTTTTATTTATGTAAACTGCCAAACTAAATTAATAGAAACCTGCAAAGAGCTCTACGCCGACCAATTAAATTTCGTTGGTCGTCGCGCTATTGCGCTGCCATTAAACATGGCGTTGCCTGAAACCGTGTTATCCCACTGCATTGAACTAACTCTCAAGTACCACAAAATTAAACATTTACCACTATTAGGGTGTTAAAACCTTGGTTTTTGCGTGCTAGTATTTCTGTCAGAGTAGATAGATAAGTGAGCCCGATTCA
The DNA here is from genome assembly GCF_039982535.1 of Aliiglaciecola sp. Taxonomy (NCBI): domain Bacteria; kingdom Pseudomonadati; phylum Pseudomonadota; class Gammaproteobacteria; order Alteromonadales; family Alteromonadaceae; genus Aliiglaciecola; species Aliiglaciecola sp. The sequence continues at coordinate 87,685 of NZ_JBDWYG010000039.1, forward strand.
AGGTGAAAAAAACTAACAAAAAGGTATTTTTGATAGAATCCCTTGGGGGATTTTGCGCGGTGGTAGCTATTTGGATCAGCGTTATTAATTCTGGGTTTATCACTGGAATGCAGATGATCAGCCGTGGTTTTGATATTGGCTATTTGATTGTGTTTGGCGTTATTTTGAGTTCAGTTGGGGTGTGGGGCGTGTTTCAGTTGCAGCTGAAATTAGTGTTTCCTGACGCCTATGAAGACAGTATCTCGTTCTACCGTTTTCATTTAATCTGCGGGGCCGTAGGCTGCGTACTCTGTACTCTATTTTTCATGGATTGGGACCCAGTTTTTGCTCTTATCTGCCCTTTACCATTGCTCATTTCTATCTATCTGTATCGCAAAAAACTGCGTTTTGAACAGCTTGAATGTTGTTAAATTTATCCCTTGTACAGCTAGCTAGAATCACCCTAGGTTTAGCTTGGATATATCACGGCTTAGTTCCTAAACTATTGCATGTAGATCCTGTGGAAAAAGTGATCACCGCAGCGCTAGGCTTTAACGCCCAAAACAGTTTGATTATTACCCAGATTGCTGGCTTTGCTGAAGTCATTTTGGGTGTCGCCTTAATTTTGTTTTACAAAAATCTCCTACTCATTTATTTTAGCGCTCTAAATTTGGTAGCTTTGTTGGTTTTCACCATTATTTTTGTTCCACAAGTGGCTGTGGCGGCATTTAACCCGGTAACAACCAATATTCCCTTAATCGTATTGAGTGTTGTATTGCTGAAAAATGCTCAGCGTAAACAGACAAACATAACCTAAAGAAGACACGTTATATGATCACGAAAGCAGTATGGAATAGTAAATGATTAAACGATTAGCAACATTGTTAGGGTCGCTACTTCTGCTGCTGGTGGCTATATATGCAGTGCTATTTATTCTCTTCCAACAACCTGATAGAACTGTTGCTGAACTTGCACCTAAATGGGCTCCACCTCCTTCGCAACTTATTGATGTTGACGGCATGCAAATTCATTTGCGGGATGAAGGCCCTAAAAATGATCCTCTGCCAATCGTTTTACTCCATGGCACCAGTGCTTCTTTGCACACCTGGGAAGGGTGGGCACAAACATTAAAATCTCAGCGCAGAGTTATACGTTTTGATTTGCCTGGGTTTGGTTTAACCGGTCCTAATCCGCAAAATGATTATTCTATTGAGCAATATAGCCAGACCGTTATTGATGTAATGGACAATCTAGGTGTTGAGCGTTTTGTTTTGGCTGGAAATTCTTTAGGAGGTTATATTTCTTGGGCAACAGCGGTGTTTTATCCGCAACGGGTAGAAAAGCTCATTTTAGTAGATGCCAGTGGATATCCGTATCAATCTACTTCGGTACCTTTAGCCTTCACCATTTCTCAAAAACCACTGCTTAAATTTTTAATAGGCGACATGTTGCCCCGCAGTTTAGTGGTGAAAAGTGTCAAAAACGTTTATGGTGACCCACGTAAAGTAACTCCTGAATTGGTTGATCGTTATTATCAATTAACCACTCGCGAGGGTAACAGGCAGGCATTAGAAGCGCGCTTTGCACAAACTCAGCCTAACGATTTAATTAACCGAATTCCTGAGATTAAACAGCCTACCTTAATTATTTGGGGACAAGAAGATCGCCTTATTCCCGTTGATTTGGGAAGACGTTTTCAAGAAGAAATTGAAAACAGTGAGTTGGTTATTTTTGCTACCCTTGGTCATGTTCCCCACGAAGAAGATCCTGACTCTACGGTGAAGAGTGTGATTGATTTTCTGCAGCCCTAAAATGATTTAAGAAGGTAAAATATGACAGAAAACTCATCCACCTCAAATGATCACAAGCCAGCGGTTGGGAAAATACCCGCTAACGTGCGTGTAATGATAGCCCTAGTTGCATCCCCTACCCTTTTGGTGATTGCGTTTTCTATTTACTGTCTTTGGATTGGTAATTGGCAGGAGCCGGGAGTCAGTGGTGTAATTTTTTCTGCTTTAGGAATCTTTGCCTACTATGTTGTTATAGTCGGTAGGCTGCCAAAATGGTTTCATTTTAAACGTCAAAAGTAATTACTCTAATTGCTTTAAACCTTGAATCTGTTGTTTAAGTGGTGTGATGGCGTGTGCTTTTCCTGCTGTTTTTGCATAGCGTCGAATAAGGTTAACAGAGGTTGGGTGTCTGTATTGTAAATAAGCTTTAGTGCGTGAGCCGTAGCTTCTAGTGAAGACAGACTATGTTCAAGTTTAGATTTACGAATACGGTATTGATTCTGCGGTAAGGTATTAAAATGCCAGCTTGGTAATTCATGTAACCATGGATTTAACTGCCACATTTTTGTCGCTTTCCGCCAAGTGGCATCAATCACGATTAACCTATCGGGAAGCGTGTTGGGATAGTGTGTTTTGTGCTCTTCTAGTGGCTGACTATCTGTGTTGGGGTACAAAACCCAGGTATTCTGAAAAGTACTGATAACTGGTTCTTTCACGTCGGCAAAATCTTGTTCATTCTCGCCTATTAGAATTTCCGAATTTTCTATACACAATGGAAGCAATCTTGCTGTATTTTTGCCGTGTTTAGACTCTAGGGGATGTTGTAATATGGTTATTTGTAATGGAACTTCGACTTCATTGATAAATGCACAAATGCATACCGTTTGGGGGTAATTACAATGGGGACAAATACAGCGTTTTTTCATTGCAGGTTTTTCCGTAACAGCTTGTCATCAAATGGGTTAAGGTTTTAGTATCTAGTATTGGCCTCCCAAGTTATTTTTTGGGGAACTTAATATCAGTCGCAGAGCCTTACTATAGCTGATAATCTATTAGGTATAAAAATCTTCGTGTGTTTGTTTTATTGTCAGGCGTACGTTTAAGGAATATGGATATAAAACATGTCATTTAGTGAAAACGTGGAAGTGATCCCACCACAGTTCGGAACGGAAAGTTCGGATAGGCGCTCTGAGGAAGAAAGTAAAAAACTGCAAAAACAAAAATGGTGGGTATTGAGTATCAGCTTTTTACTGGTTTTTGTGGTGGCTATGATTTGGATATGGAGCCGTTCACCTATTTATCAAAGCCAAGCGATAATTCACTTTAGCTATGCCCAACAGCTTAATAATCAACAAACTGCGGTACCTGAGGAGCAAATCACCCTCAACAATAAACGTCTTACTAGTAACCGAATCCTCGATGGTTTACGTGTGCAACTTGCAGACGAGTATTCGCTCAATTTTACTACTGAAGAGCTGGCTCAAATGGTGTCTACCGAAGAGCACCTAGACAGTCGGATTATTAACTTATTCACAACGGGTGAAAATAGAAACCATTTACAACCGGTACTCGAACAATGGCTGGCTTTATATCTGGCTAGATTAGAAGAGGAAACGGAAGAAAACACAGTAGAAGATCTATCATTAGGGCAGGAAAAGCTTCTGGCGTTGGAACAGAAGATTCTTGAACAACGAGATTTAGTTGAGCAGTACAGCGAAGAAAATAACATTATTTCTATGGAGCGTGATGAAAATCGCGCGCTATCTAAAATTAAGAGTATGGGCGCAGCGTTAGATACTGCAGAAACCCAACAAACAGAAGCCACTGCAACATTAGAAAGCGTAAAACTGAGTATCGCCCAAGGTGACTCAGTTATTCATCCTGGAGATAAAAGAAGATTAGACGGCATACGCAGTACCATCAAAGATAGTGAAGCAGAGCTTTACGAGTTATCACAACGATATACTGCTGAATACATGGAATTAGATCCTAGTATTGTGAATAAAAAACGTCGACTACAAGAGTTGAAAACTCGATACGAAGTTGAGGCGGCAGAAAGCCAAAAGAGATTTGTAGAAGACCTGCAACGTACAGTTGTTGCCTCTGAGCAGAAGCAAAAACAATTGGAAATTCAGTTAGATGAACTGGGCAAAGAGGCTCTTGTTTTTAACCAAAAATTAAAAGAATATGGTCGATTAAATCGTTCTTTGAGTCAGTTGCAAGAACAAGCTCAGCAATTGAAAGATCAACTAGTAGAAACGGAAGTTCAAAAGCCGTTTCAAGCCAAAATTAATGTTCTTGAGCAACCTTTTGTTCCCACTTACCCCATATCACCGAATTACTGGCGTGATTCAGCCATCGCACTTGCTGCAGCAGTATTGGTAAGTTTATTTGCGTTGCTGATATTCAGCTTCATTCATCGCCAAAAAACACCTGCACCTACCATGACAAGTTATAATGTGGTTCCTCCTTCTTCAGGATTAACCTTAGAGCAGCAAGTGGCAGCACAGCAAGCCTTAGAGCAACAAAAGCAGGCGCAGTTAGGTCACCAACAAGCACCTTTGCAATTGGCTCAAGCCAACACGCCAAGTGCGGCTCGTTTATTATCTGAAGCGGAATGTGGCAGTTTATATAAAGTCGCGAATCGTGATGGGAAGTTGGCTATTTCGTTGATTTTAAATGGTGTCAGTCCCAGTGAATTGCTTAACCTTAAAGTTCAAGATATCGATATAGAAACGCAATCTTTACAAATTTCCGGTGAATACGCTAGAAGCGTTCCCGCTAGCCCAGAGTGTATACAGATTATTCAAAACTTGCAGGCCAATCAAGCTGAAGACAGTTTACTATTGGGGGGAAGACTTGATGCTCAGCAGCTTGATCAAATGATGATAAATATTGCCCATGATGCCGGTTTGGCTTTTGCTGAGCAGTTTTCAATTGGAGCGTTGCGTCATACTTACCTAACCTTTTTAGTCGCCCAAGGAGCAAGACTAAATGATTTAGAGCAGGTGGCTGGTTTCGTAAGCCCTAATGAACTTAGTTTGTATCGCCAAGTTAACCGACGTGGTGAGCCTGTGGATGTCGAACAATTGAATTTGCAATATCCGTTAGCGTGACTGGTCAATAGAATCGTAACGTGAATCATCAGTATCATCAGCAGATTTGGAATACAGTATTGCAAATTCCAGTCGGTAGAGTGGCCAGTTATGGTCAAATTGCTGATTTGGCGGGATTGCCTGGACGAGCCCGTTTAGTAGGTAAAGCCTTAGGTTATGCGCCCGATTCACTGCAGGTGCCTTGGCACCGAGTACTTCGCTCAGATGGTAAAATTGCGTTTCCGGCGCAAAGTGAAAAGTCCAATTTGCAAATAGGCTTATTGCAACAAGAGAATGTTGCTGTTTTTAATAACAGAGTGAAATTGAAAACGTTTCAATGGCAACCTGATCTGGCTGAGCTGCTATTTAAATTGAATTACTAATGCCAATGTAGCTTGCTGCGTTGCTATTAAAAGCGTGTTCGAAAAGCATTCAATATGACGCATATCTGATTGCTATAAACATTTGATAATTTTAAAGATTACATAGAGTTTTCTTGTGCCAAACGGCGGTGTAGTTTATGTTTAAGTGTATGTATTTTAATCATCGAGCTTTTGAAGCGTGTTAAAAGAAATTTCAATTGATGAATTAAAGCCAGGTATGTTCGTTCAAGCGATAGTTGAACAGCGTGGCAATATGAAAATTAAAAGCCAAGGAAAGGTTACCAAGCGCGCTATTGTTAGCCAACTTAGAAAAAAAGGCATTGTTCGACTTCTTATCGATCCTAGCAAGGAGTTCACACCCGAGCCCGAGTCTGACGTCGACACCACCTTATCTTCTCAAGCACAAGATCCCCGCTCCTCTAAAGGGCATATTACCTTTGATGCAGAAATTGCAGTAGCTAAGCAATTACATGAAAAAGGTAAAGTGATTCAAAATAGGATGCTCAAATTGGTAGCCAAAGGCTTACCAGTTGATTTAAAGCTACCTAAAGAATTTACTGAGCAGTTGGTTGGTTCTATCGACCGAAACCCCAATGCATTGATGTGCTTAACTAAAATACGTGAAAAAGATAGTTATTTGCTAGAACACTCGCTTAACGTGGCCATTTTGTTAGCCAACTTTGCGCAATTTATCGAGTTGCCAGAAATAGAAGTGCAAGAGCTGGCTCTGGCTGGCTTTTTACACGATATTGGTAAAATTAAAATTCCAGATAGTATTTTGCATAAACCTGGCCGCCTGACCGATCCCGAAATGAATATTATGCGTGATCATGTTTTTCATGGCATACAAACCTTAGAAGAAATAGGGCTGCCAGAACATATTATTAAAATAATGTCAGAGCACCATGAGCGTCTAGATGGGTATGGTTATCCTGAAGGTTTACGTGGTGAAGAAATTAGTAAGTATGGTCGCATGATAGCAATCGTAGATACCTATGACGCCATAACTGCCGACCGGTGTTATAAATCAGGAATGTCTTCCCAAAAAGCGCTAAAAATACTTTTGGGCGACTCACCCGTTAAATACGATCTGCCTCTTGTGCAGATGTTTATTAAGTGCGTGGGTGTTTATCCTGTAGGTAGCTTAGTGAAATTAAATAATGAACAGGTTGGTATGGTGGTGGCAAGTAATGAATCTGCCCCTTTAAAGCCTGTCGTTAAAGTGTTTTATTCTGCTCGCACCCAAAACTACTTACCTATAAAAGATATTGATTTAGCGCAGAGTCAAATGAAAGTAGAAAAAGGCGTGAAGCCTAGTCAGTTTGATATTGATTTTAATCGCTACTTTGACCAGCACATTGCCATATAACTTGACGTGCAGATAGATAACACTCACAGGACTGTGGTTGAATTAACCGACAACATCATAACCATTTTCTAAACTTGATGGCTAGGTACTTGTTATCTATTTATCTATTTATCTAACTATCTAATTATCTATCGTTGCCATAAGCACATCGCAATATCTCGCGCATCTGATCATCAGTAATGTGCGAAGGACACAGGCCTTTATCTACTAACTCTTCTTTTACACTTGCCACTGGCTTATCTGCTATATAAGCGCTGTGCTTTTTGACATAACGTGTTAAATTTTGTTGCAACTTACGAGTTAAACAAGACATACATCACCTGATACTTCTGGGGTTACCAATCAAAAAAACTGTACTTTTCTTATACAGCATAAATCGAACCATGTTTTTAATCTTGTTTAAAAACATAGAGTTGAGCTTTCTAAGGGGAGGTAGGTTTTAGGGGGGCTGTCAAAAAGTCTGACAGAATCGGTCAAATCTACACTGAATTACCTGAAAGTAATTCATAATGGTTCGGGTCATTTTGTTAGAGTCTGTTACCGATGAGTTGAAAGGCCTGTTGATTTTCAACATCTTGATTATTTATTAACTGATTAGGTTTAAATTGAAACCAATGCTAAGTAAACGCAAACATTTAATCTGGACCCCACTACAAATCAAAATTTTTGTATTAGTGGTGAGCCTTTTTAGTATGGTATTTGCGTTAACCCTTCTGAGTATTTATAACGCGGCTTATAATCAAGCCGAACGTCAGTTTCTATCTCGTTTGAGTGTCGGCCGTAATGTATTTTTGAATGAACTGGCAAACGCGAAGTCCCAACTTGATCTTAACGTCGAAACGGTTTCTAAAGACTGGGCTCTGCGCAGCGCAATTGGTCAAGGGGAAGATTCAGAATCAATCCGCACAATTTTATTTAATTTTGGTAGTCGTATTGATGCCGACGTTGCTTTGGTGTTAGACAAGAAGTTTACCCTTATCTCCCAATACGGAGGTGAAGACGATGAAGTTGTACAGGCCTTGGGTCGAGAATTAAGTGACGAGCAAAAACACCAAGCCTGGATCACTATGATGGGGGAGCAACCCTTTTTAGTTTCCGCTGAACCGATTCGAGCGCCCGGCGTCATTGGTTGGCTGATTATGGGGAAAAAACTCAATTTAAGTTTGTTTGACCGTATTAAAAGCCTAATTTCTTTAGATATTAACCTGGCGGTTGTTAGTGACAATCAGGCATTACTGCCCTTATCGACAATAAATAACGATGAATTCCTCAATCAAGCCATTACCAAAAGCAGTGTAATGCTGCCAGACCAAAGTCGCTCAATTGAGTTTCAAACTGTAGACACCCATGACACTGTATTACTGCCATTTATGCTGTTTGAAGATAATCGACGACAGTTTGTGGTGGTATTACAAGATTCGATTCAGTCATGGCTGAAAACTTTGCGGCAGTTTATGCTTGAGTTGCTGCCGTTTTTTGCCGTGGGCTTATTGTTGGCGGTGATGGGCTCGTATTACATTGCCCGCAGTATTACCCGACCTGTGGGGCGTTTGCTTGATGCTGCTAAATTGGTCGCCAGTGGTAAGTACAGTGAAACCATTCAGGTCTCTGAGAAAAGTGAGTTAGGTGAATTAGCCCTAGAGTTTGGCAATATGCAACACGCTGTTATGGAGCGTGAACAAAAGATAAAGGATCAGGCTGAAGAAATTAGGCAAACCAATAAAGCCAAATATCAAATTGAAATTGTGCAAAAAGAACAAGAGTTGGCGAAGTCTGCCAATGAGGCAAAAAACCGCTTTTTAGCCAATGTCAGTCACGAAATACGCACACCATTAAATTCCATCATTGGATATACCCAAGTGCTAGATGATGCACAAGCAAGTCATCAGGAGAAGCAACAAGCGACTCAAGCAATTAACAGTAGTGGCCAATACCTGCTTAATATTATCAACGATGTACTCGACCTATCGAAGATCGAGGCGGGAAAAATTCACCTGCAAAATATCGATACCTGTACCGTGAGTTTGTTAAATGAAGTTCAATCCTACATGCGCCGTTTTGCCGCAGAAAAAAGCTTAGAGTTTAATTTGCAACTGCACTTCCCTTTGCCGCGCTTTATCAACACCGATCCTACTCGCCTAAAACAAATATTGCTTAATTTATGCAACAACGCCATTAAGTTTACCGACGAAGGGAAAGTGGAATTACAGGTTTATTTTGATAGTTATAAACGACGTCTGATTTTTGTGGTCTCTGACAGTGGCGTGGGCATGAGTGAAGAGCAACAATTACGTTTGTTTACTGCGTTTTCTCAAGGTAGCTCAGCGATTAATCGTAAATACGGCGGTACAGGACTGGGGTTATATATCAGTAAACAGCTGATTGAAATTATGGGCGGGCACATCAAAGTGACCTCGCAAGAAGGAGAAGGCAGCCAATTTGCTGTGTATCTCCCTTGGGCTGAAGCTCACAACAGAGCTATGTTAACCTCGCAAAAAGAGGCGGACGACATTGCCATGGAGTATCGCCACAACAACGTGGAAATCCCACGATTGTCAGGCCATATTCTGTGTGTGGACGATAACCAAGATAATTTACAATTAGTGGCTTATTTACTAAGAAAAACCGGTGTGAAAATGAGTTTAGCAAGTAGCGGTTTTGAAGCCCTAGAACTGGCTAAACAGCATCGATTTGAGTTGATATTAATGGACATGCAAATGCCTGATATGGACGGCTTAGAAACCACTCAGCGATTGTTAGAGTTTGGAGTGCAATGCCCTATTTTAATGCTGACCGCTAATGTCGACAGCGAAAGTATTCAACAAGTGATGCAAGCTGGCGCAACGGCACACTTTGGTAAACCCATTAAGACCGAAGCCTTCTATGCAAAGTTAACCGAGTTAATGGATTTAAAAACCTACAATCAAATTGCACAGCAAGATACCCAGCCTAGTAACGAGTTTGAACGGTTAATAGAAGACTATAAAAATAGTTTTGAGTCAAAAATTGCCGACATGCAAGCCGCAGCTGACCAGCAAGACTGGCATCAAGTGCAGCAGCTCATGCATAAATTAAAAGGCTCTGCTGGCAGTTATGGTTTTGACCGTATTAGTGAACTGGCGAAACAAGTCGAAGATAACGTTACCCAAGAGCACTTTAGCAATGCAATAGACAGCCTCAATCAATTAAAACAACTAATGAGAGAGACCTGCGCGGATAACCATTAACTCGTGTACCCGATTCATTTAGTTATACTGCAGTTTAGACCCAATTTAAGTTTAGTCTAAGCTCAATCTAGACCTAATCTCGACAAGCAATCCTAAGGCTTAAAACAAGGAAATAAGGTGAAAGTACTGGTCTTTATATTGTTAATCACTACCCTGCTGACTGCATGCAGCAAACATATAACAATTGATAGTCTATACAGCAACTGCCGAGACAAAAGCGAACATTCCATTGTAAATTATATGGCTCAATTTCAGGTAGTTAATGATATTAGCGGTGAAGAACTTGTGGGTTTATTCGATGGTAAAACCAGTAAAACTGAAAGTGTCGATTTATGCCAATGCTTTGTTAGTAAATTTAAAAAACAAAACATTGAGGTACAAAATCAAAGCCTAACTGAGATCCAATCCATTAATGAGCAGTTAAAAGACGAGTTGCGATTATTTGCGAAAAAAGGCGTACTAGGCAGAATCAGTCACCGCGATGAATACCAAAAAATTGAAGGTTTTATGCCTAAAATAGCCAATGTAAAACGCTTAATTAGAGAAGCAAGTGAGAATAAATACAAGCACCAAAGGTGTTTGTAATAGTCGACTCATTGGCACTAAATGAGTCTAATATTGATACACTAATCCTAGGTAAAATGTACGACCACTAGTGGTTGAGTTATATGCTCTATTTGCAGAGTCACTATATTGTTCTTCTCGTTCATTGCTGAGATTTTGTGCTTCCACGGTGAACTGCCATTGTGGATTCAACTGCCAGCTAAAACTAGCATCAATATACATAGTGGAATGAAAACCTGTTTCATCTTCGTCTTGCAAGGTCATAGGGTTGACTTGATGGATATAATTATCTCGATAGGACACTGATATTCGTCCACTTAGGGTTTTATCATCGTAATACAAAGTCGCAGCGGCAGTTTTTTTTGATAAATAAGGCAATGCCTTCTTAAACAAAAACTGCCCATCGTTATTGTTGTACCCCTTAGTTCCATGGGTATAGTTGAAGTGGCCGATTATACCCACGTGTTGCCAAATAGAGGTTAAATACGACCATTCATAACGCAACATAGTTTCAAAGCCAAACAAAGAAACAGATTCTGCATTTTGATTGGTAACTAGTGTAATGGAGGAGTTGTCAGAAAGTCCGCTAGCTTGCCATGTGTTTTCTAGCCCCGTTTCAGCGAAGGTTAAAGATCTTGCTTGTGGTGTAATAAAGTCATTAATTGATTTAAAGAAAGGCGTTACTGACAATGCCATATGATCGTTTGCTTCCCATTCTATAGATGCGTCAATATTAGTTGAGGCATAGGGGTGCAGGTCTTGATTTGAGGCATAGATAACGTTGTCTATAGGGTCATATTCGGCATAGTCTTTCAAATCATCAAGTGAAGGGTTCGCTAAATTGCGAGACAAACTGAATCTAAATGTATAAGGTAACGCTGGTCGCCAAACTACATTCATAGTTGGTAACCAGTTAACATGTTTGCTACCAGTATTTTTACTAGAAAAGTTTTTCCCACTATTTGTTATTTCTTGTTGGTAACGACTGCCCACCACCACTAAAAACTCTTTGTGTTGCCACTTTAATGTAACAAAAGCAGATGATTTTTTTTCTTTTAAGTTATCTTCAAATCGTTCAATCAATCCGACATTGTTAGTTAATGAATAAGGATCAATGCCAAAGTATTGAATAGCATCGTGGGTTTGTAAGCCTAGCCAACCCACGTTGGGGTGAGAATCTACTAATAAAGTATGTTTGTTGGGTAAATACTGTGCGGTAGTTGACCATAGGTCTAACAATAAATCATTTTGATATATTGATAATGTTCGGGTGTCAAAGGTAGTGCTTTCAAGTCCCCATTGCCATAGAAGGTTTGGTGAAGCTTGGTAATTTAGGGCCACTTTGCCATGTTGATATTGGGTTGTTGCAAAATACTCCTCTAAATCGATTTCTCGCATTTCCCAAAGGCTTTGCTGTTTAAGGTCGCTGCCATATTTAATATCGGCAAAAAAGCGGTCAGTGCGGTAATCGATACTAATATCTGACGTGCCTTGCGTATAAATTTTATTACTTGTGGGAATCTCAAAGTTAGATTTTTCTAATCCTAATAGTAAATCTAATGACCATTTTTCCGATAGGTTTATTGAACTATTAAATACAGTTTGGTTATAGGTTGTTTTGGTACTTTGCGCGCGACTTTCAGTTGCCACTCTTGCATTACTGAATACACTGTATACCAGTTCGTTATTGGCATTTAATTGAGCATCAACGAATTCGGTTGTACCAGGTATTATCGGTGTTGATTGATCGCCCCGTGGATAAAGATGGAACTCATTTCTGTTTGCGCTTAAAACGGCGTACAGAACGTCTACACGAGCTAAAGCTTTGTTACCTTGGTATTCAACTGACAAGTTTAACCCTTGCCTTTTTTGTTCACTTTGCCATAAAGAATAACGATTACCCCGTGGCATTATGACTTCATTGTTCGCAAAGGCCTTTTGAATTTCAGGAGACAAAGAGGTTAGTGATATTCCGCTAGGTTCAATTGCTCGCCATCGAATCGTATTTGCTCCGCGCTCTTCTACAAATCGACGTCCCTCTGATGCCGAAAGCAAAGCGCCCCAATTCCCCCTCGTATTTGAAATTAAACCCGTTACACGCGGTGCGGCCTTATCAGTATATTCATTGTTGCCGAGTTGGGGAGCAACCACAAAATGAAACCCCTTTTGGTCAAACGGCCGGTTAGTTTGTAATGCTAATGTGCCCGCTAGTCCTCCGGTCGTTTGCTCTGCACTATATGATTTAAGTACTTGCGCTTGACTAAATAGTTCAGACGAAAACACATTGAAATCCAAAGAGCGATCATGTTGTTTTTGCACGCGACTGTCCATGGGCGAATCGTTATTTGCAAGTACAGGCATGCCGTTGATGGTAACTAAGGTAAAATCAGGAGAGGTCCCTCGCAGCGAGACTTGACGACCTTCACCTGCTTCACGGGTAATCACCACCCCAGGAATTCTTTGCAGGGATTCTGCCATATTAATATCAGGATAATTTGCCATATCCTCAGATACCAAGGCATCTGAAACTACCACAGTGCGACTTTTTAATTGCTTAGCTTTATCTAAAGACGCGCGCAAACCTGTTACTATAATTTCATCAATATTGTCAGCCGCGGAGTTGGTAACGTCTTTAACTACTCGAGTAAATTCAATGCCATAGGCTGTTATAGTGTATTTCCAAAGACTATTTTTGGTAATTTTGTTGAGGATTGCGTTGAGCTTATATAATCCTTCTATATTGATTTTCTTTTCTGATTTTTCATTGTTTCCATTGATCACTACAGGAACTTGATAAACTTCCGATATTTGCCTTATTGCATTTTCAATTGAGCTATTTTGTATCTGAATGAATTGTTTGCTATTGGTATTTGGCTGCACATGAATGATGCTACTTGCCATAGTGTTGGGTACATAAAAAAAGATACTATGAAATAACCAGTGTATGAGGATTAAGTCCATGTATAGCCGACTATTACCAGGGTTATAAAATAGCAAAATAATGCCTTAGCATGCGGAGCAAAAAATAGTTAAAAAACCAAATGCGAACTTAAAAATTAACTGATGATTAATAGCTAAGAGTAATTTTGTGGTCGTCATGGGTTAGGCTGAATTGTTGTGCATTGGCAATTAGGGTTAACGACTGTAGCGACTGATCCAGTGGAAAACGACCGCTAATTTTAAGGTTAAGCAATTCTTGAGACGCTATTTCGACCGGCTTTTCGATATACCGCTGCATATGTTCGACTACTTCTTGAAGCGGACGCTGATCAACTTCCAGCCAGCCACTACGCCAAGGAGGTAACATTGGTAGTTGCTTTGCTTCTAATTTTCTAGGTTGTCCATTTTCGACTAAAACTTGCTCCCCTTTTGTTAACACCAGTACTTCAGCAGCTTTAATTTGTACACGACCTTGGTAAACAGTAATTAACGTACTTGCATTGCTATGATCCACATCAAATGCTGTGCCTAACACTCGTATTTGTGTATCCCCAACGTCAATGACAAACGGGCGTTTTTTATCTTTGGCAACATCAAAATATATTTGACCTTTTTCCATTCGAGCATATCGAGACGTACTGCTTTGTTGCACTTGCAATTGACTATCAGCATTCAAGTGAACTTGAGTACCGTCTTGCAACACTTGAGAGGTACGAGAACCTACTGGCGCTTGGATTTGCTGTTGATATATTGCCTGTGGCGTAGCAATGAAGGTGGGAGGTTCTTCTGGTGTTCGAAGCAGAAAAACAAAAAATGACATAAAAATAGCAATACAAGCTAGGCTTGCAGCTACGCTGCTTGGAGTGAATTGATTTAGGCTAATTATGTAGGGTGAGGGTTTATTCTGAGATCTTTTCTTTAAAGGACTTTTTGCATTTTTCACCTCAGTGCCCATTGCCGCGGCCAATTCTGATGAATGCATTGCTTGACTGATTTTGTGATATGCCACTGCATTTTCTGGCAAGTCTAACCAACGCTCAAATTCTTTTTTTTGTTTAGAACTAAGCGAGTCTTGTTGATCGAACCAATCCGCGGCTCGTGCTAATCTGTGTTCATTCATCTATTGTTCTCAATCTGCCAAGTGATACTGCTTCGGTTAACTTATTAAACGTCGAATCATTAGGAAAGGTGACAATTTTTATAGTTAATTCCAGTCATTTTTTTCCATGCTTAAAGTAATATCCACCATGGCTCGATTAATATGCTTTTTGACAGATTCTATGGATAACCCTAGTTCATTCGCAATTTCTTCTCTACTTATTCCTTCCAAGCGACGCATTCTAAATACTTGTTGCCGTAGTGGAGGCATATCATTTAATACCTCCGACAGTAGTCTCACTTGTTCGAGTTTAAGAAAGTCATCTTCTAATCGTTGGCTCTGTGAATGCTCGTCGAGTATTTCAGACTGCGTTAGATGCTTTTTTTCATTACGCCAATGATCAAATAAAGCCGATTTAGCTACAGTAATTAAGTATGCAAGCGGGTTATTCAACCTTTGCTTTGAATCCTGATTTAGGTTATTTCGAATTGTTCGCAACATGGTTTCTTGTAGTACATCATTAGTAACATCAGTGTTTTGTGTTCGTGCTTGAACAAACATTCTGATTTTCGGCATTAGCTTAATGAACGGATCATTTTTTTTCATAAGAATATTCGCTCGAACTTTTAATGTCGAAATACGAGGCAATCCTAAGGCTATATTCTGTAGAGCCAGTAAGTCATTGAATTTTCCAACAAAAGTAAATTAAGGTCACTTAGTGAAAATTGACTAGTTGGGCTATTCAGAGTTCAGCATTACAACTACGCGGGAGCGTGATAATACGGTTTTATTGTGACAATTTAGTGACAAATAAACCTTCAAAAAATATATAAAAAAGCCTGTCCCCTTATTAGATTTAGCGCCGTCTTACTGCGCAAAGAACCTTGATTGAGATCACCAAAAAATAAAACGTGATTTTGATCATGCAAATTACTTTGAATAAAAAGGAAGCAACATGAAATTGAAACATTTCACTATTACTTTAGCCGCAGTGAGTGTGCTTAGCGCTTGTAACATTGGCGACGACAATGACGCCGAAGTTAGCGCACTACAAGAGCAAGTCGCGCAATTGCAAACTGAGCTAGATAATATAGATACGGCTAATGCTGCAGAGGTTGCCACCTTGAATGCGACTGTAGTGGCCATGCAGACGCAGATTGATGAGATGACAGCAGAGCTCGCCAGTCTACAAGACGGGTCTAATAGCGATACAACCAATGAAGAAATTGCCGCGTTGGAAGCAGAAATTGCGTCGTTACAATCATCCTTGGATGCCTTAACAGCAACAGCTCCTATTTTGGGCATTAATGCTACGTCTGGGGCAAACGTTTTACCAGAAGCCTCAGATAATATTTTGCGTTTTGCTATTTTCCCTGATACTCAAGGCCGAGATGACGACAATATGTCTATGTATGTAGACGTTGATAAAGACGGCAATACTTTAGCGGTTAAAGAGTATGTTGGCGTCGATTACAATCGCGACGGTTATTACGATGCAGGTACTGAAAGTCAGAATGATGCCGTAAAAGACGGCGATTGGGATGAAGATGGTATTAGCTATTTGGTTAACGTTACTGATCCATTTCACCCATTTATTGAGCTAGATGATGCTGGCGAACCTATTGTTGTTGCACCTGAAGACCGTAAAGATTTTGGCCCTGACTGGAAAGTTATTCCTCTCCCTTTGGTTGAAGCAGTAACTGATAAGATGATTGAACTAGACGTCGATTTGGTACTGGCTACTGGGGATATCACCGAGTATCGTGCTGAGTCAGACTATGTGCAATGGATGGAAAAAATTGCCGTCCCTTTAAGGGAAGCGGGTATTAGTATTTTTCCCGCTCGAGGCAATCATGAAGTGGTTAATGGTAGGAATTGGCCTGCATGGTTTACTAACGAGCAAGAATGGGAACGCCAGTCCGTAAATAATGTATACAATGAGATCAACCCCTACGACGGTTATAGCCAGGTAGATTTTGACCAAGGTTATCGACTCTATAAAGCGTATACTGGTTCACTTGTTCAAGAGCATATAGATAATGGTAAAGCAATAGGTTTTCCCGGCGCTGAAGATTTAGTGTATTACTTCATAGAAGACAAAACTATGTTTATTGCACTCGATTTCTACTTTGCCGAACTGTATAGCAGTGCCTACAAAGGGACGTGGACAATTTTACGCGATTGGCTAGAAGAGGTGATTACCGCTAATGCTAGTGAGGTGGATCATATTGTCGCTTTTGGTCACGAACCCTTATCGACTAAAAAACGTCCTCAAACCTATCAAGTAGAAATTTACGATGCTTACGTCGCGAATAGAATTGCGCTGGAAGAAGCTAAAGACGCTGCCCAAGAAACCCTAGATACCGCTATAGCGAACAATGCATCAGCCGAAGAAATCGCAGTTTATACAAATCAATTAGAGGCCGCTATCAGTGCTTATGAAGAGTTGGAAGAACCCAGCTTAGCTGGTTACGATATTGGTCAGTTGGGCTATTTAAAACTGCAAAGTGAGGCTGAACCTGGCTTAGAGTCTGCTATCTTAAATTTGTTTAACAATTATAAGGTGACTTATATTGCCGGACACGACCACCAATACGCGCGTAGCTTAATTCATCCAACCGCAGACGACAAAGATACAGCGAATGGCTTTACCCAAATCATTGGCGGTAACGCGTCATGGAAAGCCTATGAAGATTTGTACGGTATGCATGATGAACATGAAACTGGGCTATTTATAAATAACTTCTACGACTCAATCACTGGGGGGAATTTGACCAATAGTGAAGGAGATAATTACGCTAGCATTAGTTCTGATTTAGGCAATGGTATTTCGTTTGTTTTGGTTGAAATCAACGGCCGTCAAATTACCACCAAAGCCTATTACGCTGATCACACCTTAACTGAAGTTGATATGAACTTGGGTGCTCACTATGATTATGACAGTAACTCGTGGTGCACATACAGTGGTGATTTTATGGTTGCTGGGTCTGTCACCACTACGCAAACATGTGATCAAGTTGCATGGCAAGTGTTAGATGAGAATACCCGCACTACTGATGCCACTGTTAGAGTGGTAGCCCCAGACCAAAACTATTACGCCTATTCAGAAGCCAAAGCAGAAAATGGTTATATTGGCTCACAAGCAACTATTGTTGATGGATATAATCTTACTTATAACAGTTCATATGCGGCTACAGTGGGTGAGGTTGAACGTCTGCGCGAACTATTTTCAATGAGTTGGTTTGTCGATGATGATGCTTCTACCCTTTCTGATGTATTGTTACTCAGCGGTAACCAAACTCAAGAAGGTTCGTATTTTAACCAATATGGTGATCTTGTTGCGCCTGATATAGATGTAGATAACGGAGTATTGGCAGAAGGTGAATCTGCTTCACTGACTTACGTAAACCAAAACGGTGAAGAAGTAAACAATCCAACTCATACAACACGGGATGGAGTTTTCATTAAAGGTACAGACATAGAAGCATCTTTAAATCCATCTCTTGCTAATGGTAATCCCAGTGGGAACGATGCTAATTGGGATGGTCGCTACTTGCCTGATGGTCTCGACTTTGCTGATGCGTTAACGTTAGTATTTGCCGCACCAGAAGGTTACACACTTACCGACTTAACCATTGGTCGCTACGATGAAGCCACCCAATCATGGGCTCAGGCTTTTGCAGAAGAGTGTTATGTGGAAACGGGTTACTCTGATCATTATTCTGTCTACTACAGACTCACCGACCAACATCCAGAGGGGGGTTATCAGGTGTCTAACTGTCAACAACGTTACTGGGGTTATGTAAAAGATAGCAATACAATTTGGGGTTTTGTGCATACCGATGGGAAATTTGCAGTTATCGAAAAATAAACTGAGATAAAAAGCAAACCTCGCATTGAAGATGTAGTTAACTTCCCATTGCGAAACCTTAAAAAGCCTATCATGACGATAGGCTTTTTGCTTTGATAACAAACAGGGTGGATTCTCTATTCGCAAAAGTACCAATTGAGTTAATCGTCATACAAGTCAAAACAAGGCGTTGAATGACGATTCAACTATGACCATAATGCATTTATTACTCGGAAGGCTCTTTTAAAACTGCGACTGGTGGTTACCGATATACTTAGGAAGCTCATCAAAGAAGTTTGTGTCGTGCAAGTCTATTTAGGATCCTTAGATCTTATTAACTTCCTGGATACTTGTCCCGAATAAAGCTGTCAAACGCAGGATCAGATGTGTAACGGCCTATATCCCAAGTTGGAAATTCAAATAAGTCTTTAGCGATGTCTTGGATAGCTTCGGTTAATTCAACCTGTTGAACGAGCTGCTCATCAATACTATTTAAACCATAAAGCGCTCCCCATAGGTTTCCAGAGATAGCACCGGTTGAGTCGGAGTCACCGTCATGGCTAACGGATATGCTCATCAGATGATTGAAATCATTGGCGACTATTGCACAATACAATGAAATGGCTAGTGCCTCTTCTGCAATCCAGCCTTCGCCCATTCGTTGAATGGCTTTTGCATAATCGCTTTGTGTTTTCGATAACCTTAGAGCCTGTTCAATTGCATCAATGGTTTCGTCAGCGTTTCGTTGCTCTTTGAGTATTGGGATAACCGAAAGTGTCGCATCTACTAGGGTGTAACCGTCTAATATTTGATAAATGATGGCGGAAAATGCCCCTGAGGCCAAATAGCCAGTGGGGTGACCATGGGTGAGTTGCGCCGCATCACAGCCAAGCTTAAAACAATCCTCAAGGGTGAAATTCGTTTTGTCGCGCCAACAAAATAATCCAATAGGGGCAACACGCATCACACCACCACAACCTTTGCTGTCATTTAGGGCCAACTCATCAAATTCTCCTGCTGTGCTAAGGGCATTCAAACAGGTATTCCCTGGGGCGCGCTGGTCGTGGAGCTCTGGGGATTGCCAAAGTACGCCGTCTCTAATAACCCTTAAATCACTCGGGGATGAATGGGATTGAGTTTGCAACCAGCGCTGATAAGCATGACCAATACACCCTAACCACGACGTCCTTCCTTCGTGTTTTCCTTTCACAAAAGCTCGTAGCAAACCTTCAGCGGTAAAAAGCGTCATCTGAGTATCGTCGGTAATAGCACCCACTTTGCCGTAGGCTGGCAATAACGAAGTAACACCTTTATCGCCATGCAAAGCTAAAATCCGTTCCCGTGAGATAAATTCTACTGGCGCACCATACGCATCACCGATTGCCCCGCCAAGCATACAACCAAGGAATTTATCTTGAACTTCATTTGCGTTTTGCTCTGCTGTATTTCCTAGATGTGGTTGGACGTTAAGTGCTTCCATGTATTTTTCGAAACAGAAATCTGGCTGGTGGAAAAACTCGTGTACTTGCAATTGTGTGCCGGTATGCATCGATGGAATGGCGGTAAGGTCAATTAGCTTTCGCCAATTTTCTACTAGCTCACCATTGAATGATTTTCCAAGACCATACTGCCAATAACTAATGTAATTAGTGCCTGCATCTGATGCATACGCTTGGGAAATTTTTCCCGAGCGATGAATGTTGTATTTAAATTTCTTTTCTGGGGAACAAGCTCTGCCAGCGGGATCTAAACCACTGCAAATCCTTTTAACCATCGATAACGCATTATCATCTAGAAATTCATAAGCACACATGATTAATTGACTATCTTTTAACGTAAATGCGGCAACTAAGCGGTTTTTACACTGAATTGTTACTATTTCGTCTTTGGCTAGGTCAATCGAACCATATTTTAGGCTCCAATCAACCCCTGTACATTCTGTTTCCTGTTCAAGTTCTGGCTCACACAGGACGTTACACAATGCTTCTAGACCAGGGAGTAATTTGG
The DNA here is from genome assembly GCF_039982535.1 of Aliiglaciecola sp. Classification (NCBI taxonomy): domain Bacteria; kingdom Pseudomonadati; phylum Pseudomonadota; class Gammaproteobacteria; order Alteromonadales; family Alteromonadaceae; genus Aliiglaciecola; species Aliiglaciecola sp. The sequence goes on from NZ_JBDWYG010000039.1 coordinate 107,988, forward strand.
CTCTATCAATCTCTTTGTCATTAAGTTTTGTCTGTAATCCGTGAAGTAGTAATTCAGGCGGCAATTTACCTTGATTACTTGCGGCAGCTATTAAGGCTTCAGTTGGTAGAAAATACACTTGCTCGGGGAGGTTCCATTTTTGCAAAGTGTCGGTGTTTATTTTCAATGCGACAAAACTAGTCATAATATGTCCCTTATTGATTAACCAGAGCAGCAACGAAATTTATAAGCTGCCTTGGAGCACTTAATCATTCACCTAAATAATCTCGTTAAGCATAGCCGACGTCAACCCTTCAGAGCCTGAGATTTAAAACCCCTTTACTAATATGCGACGGTTATTTTAAACCAGCAGATTGAATTCTAACGGTGTGTTTTAAATCATCTGCTAAGAAATGAATAGCCTTAAAAGTATTATTCAATATTCTGGATCTGCTCGCGCATTTGCTCAATCAACACTTTCAATTCCACTGCTGATTGGGTGATGTCGGCGTGGATGGATTTTGAGCCTAGGGTGTTTGATTCGCGATTAAATTCTTGCATCATGAAATCGAGTCTGCGGCCGCATGCGCCGCCTTTATTGAGGATATTGTGGGTTTCGCCAATGTGGGAGTTGAGGCGATCTAGCTCTTCGGCGACGTCGACTTTTTGCGCTAGCATAATCATTTCTTGTTCGACTCGGCCAGCTTCAAGTTCAATTTTTGCTTCTTCGAAACGACTGAGTAGTCGCTCTTTTTGCCAAGTGATGATTTCAGGCATTCTGGCACTAACAATTTTCACTTGTTGCTGAATACCGTCGAGGCGTTGTTCGATCATTTCTTTAAGGTTTACACCTTCTGCCGCACGGGCTTGGATGAAGTCGTTAAGGGTGTCATCAAAGCCTTTCATTATATCCGTTTGAATACTGTCCATATCGGTTTCTACGGTGGCAATAACTCCTGGCCAGCGTAGGATGTCGACGGGGTTTACACCGCTTGATTGACCGTGTGATTGCACCCAGTCGGCGGCGTTGAGTAGTTGTTTAGCAAGGTCTTCATTGAGACTTAACTCACCTACCGCGGCATCATTTGGAATGTAGCGTAAAGCGCATTCTACTTTACCGCGCTGCAGACGTTTTCTAAAGCGCTCTCTGAGCATGGGTTCTAATGAACGAAACTGCTCTGGAAGGCGGAAAAATGTTTCTAGGTAGCGCTGATTAACCGAACGAATTTCCCAAATTGCGGTGCCCCATTCAGCTTTTATTTCGTTGCGGGCAAATGCGGTCATGCTATATATCATGGGAATTCCTCGGTTATTTAAAATTTTAATGCTGGCATAGTTTACGCGTTATTAACACAATCCGCAGTGATTTTTGTTATTTGACCCTCTAGGATCAACTCGCGAATGATTGATTACGTTGGTATTGCGACAGTGGGCGCGGGGCTAAAGCACCCGCCTACAGGGATGAGTTGGAATTGGTTGTTCCTGTAGCTTGGTCTTTAGGCCATGAAAATTATCTCACACATCGCGGTGCTAAAGCATCCGTCTACAGGGTGGATTTGGGATTTATTTCATTGCTCACTGCAACATTTGCTGGAGTTAGGCTATAATCCTGCGCCATATCAATTAGGAGTTTAAAAATGCGTCCAAGTGGAAGAACTGCCAGTCAAATCCGTCCTGTTACTATTACTCGCCAGTTTACCTGTCATGCTGAAGGTTCGGTGTTGGTTGAATTTGGTAATACTAAAGTAATCTGTAACGCCACAGTTGAAGAAGGTGTGCCGCGTTTTATGAAAGGCCAAGGTAAAGGTTGGATAACTGCTGAGTACAGCATGCTTCCTCGTTCTACCCATACTCGCTCAGGTCGTGAAGCGGCTCGCGGTAAGCAAGGTGGACGTACTTTAGAGATTCAACGTTTGATTGCTCGTTCCTTACGCGCAGCCGTAGATTTGAAACTATTGGGTGAGAACACCATCACTTTAGATTGCGATGTTATTCAGGCAGATGGTGGTACCCGTACCGCTTCCATTACCGGCGCATGTGTTGCCTTAGTTGACGCCCTAACTTACATGCGTAGTAAAGGTATTTTAAAAGCTAACCCTCTTAAGTTCATGATTGCTGCTTTATCCGTAGGGGTTTACAAAGGTAATGCCATTGCTGACTTAGAATACTTAGAAGATTCTGATGCTGAAACAGACATGAACGTAGTTATGACCGAAACAGGCAAACTGATTGAAGTGCAAGGCACCGCTGAAGGCGAACCTTTCAGTTTTGACGAAATGAGTGAAATGCTTGAATTGGCGAAACACGGTCTTCGCGAGTTGTTCGATGTTCAAAAAAGCGCATTAAACTAATAACGGGTTTGTAAACTATGCAAGATTATCAAAAAGCATTTATTGAGTTTGCTCTAGCGCGCAAGGTCTTAAAGTTTGGCGAATTTACCTTAAAATCAGGGCGAAAAAGTCCTTATTTTTTCAACGCTGGTTTATTCAACACCGGAAATGACTTGGCTAAACTTGGGCAATACTATGCCCAAGCCTTGATTGATTCTGGAATTGAATATGACGTGCTGTTTGGCCCTGCCTACAAAGGTATTCCTATCGCCACAACGACAGCGGTTGCTTTGGCCGACAAACATAACATAGATACTCCTTATTGCTTTAACCGCAAAGAAGCCAAAGATCATGGCGAAGGTGGCACTTTAGTGGGTAGTCCCCTTAGTGGCAAAATAATGCTGGTGGATGATGTGATCACCGCAGGAACCGCTATTCGTGAATCCATGCAGCTTATTGATGCCCATGGCGCGAGCCTTGCTGGTGTGTTAATTGCGTTGGATCGGCAAGAAAAAGGTAAGGGCGAGTTGTCTGCGATTCAGGAAGTTGAGCGTGACTTCGGAACGCAAGTGGCTTCCATTATCTGCTTAGCCGACTTAGTGGAGTACTTGAAGGATCAGCCAGAGATGGCAGAACACTTGAAGAATATTGAACAATATCGGCAGGACTATGGGATCTGATTTTTCAGTTCCGGAGGAGTTCGCCGCTGATTATCATCTGGACGCTCTAGGGCTTAGGTGTCCAGAGCCAGTTATGATGGTCAGAATGAAAGTCCGCAATATGCAAGAGGGTGAGTCATTGAGCGTGATCGCCGATGACCATTCGACCACCCGTGATGTCCCCAGTTTTTGTCGGTTTATGGGGCATACGTTAGTGCGTTCCAATACCGAATCCTCCCCCTATATATATTTAATCCGCAAAGGCCTATAAACCAATCCCACGGGGCTAAAGCACCCGCCTACAGGTGGCGTTTTGGTTTTGTAGCATGGCCTTCAGGCCATGGAGAGGTTGATTCCGAGCGCGGGGCTAAAGCACCCGCCTACAGGTGGTGCTTTGGCTTTGTAGCTTGGCCTTCAGGCCATGGAAGATTGATTCCGTGCGCGGGGCTAAAGCACCCGCCTACAGGTGGTGTTTTGGCTTTGTAGCTTGGCCTTTAGGCCATGGAAAATTGATTTCGTGCGCGGGGCTAAAGCACCCGCCTACAGGTGATGTTCTGGTTTTGTAGCATGGCCTTCAGGCCATGGAAGATTGATTCCGAGCACGGGGCTAAAGCACCCGCCTACAGGTGGCGTTTTGGCTTTGTAGCATGGCCTTTAGGCCATGGAAGATTGATTTCGTGCACGGGGCTAAAGCACCCGCTTACAGGCGAAGTTTTGGCTTTGTAGCATGGCCTTTAGGCCATGGAGAGGTTGACGGTTTGGTTTTGTAGCATGGCCTTCAGGCCATGGAAGATTGATTTCGAGCAGGGGGCTAAAGCACCCGCGTACAGCTAGGTGCTTTTATTTAAATCTTCGGGGCCAGAGCCCCGATTATGGGTAAAACTATCTTGCTGGAATTATTCTGGTTTACGGAATTTGATAGTCCAGCGGTCGGTGTTACCGGTTACTGATTTCGCGCCTACTTCGTACTCAAGTTCATCATCTTCGCGGTAATGAATGTCGCTGTAATCTACAAATTCAAAACCGGCGTCGATGATTTCTTTAATCGCCTTAACAGGGTCAACACGACGACCATTTGAACTGTTAAGTGGTTCCATGTGGCGAGCGGTATGATCTACCACAGCGTATATGCCACCAGGCTTAAGTGCTGCAAATGCCGCATCATTCATGGCTTTACGGCCTTCTATAGAAAAGTTGTGATAATTTCTAAAGGTAAGCACCATATCTAGATCGTCAACACCAAATGAGTCTAAATCTAAAGAGTAAAAACGAGCGCCGTCTTTACGATAAATTTTTGCATCTTCAGCAATAATATTCATTTTTTCGAAACCAGGCTTATCACTTAGAGATTTTTTAACCGTGCCAGTGCCAATAGCAGCATAGTATTCGCCTTTATCGCTGACCACTGGCGCTAGAATTTTGGTGTACCAACCTCCACCAGGCATCAATTCTAGAATTCGCATATCAGGTTCAAGGCCGAAAAATTCCAAAGTTTCAACAGGCTTTCTGTTGCGATCCCTTTTTATCTCGGCTTCAGTTCGTATATCTGATTTCATGGCTGTCTTGATTAAATCGCCAACTTCGTGATGGGCTGCCATTGACGGTAGACTTGCTGTTAGCCCTAGGGTGGCAAGCAAAGCAATAGCTGTTGAACGTAATTTCATTCTTATCTCCATGTATTTGTTAGATTACTTAATGGTTTACGGTTTTGTTGCTAATCTTTATTAGAGACCCGAGCACAACGACTATTCGTTCTAAAAGTTTAAAAAACGTGCTCGGATTGATTAATTATTGTTTGTGGACAAACACTTCGCCGTTTTTCATCACAAAATCGATGTCTTGCATCTCTGTTATGTCGCTTAGTGGATCACCATGTACAGCAACCATGTCGGCAAATTTACCCGCTTCTATGGTGCCTAAATTATCTAATTCGTTGAGCAATTTAGCGCCATGATAAGTGGCGCTGCGAATCGCCTCTATTGGTTTCATACCAGCTTCGACCATGAGCACAAACTCAAGGCCGTTATCGCCATGGGCTGACACACCGGTGTCTGTACCGTAGGCGATTTTAACCCCTGCTTTAAGAGCATTTTCAAAGGTTTGTTTAATTAAAGGTCCAATCGTAGCAGCCTTGGGACGAACTAAGTCGGGAAAGAAACCATCAATCTTGGCTTTTTCGGCAACCCAATTTCCGGCCATTATGGTGGGCACATAGTAGGTGTCGTTTTTCTTCATTAATTTAAAGATCTCTTTGTCCATGTATGTGCCATGCTCAATGGACGAGACACCAGCCAAAATAGCGCGGCGCATGCCTTCTTTGCCATGAGCATGAACGGCAACGGTCATGCCGTAGTCTTTAGCCGTATCAACAATGGCTTTTAATTCGTCATCCATAAATTGTGGGTTTTGACCACTCTTGGCAACCGACAATACACCGCCGGTAGCCGTGATTTTAATTAAGTCTGCACCGTCTTTATAACGTTGCCTAACGGCTTTTCTCGCCTCAGCAACACCGTTAATCACCCCATCTTCTGGACCTAAGTCGCGGCGAATAAGTTTGGCTTGACCATTGGTGGAATCTGCATGACCGCCAGTTGTGGCAATTGCTGTGGCCGAGGTGAATATGCGTGGGCCAGGGACTTTTCCGCCATTAATGGCATTACGTAGCGCCACTGTTTCGTTATAGCCATCTCCCAAATTACGCACTGTGGTAAAACCGGCATCTAAGGTTTTTTTCGCATTTACTACGGCATTTATCGCAAAGTCAGCTTCATTTAACACAAAGCCTTCCATGTAAGTACTGGGACCTTCAAACTGGCTGCTCAAATGAGTATGCATATCCATTAAGCCAGGCATTAGGGTGTATTGGCTAAGATCGATAATCTCATCTCCCTCGCCAGCTGCCGTATAACCTTTGTCGATTCGAGTAATTTTATGATCTTCAACGATAACCGACATTTTACTTTTTACATCGTCAGTGTCGGCACTAATTAATTTACCCGCATGAATGATGGTTGCTGCTTGGCTAACATTTAATGCTGCCATGCTTAGGAGTAGAAAAGTGCTTTTGAAAAATAAAGGTTTACGGCTAAACATCAAGGAGTCCTTGCCAATATTATGAGAGGTAACAACATTAGGTTAATTTGTCAGGCAGGTCAAAAATAGCGTTTCAAACATCTGTAAACTTTTGTTTAAAACGTACCTAAGGTAAAGGTGTATTCACCACTATTGAGTTGCAGTTGTCGAGTGCCATCTATGCTGACTTCTTCAGCTAATTCGATAAGTTGATAATAGACATTTTGATGTAGTCGAGCCCACAAATTGCGTCTTACTTTCACATAGGGAAGCATGGCTTGGGTTGTGGCGTCTTGACGTATTTCAACGGGGTTGTCTTTACTGACCACAAAGTTGTCGTCAGTTTGTGTGCTGAAGGTGAGTAAATCGTCTTGTTTATCCCACTGGGTGATAATAAAAGGAACATCATCAACCTTGATACGTACTTTTTCTACGGGAGTTACTAAAAAATACTCGTCTTGGTCTTTACGCAAAACGCTAGCAAATAACTTCACTAGCGGTTTACGTCCAATGGGCGTGCCCATATAAAACCAGCTTCCATCATGTTTGATATGAATATCAATATCACCACAAAAATCAGGATCCCACTTTTCTACTGGTGGAATTTTACCTTGTTGCTGGGCAAGTTGGCTTTGTAGTTCAGATAAGTCCATTAGCTAGAAGCCTTATCTACCATCGTGGATTGTCTGTTACTGCAATGCATCTCTAACTTCACGCAATTTTGCTTTAATACGGCGCATGTTTTCTGGGCCCGTTCGAAGCAATTGTTTTTGCACAGCAGTTAAATTCTCTAACCGATCATCAGCAAACTTGTACATCACGCTATCGGTGTAAACTTCGATAGGAACAGGCACTTCAGGGGTATCCAATAAGTGATTAATCGCGTCCATTAACACAAAGGTAAAGTCATCATCAGGATCGCCAATTTCAGCATAAATATCGGCAATTGTCGGTTTATAGGTTTCGTAAAGTGAAATTAACGAATTTGTATCAATGGAATCTAAGGTTTCCACATATGGGGTGTATCGTTTGAAACTCGCCGCATCGATAAAACTCTTATCAGACTGTTCATACACTCGAAACTTCTGATCCGGTGGCACAATAACTTGATGATTGGTGGCAATATCATGATTCGCGGCATTTTCCGTTAGCACCACAAAGCGTCTAAGTAAGTCATCATTCACCAGTAAACTCGCCGCCGCTTCATAATTAGCTAAACTAATAATCGAAGTTTTCACTGCTGCGTCACTGGTATCAATTGGTTCTGGAATGGGTTCAGGGGGCGGTAAGTCGACAATTACCGGCTCTTCTTCAATCATTTCCGCTTCGTCTTCAACAGCGTATTCGTCGTACTCTTGTTGTTCTTCTACCTCAACAATGGGATCGGGAATCGGGGCTTCAATAATGGGTTCAGGAAGTTCTTCAGTTTCATTACTGCCGCTGAAAGCAAAATAACCTATTACTACGACACAGATCACAATCACTGCTAAAATAATGTGCGGTTTGATGGATTTGGGGTTTGATTCGTCAGTCATTTTCTTTCCTAAATTACACGCAACCAGATAATATTATGACAAGCTAGGAAGCAAATCGTTGAATTTTTTTAACGCTAGTCTGTAAATTGTTTATCTTTTCCTGCCAAATTACACAGTGACCTAGGTAACTCCCTTTATAGGCAAGGATGCTACCGAATAAAAAAGGGCGCACCGAATAAAGCTGATTTTATAGATAAGCACTCATTAGATACTACTACTTCCAATTCTTATGTCACTATTTGTTTCTACTAATTTTATTGGGATATAACAGTGAAATACAAGGAGTTACCCAAATATCAATGACCTAACTAGTAGCACTGTATCCATCTAGATGAACTAATTCTAGGCAACAAACGTAAGATTATTTACTGGATTAGCCCAAGCTGAGACAAGCCTAAGATGAAATTTGAATACCAACTTCTAATTAATCAAAATCAAGTTATAGATGAACTTGAGCTGCAATCATTTGAAATGAACATTTATTTAATAAAGTTGAAAATTGGTAGCGAGCAAGGAATGTTATATGACAACGGTAAATTAATGCGTTTCAATAACAGCCAGCAGGTTCGCGATGCCTTTGCCGATATTAAGGTGATGAGTTCGGTTATGATACATGACTCTCCTTACGATGAGATGATTGGCAACCCTCCTAAAACAGCAGCGAACTTAAAAATGCCTTTTTCCATGCAACAACCTTACTAAAACATTGAATAATCAAAATCACCCACCATACTATGGGGGCTAGTCAATAATGACTATTTTGTCTAGATTGGTCTTATCAAATTCATAAGCTTAACGTTACTCAAGAGGCAAGTTTTTCATGCAATTTCTACATACTATGGTGCGAGTCGCAGACTTAGATGCATCTTTAAAATTCTATTGTGAACATTTGGGTTTGCAAGAAAGCAAGCGAATTGAAAACGAAAAAGGTCGATTTACCTTGGTTTATTTAGCCGCTCCTGAAGATGCCGAGCGTGCGGAAAAAGATGAAGCTCCTTTGGTTGAGCTGACTTATAACTGGGATCCAGAAACCTATTCAGGTGGTCGAAACTTCGGACATTTGGCTTTCCAAGTTGATGACATCTACGGATTGTGCCAAAAACTTAGTGATGCAGGTGTTGTGATTAATCGTCCTCCACGGGATGGTTATATGGCGTTTGTGCGTTCACCGGATAATATTTCTATTGAACTATTACAACGAGGTGACGCCCTTGCTCCTCAAGAACCTTGGGCATCCATGGAAAATACTGGCGAGTGGTAATTATTCGTTAACAAAGCGTCCCCTGTAGGCGGGTGCTTTAGCCCCGTTTGCACGATCAACCTTTCCATGGCCTAAAGGCCAGGCTACACCGGGCTTTTTTAGGCGGGTGCTTTAGCCCCGTGTGCATAATCAACCTTTCCATGGCCTGAAGGCCAGGCTACATGAGGCCTTTGTAGGCGGGTTCTTTAGCCCCCGCTTGCACAATTGACCTTTCCTTGGCCTAAAGGCCATGCTACACGGGCTTTTTTAGGCGGGTGCTTCAGCCCCGTGTGCATAATCAACCTTTTCGTGGCCTAAAGGCCAGGCTACACCGGGCTTCTGTAGGCGGGTGCTTCAGCCCCGCTTGCACAATCAGCCTTTTCATGGCTTAAAGGCCAGGCTACACGGGAACCTCTGTAGACGGGTGCTTTAGCCCCGTGTGCACAATCCCTTTCCACGGCCTAAAGGCCATGCTACAAGGCTTTGGGTGCTTACAATCCGTTAAAATGTCTAGTAATTCTATGGCTGAGATAAACTATCGCTTACAGCTAGTGTATAATCCGATTTTTACGATTTAGCCTTAAAACATGAGTTTTAGGCATCAACACTTTATTTGGAGATCGGGTTGAACAAGCAGTCATTAATTCTACTGAAAAATGCCAATATTTTCGCCCCGCAGGCTCTTGGTATTCGTCACCTTTTAGTGGGAGGCGGTCGAATTTTACAGATTTTTGATAGCCTGCCTAACATTGATTCTACCCTCGATGTTCAGCACCTTGATTTGCAAGGGGCCACTTTAATACCAGGTTTAATTGATGCCCACACTCACATCACTGGTGGTGGTGGCGAAGCTGGGTTTGCCACTCGTGTGCCTCCGGTTCCGTTAAGTCAATTTACCCGTGCAGGTGTGACAACCGCTGTTGGTTTGTTAGGTACCGATGACACTACCCGCAACACTGAATCGTTAGTGGCGCAGGTTTATGGCCTGCGTGAAGAAGGGTTATCTGCATATTGCTACACCGGCGGTTATCATTTACCGCCTACGACTTTAACCGGTTCGGTTAAAACCGATATTGTTTTTGTTGATCCCATAGTGGCAGTAGGAGAGTTGGCCATCAGTGACCACCGTTCCAGCCAACCCACCCTTAATGAGTTGCTTAAAGTCGCTTCTGAAGCCCATGTGGCAAGGTTGATGACCGGCAAGGCTGGTACTGTGCATTTGCACTTAGGTGACGGTGAGCGTGGTTTGAGTTTGGTGCGTGAAGCCTTGTCGACATCAGAAATACCACCTAGAACCTTCAATCCTACCCATGTAAATCGACAGCGTTTTTTATTTGAAGAAGCTTGTGAGTTGGCTAAACAAGGGTGTTGGATTGATGTGACTGCATTTGAAACTGACGGTGAAGGTTATGAACCGGCAGATGCCTTGAGTCGTTATATCGCCAGTGACTTTCCCCAAGACAAGCTAACAATTAGCTCCGATGGTGGAGGTTGTTTACCTTGCTTTAATAAACAAGGGCATTTAACCAAAATGGACTTCGCTAATTCAGAATCCATGACTCAAGTTTTATATGAATTACTGGAAAGTGGCGTGGCGTTGTCAGATTGTTTGCCATTTTTCACATCAAATGTTGCTTCTTTGATGAATTTTCATAAAAAAGGCAAGATACAGGCTGGCTTTGACGCAGATCTTGTTATACTTGATGATTCGTCCCGCATCAGCCATGTGATGGCCCTTGGTGTGTGGCACATTTTTGATAAATCTTTTGTAAAAAAAGGTACGTTTGAGGATTGAATATGCCGTCTCCTAATATTGAAGGACAGCAACGTGGTTATGTAATCCCCATCGGCGGAGCCGAAGAGAAAATAGATAACCCTGAAATACTAACAAAATTTGTTGAACTCGCTGGTGGTTCTGATGCTGTGATTTGTGTCATTCCAACGGCTTCACAGTTAGATGATACTGGTGAGCGATACGAAAACTTATTCCATGAATTAGGTGCTGGTAAAACCATTTCATTGCCTATTCGTGAGCGTGCTGATGCGCAAAACCCAGATTATGTTGAACAACTTCTAACTTGTACGGCAGTGTTTATTACTGGCGGGAATCAACTACGTCTGTCGACTATCCTTGGTGGAACGCCAATCGCTAAAACGATTCGCCAAATTAATGCCAAAGGTGTGCATGTTGCTGGTACATCAGCGGGAGCCGCAATTGTTTCTCAGCATATGATTACTGGTGGAAGCACTGGAATAGTACCCACCGAAGATGGTGTGAATTTAGCTCCAGGTATGGGTCTGATCAATACTGTTGTGGTCGATCAACACTTTAATGAGCGTAACCGTTTATCGCGTTTATTAAGTGCGGTTTCCTACAATCCATTTTTAGTAGGAATAGGCTTAGACGAAGACACTGCGGCCTTCATTGATGACAATAATGAATTTACAGTCGTCGGTAGCGGAGCCATAACCGTTGTTGACCCAGCCGATATAGAATATTCGTCAATGGCTGAAGCTCGCAGAGGTGACGCTTTAACCTTGCTTAATTTAAAGGTACATATTCTTGCCTCGGGCAGCCGATACAACATCAGTACACGCCAAGCATTCGCTTAATTCTGTGTTTATGCTGAATATAAAAACAGTGGCGAATACCACTGTTTTTATATAGCCTAGTTACAACAATCCTATAAGCTAAAACTGCCATATCTTAAGTCCATTACTTGTAGTATTGTTTTCTTTCTCCTTTCATCAATATGATTCACGTTAAGCGTGTTGTTAAAGCAATTAACACAAGGAAACCCAATTATATGAAGATCCTCAGTAGAAACGTTTATGTCGGTCCAAATATTTACGCTAACTTTCCGGTTATTCGATATCAAATCGACTTAGGAGAGTTGGAAAACTGGCCTTCAGTAAAACTAGGTGAGGATTTTATCAATGGTTTAGTCAATGCGATTCCAAGTTTGCACAGTCATGGTTGTTCTTATCAAGAAGAAGGTGGTTTTATCCGTCGCTTGCGGGATGACGAAGGTACGTGGATGGGTCATATTTGGGAGCACGTTGCCCTTGAACTGCAAAACTTAGCTGGTTCGCCTGTAGGCTTTGGTCGCACTCGCAGTTTAGACAAACCCGGTTGCTACAATGTGGTCTATCAATACAAACAACAAGACGTTGGCTTAGAGGCTGGCGCCTTGGGTATGCGACTGCTTACTCACCTTTTGCCAGAAGAAGTTCAGTCTGCAATTAATGCTGATATTGATGATGATTTTGATTTTAGCCAAGAGCTGCAAGATTTTGTTCGCATGGCTCAGAAAAAAGAATTTGGTCCTAGTACTGGTAGTTTGGTTAAAGCAGCTGAAGAGCGTGATATTCCATGGTTACGTTTGAACAATTACAGCCTAGTGCAGTTTGGTCACGGCAAATACCAAAAACGCATTCAAGCCACTATTACCAGTGAAACAAAGCATATCGCTGTTGAAATTTCCTGTGATAAAGAAGACACCCATAATTTGTTAAACGATTTAGGTCTTCCTGTGCCTAAACAGTTGATGATTTATAGTGAACGTCAAGCGGTGCGGGCAGCCAACCGTATTGGTTTCCCTGTGGTAATCAAGCCACTCAATGCTAACCATGGTAGAGGCGTTAGCATTAACCTCACAAATGATGAAGAAGTTGTAACTGCATTCAACGAAGCACAGAAATTCGGGACTAGCCGCGCCGTATTAGTGGAAAGTTACTTAACTGGCTTTGATCATCGGATGCTGGTAGTGAACGATGAGTTGGTCGCTGTGGCTAAACGTGTTCCAGGCCATGTGGTGGGTAATGGTTCCAGCACTATTGAAGAGCTGGTGGATATTGTCAATCAAGATCCCCGCCGTGGTATTGGTCATGAAAAAGTCCTGACCCGTTTAGAGCTTGATAATCAGGCTGAACGTTTATTGGCTGAAGCCGGTTATGATAAAACCACGGTGTTGGAAGAGGGGCAGGAGTTTTACTTACGTTCAACGGCAAACCTCTCTACCGGTGGAACCGCCATTGATGTGACAGATTCTGTGCATCCAGACAATCGAGACATGGCCGTGCGGGCAATAAAAGCCATTGGTTTAGACATTGGTGGTGTTGACTTTCTAACCGATGACATTAGCAAATCTTACAAAGAAATTGGTGGCGGCATTTGCGAATGTAACGCCGCACCAGGTTTTAGAATGCACGTGGCACCTAGTGAAGGTACCCCTCGTGATGTGTCTGGTAAAGTGATGGACATGTTGTTCCCACCGGGGGCGAATTCGAGTATTCCCATTGCTGCTATTACGGGCACAAATGGTAAAACCACCACCTCACGGATGCTTGCCAGCATAATGAAAAGTGTGGGTTACACCACTGGCATGACGTCCACCGATGGGGTTTATATTGATGGTCATTTAACCGTAAAAGGCGATATGACAGGCCCCACCTCAGCACAAATCGTACTGCGTGATCCTAGTGTGGATTTTGCGATTATGGAAACAGCACGAGGCGGCATACTCAAGCGTGGCTTAGGTTATACAGAATGTGATGTAGGGGCATGTTTGAATATCAGTGCCGATCATTTAGGTCAAAGAGGCATAAATACACTTGAACAGCTTGCACAAATTAAACGTGTGGTGGTTGAAGTCGCGAAAGACTGCGTAGTGTTAAACGCTGACGATAGACATTGTTTGGAAATGGCAGATTACTGCTCCGCCAAACGCATTTGTTATGTAACAACCGATTCTGGTCATGGTTTAGTGCGCGAGCATATTCGCAGTGGTGGTTTAGCTGTGGTGCTGGAAAAAGGCATTAATGGAGACATGATCACGATTTATGATAAGGGCTCTCATATCCCATTATTATGGACGCACCTTATTCCTGCGACTATTGAAGGCAAGGCAATGCACAACGTGCAAAATGCCATGTTTGCCACAGCCATGGCTTATTGTTTCAATACGTCATTGGAAGATATTAGACAAGGCTTGCGCATCTTCAATACCTCTTTCTATCAAGCTCCGGGTCGCTTGAATATTTATGATGAACACCCCTTTAAAGTGATTCTAGATTACGCCCATAACCCTGCGGCGATTCAAACTATTACCGATTTAGCCATGCGTTTAGATGTTACCGGTAAACGTCGTTTAGTTATTGCCATGCCTGGTGATAGACGAGATGAAGATGTAATAGAAGCTGCCACTATTACGGCCAAAGGTTTTGATACTGTTATTTGTAAGGCCGATGATGATCGTCGAGGTCGTGGGTTTGACGAAGTACCACAATTACTGCGTAAAACTTACCTTGAACAAGGTATGGCTGATGAAGATATTCAAGTCATACCGTCTGAAAAAGACGCTGTTGATAAAGCCCTTGAGGATTGTCAGAAAGGCGATCTATTGATTATTCTTGGCGACAATATTACCCGTTGTTGGAAGCAGATTGTGCATTTCCAAGCAGATGGTGATGAAGTCGCAAAAGAGGCACAACCTTCTCAAGATTATCCTGAAAAACTCTATGCTCCAGTGGAACATAAGTTCGAGCTCGATGCCGGTCAAACCCTCGTTCAAGATGAAAGAGGTGTACGTTTAGTGGTTGAACGCGATGAAGATTCAGATTAATGCGTTTAGAACTGGACGAAGTTAGACGACTGACAGGCCCCAACCTACTGTGGGATAAACCAGGGGCCATCTTAGACGTTTTTATTGATGGTATAGATAGCCAAACCGTTATCACCACTTGGCAGGGGTGGGTCGATAAGCTGTTGCTGAAAATGAATTGGCAACAACGTTATACCTATCGGCTTTATACCGGTGGCGCTAGTTTGGCTATTAGCGCGCCCATGGATGCCCTTTACACCGCTTGTGACCTCGCTGAATTAGCGTGGGAGTTAACGGTTTCGGAGCTTTGCGGGCAACCTCAAGTGGATTGGCTTAGCCGCGCAGAGCAGTTGCAACTTGATTGTGAAGAAGAGCAAAACTCAGGGTTGTTAAGCCTGTTAGCGGAAGCCAAAACCCACAATGTGACAGCCATCAGTGATGACGACGAATTTAGTCTAGGCACTGGCCCCTCCGTTGATGTGTGGCCTATAGATGCTTTACCTACAAATACTGAGCTGCAATGGAATAAATATCAGGATATTCCTCGTGCCTTCATCACAGGTACCAATGGAAAATCTACCAGTGTGCGATTAGCTAGTGAAATAGCGAAAGCAGCTGGCATTTGTGCCGGCGTGACGTCCACTGACTTTATCAAAGTGGGTGATGAGATCATCGACAAAGGTGATTACTCTGGTCCCGGTGGAGCAAGAATGTTGTTGCGTGATAAACGCACGGAAATGGCATTTTTAGAGGTTGCCAGAGGCGGTATTTTACGTCGCGGCATTCCCATTGAGTCAGTGAATGCGGCGCTTATCACCAATGTTGCCAGTGATCATCTAGGTCAATACGGGATTAATACCGTTGAAGAGTTGGCTGAGGTTAAGTTTGTTGTTGCCAAAGGCTTAGCCAAAACCTCAACACTAGTGCTCAATGCCGACAATGACTTAGTGGTGCGTCAAGGCAAAAAGGTGAATTGTCAGATTTGTTGGTTCAGTGAAGATGCAAATAATCCCTTGATTCTACACAATCAGCAGGCTGGCTTACCCTGTGTATTTGTTGAAAATCAACACTTTATTTATGTGTCAGCTCAGGGAACTAAGCAAATCATTGAAGATGTTAAGTCTGTGCCTATGACCATGCAGGGGGCGGCAAAACACAATATTCAAAATGCCCTAGGGGTAATTGGCCTTTGTAAGGCGTTAAACCTACCTGAGCAAGCAATTAAACAAGGCTTGCTTAATTTTGGTAGTTCGGCAAAAGACAACCCAGGTCGTGGAAACTTATACCACCATCAAGGTGCAACTGTAATGGTGGATTTTGCCCATAATGCTCACAGCGTTAAAGCCATGATTAATACAGCTAAACAATTACCGGCGAAGCGCTACATTGTTATGTTCAGTAACGCTGGTGATCGTGCAGATGAAGATATCAAACAACTTACCGATGAAATTCAAAAATTACAGGCAGACCGATATATAGTCGCAGAGCTCGAACGTTATCTACGTGGTAGAGAGCTAGGTGAATTATTAAACCTTGTGAGAAACCAATTAGTCGACAAAGGGGTAGATGAGTCCGTTATTGACTGCGTAGATTCGCCATTAACCGGAGCTAAGCGGGCAATAGAGATAGCCAAACCCGGTGATGTGGTAGTGTTATTTTGTCTGGATCAGCGTGAAGAGATAGATCAACTTCTACAATAGCCTCACGCCTAGCGGATTCCAATATAATTGGAAAAATTCATTTCGTCCCCATTTCTCTTTTTACTTGTAAATTGTGTTTTGTTTTACACGCACTTACTACAAATACGTCTTTTTAAGTGCAAAGCAAATCCTTGTCTTTAATTGGAGTAAAAATTGAAATGGAACAGTCTTTCAACGAAGCATTATTAAAACTATGTATGCTGCTTTATCGTATTGATGGCAAAATTACCCTATCTGAACAAGATTATTACGATTCCATTTATCGTCATATTAACTGGCAAGGCGAAGATGATCTGGAGGAGTTTCAACGGCAATCTATACATCAAGTGCGAGATGCTGTTGAAAACGGTGAAGCAAAACAATTTGTTATGTCACTAAAAGATCATTTAAGCTTTAATGCTAAAAAGGCCTTGGCCATTGCTCAAGGAATTTGTCTCATAGATGGCGATATTGCAGAACAAGAACAAGAAATTCTCGATTATTTAAAGTTTCGAGTGTTAGCCAAATATCTAGATAAAATCGATATCGAATAACAAACTAAATGGCTATATTAGTAAATAGACTTTAATGATGTTTTAAATTATTGGTATTGCGCTGAAAATATAAATATACTTATTTTCAGAGTAAAAAATTAACCGTAGAGGTGAGTTTGTGCCTAGAATGTTTGCAGCCCACGGTACGTTAGATTTGTTCGTTAAAGATCAAATTTTGCGTCTAGAAGGGACAGGTCCTTGGAATCTAGAGTCATTAGACGAGTCTGGTGAGCTAGCTGATCCAATGATTGAAGAGCTTATAAAGCAGCCTTGGGCCGTTTTAGTGATCTTACACGGCGAATGTATCTATGTGCACGAAGCGGGGCAACGTTTAACCGAAATTGTTCGTAAAGAGAAGACACAAAATCGCGTGGCAACCGCGATTTTAGTGAACGATTGTGATTCCCCTAATTTTGCTCAACAACATATTGGCGCAATTTATAAAAATGCCGATGAAAAGTTTGAATTTTTCGACAATGAAGATTCAGCTGAAATATGGTTAAAACAGCAGTTAGCTGCGGTTGTAAAAGATTAGCCTCCCTATTTTTCCATAACTTATAACCCTAATGCCTTGTTTAGTTTGTGAATTGTCGTAATCTACTGATAATTCTATAAGTAGAGAAAACTGATGCATGAGTTTGAGTGGCAGCGTGCTGTTATAAAAGTCGGTAGCGCATTGATTGCGCCCGATGGTCAGCATTGCAGCGGACATTATTTATTAGCAATTGCGCGCTTTATTACCGCAAGTCGAGAACAAGGCAAAGAAGTGATCTTAGTATCTTCGGGCAGCGTTGCAGCTGGTCGAGGTAATATCCCTATACATCACACCCCGTCGATAGCTGAAAAACAAGCCATGGCATCCATTGGGCAAATGCATATGATGTCTAATTGGTCTCGCTTTTTTGACTTTCCTTGTGCACAGCTATTGTTAACCTACGACGATTTACATAGTCGAACCCGCTACGTCAATATAAAAAATACTTTGCGTGAGCTGCTAAATCATCAAGCGTTACCTATAGTGAATGAAAATGATACTGTTGCGGTGAATGAGCTTAAAGTGGGCGATAATGATAATTTAGGAGCTTACACTGCGCTTGTAGCACAAGCTGATACTCTGATTATCTGTTCAGATGTGGATGGTTTATATGATCAAGATCCGCGACTAAATCCAGATGCGACACTTATATCAGAAGTATCTTGTATTGATGAAAGCACTTTTGCTTTAGCTGGTGGTGCAGGTACGAAAATGGGTACGGGTGGCATGTTGACTAAACTACAAGCTGCTCAAAAGTGTACTCAAAGTGGTATTCAAACCCTCATAGTCAACGGTCAAAAAGGCGAAGTCTTCGACCAACTTCTAGATGGGAAGATCCAAGGAACCCGTTTTGTTCCTGTGGCAAGTCGTGAAAATGCCCGCCGTCAGTGGCTAAAACACACGCTCAAAAGTGGTGGTAAAATCGTCATTGACTCTGGCGCTAAAACGGCCATTCTCAATAAAGGCGCGTCTTTATTGCCTAGCGGTATTGTCGATGTCATGGGAACATTTAGTGCTGGTGATGCGGTCACCATCGAATATCAAAACCATGCTTTGGCTAAAGGTTTGGCACTGTATAATTCATCTGATTTGAGCAGCATAAAAGGAATTCGAAGCAGTAAAATCGAAAGCGTTTTAGGCTACACATCAGGGGAAGCTGTAGTGCATAGAGACGATATGGTTTTGCTTTAAGGTTTTTAATTAGTTCTGTTATCAATAGTGAGTATATTCAAATGACATTTTCAATCGCTGCAGCAGCAGTGGCAGCAAAAAAAGCGGCGAGAGCTTATTCGTCTTTAGGCAGTCAGGCTAAAAATGCGCTTCTGACTGAAATTGCCGATCAACTGATTGTCCAAAAAGAGCAAATATTAATAGCGAATCAAAAAGATTTAGATGCCGCTGAGCAAAATCAAATAGATGCATCTATGCAAGATCGTCTGCGCTTAACTGAAGAACGTCTGCAAGCAATTCGTAGTGCGGTTCTTGAGATCGTCCAGCAGCCCGATCCTGTGGGGGAAATAAGCCACGTTCAACAGCGTCCAAGTGGTATTCGAGTGGGTAAAATGCGCATTCCATTAGGGGTGATTGCAATGATTTATGAATCACGCCCGAATGTGACTATTGATGCTGCAGCACTGTGTCTTAAGGCCGGCAATGGCGTGATCTTACGAGGCGGGAAAGAAGCAATTCATTCTAATCTAGCCTTGGCGAACTGTATTCAGGTGGCGTTGGAAAAACATCAATTAGACCCCAATGTTGTTGTGGTGGTGCCTAATACTGATCGCAGTGTGATGAACGAACTAATGACCCTAAATGAATCTATAGATCTAATTATCCCTCGTGGTGGTGAAGGGCTAATTCGTTTTGTTACGGAAAATAGTCGTATACCGGTGATTCAACACTTCAAAGGCGTTTGTCATTTATATATTGATAAGCAAGCTGATCTAAACAAAGGTTTATCCCTTCTAGAAAATGGCAAAACCCAGCGCACTAGCGTATGTAACTCCTTAGAAACCTTATTGGTGCATCAGTCGGTGGCTGACGGGTTTTTAACCATGGCTGCTAAAATGTTGTCTGAACATAAGGTAAAAGTGCACGCCTGTGAAAAAAGCATTAGCTATTTTGACGGCGCTGAGGCTGCCAGCGAGGACGATTGGCATGCGGAGTATTTAGCCCTAGAGATTGCCGTGCGGGTAGTGGATGATTTTGATCACGCCATAGAACATATAGGCTTATATGGTTCAGGCCACACTGAAGTGATAGTCACTCAAGACTACTCTGCAGCGAATGAATTTATTCGTGTTGTGGATTCTGCGGTCGTTATGGCCAATGCCTCTTCACGTTTCTCTGATGGCGGTGAGTTAGGCTTAGGTGCAGAAATTGGTATTTCTACCAGCAAATTACATGCATATGGCCCTATGGGGGCTGAGTCTCTAACCACTGAAAAGTTTGTGGTTTACGGTGACGGTGAAACCCGTGGTTAATATTGAATCGTTAACTATCTAGTATGGGTAGGAGTTTACCAGAAACCTGGGTGTTTTTGTTAGTCATTATTGCCGTTGTGGTAGTCCCAATCCTAGTTGGATTGGGATTCTTCAAGCTTTATAGGCTACTGAAACCTTTTCCTAAAGTACCTCAGCAACCCACTTCATTTACCTTTGATGCGCCACGTGATAGCTTTTTTAAATGTACCTTTGTGGGTTGGCTAATTTGTGCTCCAATCTTCTATCTGCTCTATGTTTACTTTTAGTTTCACTGACTATCCATTGCTGTTTTCAGATAGTTCTACGCCCGCAGTTTCTTGCAGCATTGCGTGGAAAAATCGAATTGCATTCAGGTAATCTTCCACGGGCAACTGTTCGTTAATGCCGTGGAAGCGAGTTAAGCTTTTAGGGTTTAAACGCACCATCATAAAACGATAGATATTCTTGGAGAGCCCAGTGTAGTAGCGTGAATCGGTGCCGCCAATTACCAAATAGGGTGCCACCAATACATCGTTATCCAGTTGACGTATATGTTTTTCAATTAACTTAAACCCGAAGCTATCTGTGGGTGAGACTTCTGACGGGTTAATACTCATAAAGTCGCTGATCATCACACGTTCATCATCAATGGCGCTGATCACATGTTGTTTTACGCTTTCAATTGTATCCCCTGGCAGTATTCGAAAGTTAATTACTGCTGATGCCTGGGAAGGCAAAATGTTGGATTTGGAGCTACCTTTTGCCATTGTTGCCGCAATCGTTGTACGAATACTTGCAGCACTTGATGGTGATTTTACCATGGCATTGCTAACAACTGGTTCTAATAACCACAAATTGGCCATGGGTAAACGGCTACTTAATGGAGCGTAGGTGGCGACAGCATTAAAAGTCATTTTGCTAAAGGTCAAATCGGGAGTAAATTGGGCATTTTCCACTTTGACTATTGCCTCACTCAAAATGCCTAACGCTGTGTGTTCAGGTGGCTGTGAAGAATGTCCTCCAGCAGAATTTACCGTTAGCCTGAGGTTAACAAACCCTTTTTCTGCAACGCCAACCAGTGCTACGGGTTGTGCAATGCCAGGCATTATACCTTCGGTAATTGCACCCCCTTCATCCAACACAAATTCAAACTCTACACCTTGTTGTTGCAAGTATTCGGCAATTTTTACCGCGCCTTGACTGCCGCCGGTTTCCTCATCATGGCCAAACGCTAAATATATGCCTCGCTTGAAGGGTTTGTTTTGTTGTAATAACAGTTCCATAGATTCCAGTAAGGCAAATACCGTTACTTTGTCATCTATGGTGCCTCTGCCCCATATAGTACCGTTCTCGACAACGCCACTGAAAGGCGGTTGTTGCCATTTATCTAGAGTAGCCTCGTCTACTGGCACCACATCCATATGTCCCATTAACAAAGCCGGTTTTAACGATTTATCTGTGCCAGGAAAATAGTACAACAGGCTATGTTCACCAAAGGTTTTTTGCTGGGCAATTTGGTGTACAAGGGGGTAACTTAGTTTGATGTGCTGTCTAAAATCGATAAAGGGCTGAGCATTGAATTTCTCAGGATCGTCGTGAGATATGGTTTGGAATTGAATGCCTTTGGCAAATCGATTAACTGCCGCATCTGTATCTAAGGGTAAGTTGTGTTCTAACTGCTGAACTTGTAGTTGCGTGTCTTCGAATACCGTTTCGGAACGGATCCCTAATATAGCTGCAAGGATAATTATTAATAACAGCAATATGCCAATTAACTTTTTCATATTCCAAGTCCTTTTGTCATAAATAAAATTCAACAATAATACTTCAACAGCATACTCTTAATTCGTTCCTATGAAAACGATTTGCTACTATGTCGACTTAACCTATTGGCTAACGAGTTTTGGCGTGTCGAATATACAACTTTTTATTAGCTGCACTTTAATTTGGGGCTCGACCTGGATAGCCATTACCTTTCAACTAGGTGATGTGGATCCGGTGTTGTCGGTGGCATATCGATTTACTATTGCTTCAATAATACTTGGCTGTGTGTGTTGGTATAAAAAATTACCACTAAAACTACCCATGCATATTCATCTTAAAATGGCCGCAGTGGGACTATGCCTTTACACCCTCGACTACAGTTTTTTATATGAAAGCCAAAAGTATTTAGTTAGTGCTGTGGTGGCACTGATGAGTTCATGCATTATTTATATTAATGTGATTATGCGTCGTTTGCTGTTAAAAAAGCCTATTCGTTTAGAGGTGGTACTTGGCGCAACTTTTGGTTTGGTAGGCATGGCGATGATCTTTGTACCGCAATTTGAACATGCACAAAGCCAAATGTTTTTGTCATTGGGAATTACTTTGGCATGTATCTCATTTGTCTGTGCAGCTTTAGGGAATGTCATCTCAGAACGAATACTGGATCATGGTACACCTGTGATTCAAATGAATTTTTGGGCAATGACCTATGCTTTATTTTTTTTATACGGCTATGCCTTCCTCAACGGCGCTGAATTGGTTTTCCCTAGCTCTACTGACTATTACCTCTCGCTGCTTTTCCTTGCGGTCTTCGGTTCAGTACTAGCCTTTGGTGCCTATATGAAACTTGTGCAACAAATTGGTTCGGATAAAGCCGCTTATGTGGTGTTGATGTATCCCTTGGTAGCGTTATTTATATCCACCCTGTTTGAAGGTTATCAGTGGCAGTTACCCGCATTGATTGGTGTGCTGGTGGTACTGTTGGGGAACGCTATTGCTATGGGGAAAGTGCCCTTATCTTTGGCCGCATTTAAAACTCGTCAAGCTAACGATTAAACTTTCCTAAAGAGTTAGGAAAACAGCGTAGTCTTTACCCAAAATAAGCTACGCTGTTATTCGAATATTCAAAGTGAGTTTATTTTTTTGTTGAGTTCGTAAGCGGGCTCAGTGACTATTTTTTCAAGCACTTGAATGCGTTCTTTTAAGTCTTTAATTTCCTGATCTTTATGGTTGAGAGTTGTTTGAAACTGCTGCTCTTTGCTTTGTTTGAAAGGGTTTTGGGTACTGCCATTGAACCAATCGATAAGTTTCCAGTTGTGTTTAGTATCTAACCAAGCCGCAGCTAAATATAAGGATAAGCTAGCCATAATGATCAATGTGATGGTTAATCCGTTCATGATGTTTCCTCTGTTGTTGTGATTTGTAAAGTCTTGCGCGATAGTCGTGCAACATATTTATTTGGCGAATATTTCAACGTGGTTTTATTCGTCGCTTAATGCTTTAGTCTGGTGGTTTAAAAAAACATTACAGATATTTTGTAATGTTTTTATTGGACCAGAGACTAATACTCTAGTTTTTAAATTTTTAGGTTGCAGGGATCACTGTTGAGCAAGGACTTTAATGCCATTGTTTCTGAATATGGACCATTACTTAGCCGAATCGCGTCAAGTTACGAGGCTAATCCACATTTGCAACAAGAGTTATTGCAAGAGATAAGCTTAGCAGTGTGGCAATCCTTGAAGGCTTTTAAAGGCAATAGCAGCCTTAAAACTTACATATTACGTGTGGCGCATAATAAAGCGGTGAGTCACGTCGCTTATCACGCCAAACAACCCTCCAGTGAAACCTATTGTGAGGTAGAAAACTCACAATCAAGCAGTACGCTTTCTGCCATTGGCAATATTTCTAACAGCGGTCGTCAGTCACCTGAATCTGAATTAGCCAAACAATCTAAGGTGAGTTTGTTAGTTAGCGCTGTTCGCCAATTACCCGTGCAATCAAGGCAAATAGTCACTATGTCAATGGAAGGTTTGGGGTATCAGGAAATTGCCGAGGTGTGCGGAATAAGTTCGACGAATGTTGGTGTTATTCTCAATCGCGCAAAAAAATCCTTAATGGAGATTATTAATCATGAGTAACGACGACTTCAATTTAGGCCAAATCTGGCAACAACAAGATGTGGCTGAAGTAGATATTCAGTCTTTAAAGCGTCAATGGTGGTTAATGAGAATGAAACAATATTTGTATATGTTGTTCGATGCTTTAGCCGTTATTGCAGTGCCAATAGCAATGTGGCTTTTGCCTAGAAAACTATCTATTTTCGAAGGGATTTGGATTTCTATTGTATTTCTGTTTGTGTGTGTATGGTTCTTCTATCTTTTATGGCTAAGGCGTTTTTCCTTAGGGTTCAATTCTGAAACCGCTTCGACCTCGGATTTTATAGAACGGGTAAAATTGCAATATAAACAGAATATTAAAATTGCTTATGTCAACAAAGTGCTGTGTTACGTTACTCCCATGTTCTTTGTTGGTTATGCCGCAGTTGCTTATTGGGGAAACTTTTCTGATCAACAGGAATTGCTGCGAAAAGCGAAGTTAATGTTAGTCCTCAATATAATATTCATACCATTGATGTGGTTGTGGATGCATAAACGTGAGTTGAAGTTTAAACGCCTGTTAATGGAGTTTGAGTCTCAATTTTCCCAACATTAAAACTAATCTTCAAACTCTGTCATTCGATCTCTGTGATACCGCTACAGAACAATCACTAATGGCCGATGAAAATCATTCACTTAACGTTTTTAACTCAGATAAAATGAGATAAACCCTTAGTTTTAGACTAGAATTCGTGGATTATTTTTCTATGGGAGTTGGCCCGCCTTTTATATGATGGTGCAACTTTGGGTTTTAGGTGAATTTTGATGAATGAAATCGAGCAACTGTTAGAAAATAATCGCAGATGGTCTCAGAGGACGACCAAAGTCACGCCACACTTTTTTGAGTCATTGGCGCAACAGCAAACCCCTAAATTTTTGTGGATTGGTTGTTCTGATAGTCGTGTTCCTGCAAATCAAATAGTCGATTTGCCTCCCGGTGAAGTTTTTGTGCATAGAAATGTGGCCAACCTGGTAGTGCACACCGATTTTAATTGTCTTTCTGTTTTGCAGTTTGCCATTGATGTTTTAAAAGTAGAGCATGTTATAGTTTGCGGTCACTATGGTTGCGGTGGCATTGATGCTGCAATTCAAGAAGAGCCTCTTAATCTAGGTTTAGTGGACAATTGGTTAGGCCATATTCGTGATATTGCCGATAAACACGCCAAAGAACTTAATAAACTCAGTGGTGAGGCTAAATCGGCGCGCTTGTGTGAAATTAACGTGCTTGAACAAACTGAAAATGTTAAGCGTAATACAATTATTAGAGATGCACTTGCCCGTGGTCAAACATTAAAAATTCACAGTTGGGTTTATAGCTTGAAAAATGGTTTAGTCACTGATTTGAGCGTAGATTCATAAAACAAACATAAAATTGCTAATCTATCTATGATTTTTAATAATTACTGATTGAATACTTAAGCGTTATAATACGATTTTCATCTGGGTTATAGCGTATACCTTAAAATTGAATCTTCTATTCCTATATAATTTCACTCGTAATTTTACTTGTAACACTCGATCTACAAACTAACTTGTAGTTTCGTTGCTAAAAAGGATTTAATCGTACTAATGACCACTGAAGAGATTGTCGAACATTCAAAACCTAAACTTGGAATGTTTGAGTTTGTTGCCTTAACTGCATTTATGACATCGATCGTAGCCTTGAGTATTGATGCTATGTTACCGGCACTCAATCAAATTGGTAGTGATCTGGGTAGTGAAAGCCCTCAGTATACTCATATGATTATCTCTATTTTCTTTTTAGGGATGGCCTTTGGGCAACTCTATTATGGCCCCTATTCTGATACTAAAGGTCGAAGAGCGGCAATTCTGTCAGGTCTGATTGTATTTGCCTTAGGTACGATCATCTGTCTATTTTCGCAATCTATGGAAATGTTGTTACTTGGCAGAGTGATTCAAGCATTTGGTGTTTCTGGTCCTCGAATTGCGAGCATCGCCCTGATTCGCGATCAATTTGAAGGTGAAGCCATGGCCAGAGTGATGTCATTTATCATGATGGTATTTATTTTGGTGCCAATGATTGCGCCTGCGTTTGGTAAAACGATTTTATTTTTTGCCTCTTGGCGGGAAATATTTATTTCATTTTTGGTAATAGGTTTTGCATTGGCAGTGTGGTTTTTCACTCGTCAACCTGAAACCTTACCTAAATCAAAACGCAAACCTTTTACTTTTGCGAGTCTATGGGTATCGAGTAAATTTATTCTGACTCAAAAAGCGGTGATGATGTATACATTATCAATGGGCTGTATCTTTGGTTCGTTTTTAGCCTATTTGAGTGCTTCTCAAACCATCTTTGAAGACTTTTACTCACAAGGTGATATGTTTCCCCTAATATTTGCCGTGCTGGCGTTCTCCATCGGTATAGCGTCGTTTATCAACGGTACTTTAGTAATGACTATGGGAATGCATAAACTTTGCTCCTTAGCCATCAGTGGTACTATTGTGATGTCGACTATTTTCGTGCTTGTGACATTACACTATCAAGGATTACCACCGCTACTGCTTACAGTCGCAATATTGTTTATTAATTTCTTCTTTATTGGTGTTTTGTTTGGCAACCTGAATTCTCTGGCGATGATGCCATTAGGACACATAGCTGGTTTAGGAGCGGCGATAACAGGATCTCTAAGCAGTGCCTTCGCAGTTCCTGTGGCTATGATTATTGGCAGTTTCGTGAAAACCGATATTTTGCCTATATCAATTGGCTTTTTAGTCTTCGGTTTGATTACGATGGTTTGCTTTCGAATTGCTGGAACTGGAGATAAAGAACCGAAAGTGTGCAGTAACACCCGCAAAATAACAAAATAGATAAGACTAAAACTCGTTTAAGTGTTTTCTATTTTGTTATTCAGGAATTGAACGCGGATTACTTAACTAGACGTACAATAGGTGATGGGTTGACGTTCTCTACTATATCTACAACACGAGGATGTCTTACGCCGTTCTTCACTTTATCATAAATCACATTTTTCATTTCTAGCGCTTGGCAAAATTTGTAAAATGTTAGAAAGTCTTTTCGAGAAAAATCGTCATTCTCTCGCGTAAGTTGACTGTCTATGTACATTGACTCACCATTCGCTGTCAATGTAGCTAGTGCAGTATAGGGCTCCCCATACTTTTTTACGCGAAGTGCTCTAACCATTTTCACTTCGAAGATCCAATCGCCCATTTGAGTGAATCTTGATATTGATGAACTCATAGTGCTCTCCACTTAGAACATATTTTTATTATGATACCGCTATTTTCTTACAACAAATGCAAAAAAAAGGCCAATGCTTAAAAGCCCGAAACAAGTTACTTCGGGAAAAGTTTATTTAATATTTTGTTTCTGATCAGAGACTAAAAAGTGTCTTCGAATCACATTATGATTCAACTTAAGGTTACAAATTACGGCTTAGTTTATGTAAATCAATAAATTAAATAATTTTTATTATAATTTTATTACTGTATCGCTTTTGCGACTTTTTATTATTAATTTCTTTAAAATTTCAAAGAAATTCGATCTTTTTGATCAAGGAGTAGAGTTAATACGACTTTTCGTTACTTTTCCAGCCTAATTTCGCAATTTTGCGCAGAAAATACGTTTTTTTTAACTCTTACATACTATCTATAAATATATTCAAAACTTTACGGATAATAATATTCTCAGGTTTTTATAATTGTTTAAATTATCATCATCTAGGCAAAAAAGGGAAAAAAAATTATGAATTTTTTATTCCAGTCGTAATTTTTAGACACCTAGAATTGTAAAAATTAAAATTACGCTTCTATTAAATAGAAAAAGCCCGGTCAAATGACCGGGCAAAAAGGGCTTAGTTTTAAGCACCTAACGACAGAAATTGGTACTGTCTATGACTAAACTTAAGCAACATCTACAATTGCTTTCATGTCAGTCATATATCCACGTAAAGTTTCACCAATGGTTTCCACTCCACTTGAACGAATTGCTTTGTTTGCTTCAACCAATGCCATGTTATCCACACTGTTTGATGCACTGCTCAAACCTTTTCCTACTAACTCAGAAGAGATAGTTGACATAAGTTTTTCACGTAACAAGGGTACTGCTGCGTTAGCGAACAAATAGTTACCGTATTCAGCTGTATCGGAAATAACTACGTTCATTTCATATAAACGCTTACGCGCAATGGTATTTGAAATAAGCGGAGTTTCGTGTAACGACTCATAATAAGCTGATTCAGGTAGTATCCCTGCTTCGACCATGACATCAAAGGCGAGTTCAACACCAGACTTGATCATAGCGACAATTAATATGCCTTTGTCGAAGAAGGTTTGCTCATCAATTTTGCCTGTGTACTCTGGAGCGTTCTCAAAAGCAGTTTGGCCTGTTTCTTCACGCCATTTAAGCAGGTTTGCATCGCCGTTAGCCCAATCTTCCATCATTGTTTTAGAGAATTCACCGCTGATGATGTCATCTTGGTGCTTCTCGAAAAGTGGACGTAGCATTGCAGTTAATTGATTCGATAACTCAAAGGCTTTTAACTTAGCTGGATTGCTTAAGCGATCCATCATGTTAGTCACACCGCCAATCTTAAGGGCTTCAGTAATGGTCTCTAATCCAAATTGGATAAGTGCACCAGCGTAGGCTGGGTCCATACCATCGGCAGTCATTTTTTCGTAAGCTAGAATAGCGGCAGTTTGCTGCATTCCACATAGAATTGTTTGCTCACCCATTAGATCTGATTTAACTTCAGCAACAAAAGATGACTCAAGAACACCGGCGCGATCACCACCTGTTGCAGAGGCTAGTGCTTTAGCGATATCCCAACCTTTATTTTGAGGGTCGTTTTCAGGGTGTACAGCAATTAGTGTTGGTACACCGAAACCTCGTTTGTATTCTTCACGTACTTCAGTACCTGGGCATTTAGGTGCACACATTACCACTGTGATATCAGAGCGGATTTGCTGACCTTCTTCAACAATGTTGAACCCGTGAGAGTAACCCAAAGTAGCGCCATCTTTCATTAACGGCATTACTGCTTCAACTACACTAGAGTGTTGTTTATCAGGCGTTAGGTTATAAACCACATCGGCTTCTGGGATTAATTGCTGATAAGTACCAACTTCAAAACCATTGCTTGTAGCTCTTTGGTAAGAGTCACGCTTTTCGTCAATTGCAGCCTGACGTAGTGCGTAGGAAATATTCAATCCAGAATCACGCATGTTCAAACCTTGGTTTAAACCTTGTGCACCACAACCAACGATAACAATTTTTTGTCCTTTAAGGGCATCGCAACCTGAAGCAAACTCACTTTTTTGCATGAATCTACAACGACCTAATTGGTCTAACTGCTGACGCAGAGATAATGTATTGAAGTAATTTGCCATTGTGTACCTACTGTCTTTTTAACTTGGAAAATTTGAATTCCCGTTATTTATACATGAACGGAAATACCTGTTTAATTTTTTCTATCGAGTCAGTGACGACTTGTGATGGATAGAGTCTACTGCTTACGCTCTGTTGAATAAAATGATATATTCGCAATACAGTATTGCAAAAAATGAAACGTTATGGATTTTCGCTCACTACAGTTGTTCCAACACCTTGCACAAAGCCTACATTTTGGTAAGACCGCCAACGCCCTATTTGTCAGCCCATCCACCTTGAGCAGGGCTATTCAGCGCTTGGAGGAGGAGTGTGGAGCTGAATTGTTTATACGCGATAATCGTAAGGTGAAACTGACCCTTGCAGGGGAGAAAATGCTGGCATTTAGTCAAGAAGTGCTATCAAACTGGAATAGCTTGAAGGCCGATCTGGATATGCTCAACCCCACGCTAACTGGGGAGATTAAGCTATATTGTTCAGTAACGGCCAGCCAGAGTCACTTGCCTACTATCTTAAATGTATTTAGAGACAAACACCCGCAAGTTGAAGTGCAACTGACAACCGGTGACCCTTGGCTATCGGTTTCCAAAGTGGCAAACAAAGAAGTGGATGTGGCCATTGCGATTTTCGCCCCTGACATGCCTAAAGATATTAAGTTTCAACCTATAGATACGATTCCTTTACTATTGATCTCCCCGAAAGATTCGCAAATCACTACCCTTGAACAGGTGGATTGGCGAGATCATAAAGTGGTATTGCCCGAAGGTGGTCCGTCGAAGCGTATTGTTCACCATTGGTTTTCCGAAATGGGCATACGACCCAAAGTTTATGGAACCGTTGGCGGAAATGAAGCCATTGTGAGTATGGTGGGATTGGGGTGTGGTTTAGGAATCGTCCCTCAAGTGGTACTCGATAATTCCATGGCAAGTCGGCGGGTTAACCGCATAAGAATTAACAATATTGAACCCTATCAACTTGGACTTTGCTGTTTGAAATCAAGGCAATCAGAAACCCTAATTGAAGAGTTTTTCAATCAACCAGAATTTCAATAACGCAGTTCGTTAATGATATTGTCCAAGGCTCGATAACCGAGGGCTTCGGCCAAATGTACTCGAGTAATTTGTGGCTCTAAAGACAAGTCCGCGATGGTGCGGGCTACTTTTATCACGCGGTGAAAAGCGCGCATGGACAAACCAAGCTGCTCTACGGCTGACTGCAAAAATTGTCGGTCTGCTGGCGCAAGTGGACAGTGAAACTCCATTTCATTGGCGCTTAACTGGGCATTACTCTTTCCGGCCCGCTGCATTTGCTGTTGTCTTGCCTGAACTACACGAGACTTCACTTCAGCGCTGTTTTCAGTGTTTTGTTGAGCCTTACTGTACATTTCGTCGTTAGCTAATTTAGGTACGTCTACTTGCAAATCGATACGATCTAAAAACGGTCCTGATATTCTATTAATATATTTGAGTACTTGCTCTGATGTACTTCTTCCATCTCGTAAACTGCCCGTTGGGCTTGGATTCATGGCCGCGACAAGCTGGAATGAGGCTGGGTACTTTACCTGTTTAGCTGCCCTAGAAATGGAGACGAAGCCCGACTCAATAGGCTGTCTGAGTACATCTAATACGCGCCGCTCGTATTCCGGTAGTTCATCTAAAAATAGTATGCCGTTATGAGCCAGGCTTATCTCACCAGGTTTAGGATTACTACCTCCACCAACCAAGGCAATAGCTGATGACGTGTGATGCGGTTGACGAAATTTTCGCAGTAGCCATGTCGTTGGGTCAACTTCATGGCCGCTAATTGAATAAACAGTTGCGGTTTCTAAAGCCTGCGGTTGCGACATTTCCGGTAAAATCGTTAATAAACGTTGGGCTAACATAGTTTTACCGGTGCCAGGTGGCCCTACAAATAAAATATTGTGATTGCCTGCTGCAGCAATTTCTAATCCGCGTTTGGCTAACTGTTGGCCTTTGATATCCGCCATATCAAATTCATATTGTTGAACCCGTTTTACAGTATTTGGTTGTTGTAAAGGTTGTTTTTGTTGGCCGCAAAGGTGCAAATAAAGTTGCGCTAACGTATTGAAAGCAAAAACATTGCTGCCTTCGATTAAGCAAGCTTCTGATGCATTTTCAGTTGGCAATATGGCAGTGCGTTTGGCGTTATGACAGGCATAGTTGAAAGGCAATGCGCCAGAGATAGGGCGAATATCTCCGGTCAGCGCTAACTCTCCGGCAAACTCAAAATTTTCTAGCTTTTCAACCGCTATCAAACCACTGGCCGCGATAATACCGATAGCAATGGGGACATCAAATCGCCCACCATCTTTAGGTAAATCGGCAGGGGCTAAATTAATGGTGATGCGTTTAGCGGGAAATTCAAACCCTGAATTAAGTAAAGCGCTTCTTACCCGTTCTTTGGACTCACGTACCGCGGCATCAGCTAAGCCCACTAAGTTAAACGCCGGTAAGCCGTTAGCTAAATGTACTTCGATACTAATTAATGGGGCATCTATACCCACAGATGCCCGAGAATATACAACGGCTAACGACATCAACATTTCCCTATGCAGTGCGTTTAACTTATGTTGTAAAAATAGAAACAATTTTGCAGAACCGCCAGAAACTATGGTCTAGTTTTACCCGTAAATCCTAAATACTGTCCTAGTTCCTCTGATTTAAACCTATCTAAATAAAAGAATTGGCTGTTAAAGAATAATATATACCCTTTGAAAACTTGATTCTGCGGGGGGTTACATGATATTTCTATACAACAGTGACGATCTTATTAATATGAATACCAACTTTTATACAACTATCGAGCAAGTGTTGATTGTGATTATTGACGCGCGGGGGATACCCCAGCGAGGGTAGGTGTATGTATAGATTTGCCAAAACCCTCGCAGTAAAACGCGGGGGTTTTTGTTTTTAAAGGCAGAAACAAAAACATATTTATTTCGTAAAAATGATTTCAATTTAGAGGGTTTTACCATGCCAAAGTTACGTTCATCCACAACCACGCAAGGCCGCAACATGGCTGGAGCCAGAGCTTTGTGGCGTGCCACTGGCATGAAAGATGGCGATTTCCATAAACCCATTATTGCCGTGTCTAACTCTTTTACCCAATTTGTACCAGGGCACGTGCATTTAAAAGATATGGGCCAATTAGTTGCCCGCAGCATCGAAGAAGCGGGCGGTGTAGCCAAAGAATTTAATACAATTGCGGTTGATGATGGTATCGCCATGGGGCATAGCGGGATGTTATACAGCTTGCCTTCACGAGAAATCATTGCTGATTCTGTGGAATATATGGTTAATGCCCATTGTGCCGATGCCATCGTCTGTATTTCAAACTGTGACAAAATCACTCCTGGGATGCTGATGGCGTCTATGCGTTTGAATATTCCTGTTATTTTTGTTTCCGGTGGCCCAATGGAAGCGGGTAAAACCAAACTTTCAGATCAACTTATCAAATTAGATTTGGTTGACGCTATGGTTGCCGGTGTTGATGACAACGTCAGCGATTCTGACAGTGAAGAAGTGGAGCGTTCAGCTTGCCCAACCTGTGGCTCTTGTTCCGGTATGTTCACCGCCAATTCAATGAATTGTTTAACCGAAGCTCTAGGGTTGTCGTTGCCAGGTAATGGTTCTATGTTGGCTACTCACGCTGATCGTGAGGGATTATTCAAACAAGCGGGCAAACAAATCGTTGAGCTTTGTCGTCGTTATTACAAAGAAGATGATGCTTCTGTTTTACCGCGCAATATTGCTAATTTTAAAGCGTTCGAGAATGCCATGAGTTTGGATATCGCCATGGGCGGTTCAACCAATACCATTTTGCACTTATTGGCTGCAGCGGTAGAAGGTGAAATTCCATTTACCCTTGATGACATCGACCGTCTATCTCGTAAAGTTCCCCATTTATGTAAGGTCGCGCCATCTACACCCAAATACCACATGGAAGACGTACACCGTGCTGGTGGGGTATTAGGGATTTTAGCTGAAATTAATCGTGCTGGTTTATTACATGCCGATTGTCCCCACGTGTTGGGTAAATCCATTGGTGAAGTTATCGCTGATTGGGACATTACTAACCCTGCTAATCAAAAAGCCATCGAGTTTTACAAAGCCGGTCCTGCTGGGATCCGCACTACCAAAGCCTTTAGCCAAGATTGTCGCTGGCCTACAGCGGATACTGACCGCGCAGACGGTTGTATTCGCAGTTTCGACCACGCATTCAGTGAAGAAGGTGGTTTAGCGGTACTCTTTGGTAATATTGCTGAAGATGGCTGTATTGTAAAAACCGCTGGGGTAGATGAGTCAATTCATAAATTTACCGGTCGCGCCCGTATTTTCGAAAGCCAAGATGAAGCCGTTGCTGCTATTTTAGGTGACGAGATTGTTGCAGGTGATGTGGTCATTATTCGCTACGAAGGTCCAAAAGGTGGTCCAGGTATGCAAGAAATGTTGTACCCAACCACTTATCTAAAAGCCAAAGGTTTAGGTAAAGAATGTGCCTTGATCACTGACGGCAGATTTTCAGGTGGTACTTCTGGTCTGTCTATTGGTCACTGTGCGCCAGAAGCGGCGAGCGGCGGCGGTATTGGTTTAGTGGAAGAAGGTGACACTATCTTGATCGACATTCCGGGTCGTAAGATTGGTATTGATATCAGTGACGCTGACTTACAAGCTCGTCGTGACAATATGAATAATAGTGCTAGACCTTGGAAACCTGCTACCCGTCAACGTAAAGTTTCTTTAGCCTTAAAAGCCTACGCATTATTAGCCACAAGTGCTGATAAAGGCGGAGTACGTGATGCTTCGAAATTGGAAGATTAAATGAGTTTATCTGCTAATGAGTATTTAAAACGTATTCTACTGTCACCGGTTTATGATGTGGCAGTAAATAGCGAGCTCAATCGGTTAACCAGTTTATCTAACGCTTTAGGTAATGAGATTTATTTGAAGCGTGAAGATCAACAACCGGTGAAGTCGTTTAAGCTGCGCGGTGCTTACAATAAGTTGGCCTGTTTAACTGAACAACAATTGCAGGCCGGTGTGGTAGCTGCATCAGCAGGAAACCATGCTCAAGGTGTGGCGTATTCGGCTAAGATTAAAAAAATACAAGCTACCATCGTCATGCCAGAAACCACCCCTGATATTAAAGTGGATGCGGTGCGACGCTTTGGCGGTGAGTATGCCCACGTAGTGTTGCATGGCACCAGCTTCGACGAAGCAAAAGCGGAAGCTTTACGTTTGTCTGAAGTTAACGGCTACACAATGGTTGCGCCGTTTGATGATGAAGATGTCATTGTCGGGCAAGGCACCATTGGCCGTGAATTACTTGAGCAACTGCCGGATTTAGACATCCTGTTTATCGCGGTCGGCGGTGGCGGATTGGCTGCGGGTATTAGTGTTTACCTTAAGCAATTACGTCCTGATTTGAAAATCATTGCCGTTGAATCCGATGAATCTGCATGTTTACAGGCAGCATTACAAGCCGGTGAACCCGTGCCCCTTTCGTCGGTGGGAATATTTGCTGACGGCGTGGCGGTTAAGACCATTGGTACTGAGCCATTCCGCTTATGTCAGCAATACGTAGATGATGTCATCACCGTTAACACAGATGAAATTTGTGCGGCAATCAAAGATATTTTTGATGATACTCGAGTCATAGCTGAACCTGCTGGTGCATTGTCGGTGGCGGGTATTCGAAAGTATCTTTCAGAACATAATGTGTCCGGTAAAAAAATTGGTGGCATCTTATGTGGTGCAAATATCAATTTTCATACTTTGCGCTATGTGTCTGAGCGATGTGAACTGGGTGAGCAAAAAGAAGCGGTTTTTGCGGTTAAAATTCCTGAACAAAAAGGTGAATTTAAACGCTTCTGTGAATTGTTAGGTGGCAGAACTATAACCGAGTTTAACTACCGTTATTCTAGTGATGGTGAGGCCCATATCTTTGTTGGTATTAAATTACGTTTTGGACGTGAAGAGTATCATCAATTGGAAAAGTTGCTCACCGATAGCGGTTATCAGTGTTTTGATTTGTCTGAAAATGAAATGGCTAAGCTGCACGTACGATACATGGTTGGTGGTCGTCCGCCGACGTTACTCAATGAACAGATTTTTTCGTTCGAGTTCCCTGAGTATCCAGGCGCTTTGATGAAGTTCTTGAATACCCTTGGAGAGTCTTGGAATATTACCTTATTCCATTATCGTAATCATGGTGCCGCTGAAGGTTTAGTGCTTGCGGGATTTGATTTACCGGACCAAGCTAGAGTCGATTTTGATCAGCATTTGGATAAGCTTGGCTACCAATATGATGAACAAACAACGAACCCTGCTTATCAGTTCTTTTTATCTGATTTAGCAAAGTAATTGTCAAAAAATGCAAAAGGCTCCGATTAAGGAGCCTTTTTTATGTCTGAAAGTTAGCTTTGCAGTGCGTAAAGCTTTTCTAAACGCTGGGCTATTTCAGGTGCTATTAATGCGATGATATCTTGGCGCAAAGTTTCACTGGTTTCAGAATGTTGTAATTGGCCATCTTCACTATCTGCTAGAAGCTGATTTTCCCTTAGGGCATTCACAAAAGTTGCCAATACATTTTTATCGAAAAATTCTGGTGAACTAATGCCGTGCAATGCAGACAATCGTTCAGCAAATTTTGCACTTGTTCGCTCTAATGCTGAGCGAGTCATTTTCTTTTCTTTTGCTAACAAAGATAACACTAATGCATAACGTTGTAGTGTTTCCTGAACACAGCGGTTTAATAACCACAATGAATAGAATGATTCTGCTGTGGAGTGAGCAGGGGCTAGTTTATCTTCTGCGGTCACTATCATGCCCATCTCTAACATGCTTTCAATTAAGCCTTCCACATATTCTTTTGCTTGTTCGCTAGACATGTAAAGGAACCACTCTCGCTGCAACATCGGGTAGAGGCGCATAATAAGATCAAGTAATTTAGATTTCTCCAACCCATTGTGAGCAAACACGATGGCGGCGATTAATCCCGGAATGGCGAACAAGTGCAAAATATTATTGCGATAGTAAGTTAATGTGACAGCGTTACGTTGCTCTAACGAGATAATCTTGCCGAAGCTATCTTCAGAGACGTTCATTTTCCCCAGTTTCAGGGTTTGTTCTACAATTTCATGCCCGCTTTTGTCAGGCAAGCTCACCAACTCACTGTAAGGTGATAATTTTAGCAAGTGAATATAGTCATCCACTGCCTGCTCTAGTTCCAATTGGCCCATTGCGTTTTTCTTAGCTGAAAGTAAACACAATGCACAAAGTGACATACCGCTTATGGCCGCTGTCTGATTAATTCGCACCATAACCTGATTAGCAAGGATATTTACGGTTGGGGTTAGCCAGCTTGGTTTTTTATCAACCTCACTGTTTTGTGCCTCGCGCCAACTCGGTACCTGCTCATCAAGGAAATTATTAAGCTGAATAGGTTCACCAAAATTGAGAAAGCCGTGGCCGTAGTTTTTCAACTTTCTAACCACAGAAAATAACCCGAATACGGATTCTTTTTTCTTAGTATTGCCTTTTAATTCGCTAAGGTAGCTACCCACTTCCATCACATGCTCATAACCAATGTAAACCGGTACTATGCTGACTGGACGATTAACTCCTTTGATCATCGCCTGTAAGGTCATTGCTAGCATCCCGGTTTTTGGTGGTAACAGTCTTCCGGTTCGGCTACGTCCGCCCTCAGCATAATATTTAACCGAATAGCCTTTGTTAAACAATAATTCTAAATATTCGCGGAACACACTTGTGTAGAGTTTATTACCGGCAAAACTACGACGTAGGAAAAATGCACCGCCGCGTCGAAAAATACCGCCAACGGGCCAAAAGTTTAAATTGATCCCCGCCGCAATGTGAGGGGTAACTAGACCTTGATGGTAAATGGCGTAAGTTAATAGCAGGTAGTCCATATGGCTGCGATGACAAGGAACATAGATGATCTCATGACCATTTTGGGCTAGTTTCCTGACTTTATCGGCATGACCAACTTCGATTCCATCATAGATTTTATTCCAGATCCGAGTTAAAACACGGTCGCCGAATCGAATTAAACCCTCACGATAATCCGCTGCAATTTCATTTATATAAGATTTAGCATTTGCCTTAGCTTTAGATAGAGGGATTTTCTTTTGTCTAGATTCTTCGTTAATGGCATTAATAACCGTCACAGAACCCAAAATTGAATTATACAACTCTTGCTTTTCTAACAGCATAGGGCCGTTAAAAGCTTGTCTTTTTCGATGGAAATGGGTGCCGGCTAAACGAATCAATTTGTGCGCGATTTCGGCTTCGGTACCAGGCAACTTAGTCATATCTCGAGACGATACAGCTTTACTATAAGAGACAAAATTATCTCGGCCTAAAAACAATACGATAAAGAACTTTCGTAACCAACTGGGCGAGGCTTTATCTGCTAATAGATCAGCTAATCCATTGGATTTTCGGCCAGGTGCACGCCCCCAAAAAACCGTCACCGGAACAATTTGCAAATCAAGATCGGCGTTATCTTTGTGAAGCTGAAATAAATGGGTTAAGTCAGCGGCAATTTTAGTGCCTTTAATGGTTCTGCCAATGACAGATTGTGGCTGCTCTATAAAGACACTGGCGCTGTGCTCCTCACCACCGATGATAATTTTTTTAGTCGGATTGGGTAAGTCGACTTTTTTAGTCGACATTTTAAGGGCGAGTTGATCAGTAATCGAGTGAGTTCTAAGCAAATATACAATGGGTTTGCTTTTATCTATTCCTAACTCAGTTTCAATGTCAGTGGGAATACTATTGACTTTGACTAGCCATTTTACGGGAAAAGCAAAAATCGAAAGCAGCAAATTATGCAGCCAATCCATATATAACACCTTGAGGTTTCGAGTTCGTTAAAAGCATAGCATGAAGAGTCGAACTCTATTCATGTTTGCATATTAAAATGCGCAGACCAACGTCTATTAGGTTGTACTAGTATTTTATATTGTTAGCGCATGTAAAGTCACCCTAATTAAATCAATAGGCTTTTGATAATTCATGAGAAAATATAAAACAACCTTTGTTTTCTCTGGGTAACTGTATATACTAACAGTTAAACTGTATAGAAAAACAGGCTGTTTATGCGTCCACTAACACCACGACAAAGCGAAATTCTTGAATTAATAAAAGCCACCATGCTAGCCACGGGTATGCCGCCCACGCGTGCTGAAATTGCACGTCAATTGGGGTTTAAATCGGCTAATGCGGCAGAAGAGCATCTTAAAGCACTGGCACGCAAAGGTGTCATCGAAATTCTCCCTGGTACTTCTAGGGGAATCAAATTGAATGTACCCCTTGAAGATGAATTGGAAGAGGCGGGATTACCTTTAGTTGGGCGAGTGGCTGCTGGCGAGCCAATATTGGCCGAAGAGCATGTTGAGTGTCACTACAAAGTCGATCCTGATTTATTTAAACCCAGTGCTGACTTTTTGCTAAGAGTTAGTGGCATGAGTATGAAAGACATTGGTATCTTAGATGGTGATTTGCTCGCAGTTCATCGCACAACTGATGTTCACAATGGTCAGGTTGTGGTAGCAAGAGTTGACGAAGATGTGACGGTAAAACGTCTAGAAAAGCGTGGTAGAGAAGTGATCCTACATGCTGAAAACGACGAGTTTAATCCTATTAAAGTGGATTTGGCTTCGCAGCCTTTTAATATTGAAGGTATCGCAGTCGGTGTTATTCGTAACGCTGATTGGATGTAAACTTCAGTTTCTGTGACAAAGTTACACTGAAAAGTGACCTACGGGTCACTTTTTTATTATTTTGCATTCAGGATTTTAAAAACCTAAGTTCAAGCTAAGTTTTTGTTAATCCGTTTTATTTGAAAATATTGTTATCCAATCCCTCTTTTTTATCTAGATATAAAATGCTCACCCTTCCTTGCTAGCCCTCACTCTTGGAGGTCATTGTTAAGCATTATCAACTTTAGTTGGTTGCAAAATTCAAGTTATTTCCATTCGTTATAAATCATAACTTTTTCCTCTATTTTGATTGAAAATCAAGCGGTTGTTTAAATTTTTAACAAAAAACACTAGACGTTAGACTTTAGTTGAGTAATTCTTATACTAGTTTTTACAGTTATGTAACATTAAGATCCAAAGTTGTTTACCAGAACTGAGCCATTTGCGGTTATTAACTCTGCTTTGCTCCTTTGGAAAAGGCTTACATCATCAGGAGGTGTTGAGTGAAAAAGATATGGTCCGGCGTATTGGTAATACTGACCAGTCTAATTGCATTTACAGTGTCTGCAGAATCGACTTCGACTGCTGATCAGTATCAATTGAATTTGCGCAAAGGTGCGACTGAAATTAGTGGCCAAGTTTATGATCTGCATATGCTTATGTTTTTCATATGCGTGGTTATTGCAGTTCTAGTATTTGGTGTGATGTTTTGGAGTATGATTTTCCATCGTAAATCTAGAGGCGCACAGCCTGCTAATTTCCATGAAAGTGTGAAAGTAGAAATTGCTTGGACAATCATTCCCTTCATTATTTTAGTTGTGATGGCATTCCCTGCCGCTAAAACACTAATCGCCATGGAAGATCCTGAAAACTCAGAGGTCACTGTGCTGGTTACCGGTTCTCAATGGAAGTGGCATTACAAATACATGGAAAATGATGTTGAATATTATTCTGTGATGGCCACCCAGCAAGAACAAATCAACAACAAATTCGAAAAAGGACATAACTACCTACTGGAAGTTGATCGTCCTCTTGTCATCCCGACTGGCAAAAAAGTGCGATTTTTAGTTACCTCTGATGATGTTATCCACTCTTGGTGGGTGCCTGATTTTGCTGTTAAAAAAGATGCTAACCCAGGGTTTATTAACGAGGCTTGGGCAAACGTCATTGAGCCCGGTGTATATCGTGGTCAATGTGCAGAACTTTGCGGCAAGGATCACGGCTTTATGCCTATCGTTGTGGTTGCCAAGGAACCTGCTGAATACGAAGCTTGGATAAACGCCCAAGAAGAAGTACAGCGTAAAGCCAAGGAAGAAGAACAGAGATTGTTGGCTATGAATATGAGCATGGAAGAGTTGATGAGCAATGGTGAGCAGGTTTATATGCGTGCTTGTGCAGCTTGTCACCAACCAAATGGTCAAGGGTTACCAGGCGTATTTCCAGCTTTAGTGGATAGTGAAATGGTGCTTAATGACATGGCTGCACACATAGATATCGTATTAAACGGAAAAACCGGCACAGCCATGCAAGCTTTTGCAAAACAATTAACCATGAGAGAGCTGGCAGCAGTTATTACTTACGAACGAAATGCTTGGGGTAACGATACCGGCGACATGGTCCAAGCTAAAGATGTTAACGCCGTAATGACAGGTCAATAAGGGGAGCAGTTATGAGCACAGCGACAACCGAACTCGATCATGACGACCACCATCATCATGCTCCTAGTGGCATAAAACGTTGGTTATTTACTACAAATCATAAAGATATAGGTACCCTCTATCTGTGGTTCGCGTTCATCATGTTTTTAACTGGCGGCGCTATGGCCATGGTAATTCGTGCTGAATTATTTCAACCAGGATTGCAAATTGTAGAACCAAATTTCTTTAACCAGATGACCACTGTGCACGGGCTGATCATGGTGTTCGGTGCAGTTATGCCGGCATTTACTGGCTTAGCTAACTGGTTGGTGCCGATGATGATTGGTGCGCCTGATATGGCTTTACCGAGAATGAATAACTGGAGCTTCTGGATACTGCCAATGGCATTTACCATTTTGCTTGCTTCGTTGTTCATGGAAGGTGGTGGTCCCGCATTTGGTTGGACGTTCTACGCACCTCTTTCTACAACTTATAGTAATGACACCACAGCATTGTTTGTTTTTTCTGTGCATATTATGGGGATCTCTTCCATTATGGGAGCGATTAACGTGATTGTGACTATCTTCAATATGCGTGCCCCTGGCATGACTTGGATGAAGATGCCGTTGTTCGTGTGGACTTGGCTAATCACGGCATTCTTGTTAATCGCGGTTATGCCGGTGCTTGCCGGTGCAGTGACCATGGTATTAACTGATAAGTTTTTCGGGACTAGTTTCTTTAATGCCGCAGGTGGCGGTGATCCGGTTATGTTCCAACATATATTTTGGTTCTTCGGGCACCCTGAAGTGTATATTATGATTCTTCCTGCATTTGGTATTATTTCTGCGATCGTGCCGACATTCTCACGGAAAAAACTGTTTGGTTACGCCTCTATGGTTTATGCCACGACGTCTATTGCGTTGTTGTCATTCATTGTTTGGGCACACCACATGTTCACTACTGGGATGCCGGTGGGGGCCGAGCTATTCTTTATGTTTGCCACTATGCTGATATCGGTGCCCACAGGGGTAAAAGTATTTAACTGGGTAGCAACTATGTGGCGGGGTTCTTTATCCTTTGAAGTGCCTATGCTATTCGCTTTGGCGTTTATTGTACTGTTTACCATAGGTGGACTTTCTGGCTTGATGCTGGCGATTACACCAGTGGACTTCCAATATCACGATACTTATTTTGTGGTTGCTCACTTCCACTATGTATTGGTTACTGGGGCAATATTTTCCATTATGGCGGCAGTCTATTATTGGTTGCCTAAATGGACAGGCAAAATGTTCGACGTAACCTTAGCTAAGTGGCATTTTTGGTGTTCACTGATTTCCGTTAATGTGCTGTTTTTCCCAATGCACTTTGTAGGTTTAGCTGGCATGCCACGACGTATTCCTGATTACGCCTTACAATTTGCCGATTTTAATAAATGGATCAGCTTAGGTGGGTTTGCTTTTGGATTATCACAATTGATATTCCTAGCGTTGCTTATCAAAGCGTGTCGTAAACAGGGTGAACCAGTATCTGCGCAAGTTTGGGAAGGTGCTGAAGGCTTGGAGTGGGAAATCCCATCACCAGCTCCTTATCATACCTTCGATACGCCTCCAGTGATTAAGTAAGTGTGATTTGTCATGACTGAACGTTCAAGCAATAGCCAATCTAACAACAGCAAACTGGTTTTAAAACTGGTGGGTGTTGTGATTGGCATGTTTGGCTTCGCATTTGCGTTGGTTCCCCTATACGAAGTGTTTTGCCAAGTTACCGGAATTAACGGCAAGACCAGTGATACGGCAGCAGTATATGAGTCGATAGAGGTGGATCACTCTCGTACTATCACCATAGAGTTTATTACTCGCACAAATACGGGAATGCCTTGGGAATTCAAGGCACAAACTCGAAAAGTCGAGGTGTACCCAGGTGAGATGAACCAAGTGGACTTTTACGTTAAAAACACCACCCACAAAGACTATGTTGCCCAAGCTGTTCCCTCTGTTTCACCGGGCACGGCCGCATTGTATATGAATAAAACTGAATGCTTTTGCTTTAACAATCAACCTTTAGGTGCGGGTGAAGAAGCAATAATGCCAATGAAGTTCTATGTTGACCCGCAGTTACCAAAAGATATTAAGTTTTTCACCCTTCAGTATACCTTGTATGACGTGACGGCAAGTGCCGAAGGCGTTGCAATGAATCAAGGATAAAAGGAATCAAAATGGCACAACAACAAGCTTACGAAAAATATTATGTTCCAGACCAAAGCCCCTGGCCAATTGTTGGTGCGGTAGCTTTATTTCTAATTGCATTTGGTGCAGGCAACTTTGTGGTTGAACAAACCAAAGGTGAAAGTGGATACGGTGGCTGGACCTTACTTGCAGGCATAGTCACCTTATTGGTTATGTTAGTTGGTTGGTTCAGAAATCAGATCCACGAATCTATGGCTGGCAAATATAGTGCTCAATTAGGACGCTCATACCGACAAGGAATGGCGTGGTTTATATTCTCGGAAGTTATGTTCTTTGCTGCATTCTTTGGCGCATTATTTTATGCGCGAGTAATTGCTATGCCTTGGCTAGATGGGGCGGGTAATAATGCCATGACCGCAGAAGTGCTTTGGCCCAATTTTGAGGCGATATGGCCATTAACTAAAACCCCTGGTGGCGTTGAAACAACGGCTATGGGCTGGATGGGTTTACCCTTATACAATACTATTATTTTATTGATTTCTTCAGTGACGTGTCACTTTGCACATGTAGCATTGGAGAAACAGCAGCGTGGTAAATTGATTGCCTTTTTAGGTGTAACTATTCTATTAGGATGTTTCTTTTTAACTCTTCAAGTAGAAGAGTATGTGCATGCCTATCGTGAAATGAATTTAACCTTACAATCAGGTGTCTACGGCAATACATTCTTCCTACTAACAGGCTTCCATGGAATGCATGTTACCTTGGGAACAATTATTTTGATCGTATTGTTTTTTAGGGTACTCAAAGGTCATTTTACACCTGACAATCATTTCGCTTTTCAAGCGGGAAGTTGGTATTGGCACTTTGTTGATGTAGTGTGGGTAATGTTATTTTTCTTTGTTTACATTTTGTAGGTAGTCGTTATCGTTTTTGCGTCCCTTAATAGGGACGTGGATTCGGTGTAATTAATCCCGTTGCTACAGCCAATAATAACAAAATAACAATTATTGCAGAGGTCATCACCCGGCGGCCAATAAATTTACTCATAGGAGGCTGGTTAGGGTCGTTTTTTAACATTATTATCATGGCGCGAAAAAGATTGTAGAGCATAAAAAGCAATAAGCCGCCGACTAATAGTTTAACTAACAAATCGATCACTCCTCAATATATGGTCACTACAACGAATAATTCTAAACACCCTTACTTTGCCACACTTTTAGTGCTGTTGGCAGTGATAATCTTATGTTCTTTGGGTGTATGGCAATTGCAGCGTGGGCAGGTTAAAGCACAACGCATTCAACAAATTGAATTGAGACAGGCAACTAACCCGCTAAATATTGAGGATATTTTAGCACGTCAAGATAAGCGAGATTTGCCCTTAGAATTTAAAGGTCGAATGTTAGTGAATAAGGTTTTTCTTCTCGATAATCGCATAGAAAATGGACAAGTAGGGTTTCATGTTCTCGTCCCTGTTCGTACCGAATTTGGCATCGTTATCACTAATTTAGGCTGGGTCAAAGCCGGGCAGTATCGGAATGAATTGCCCAAGTTTGATTTGCCGAGTTATGAGCAAACTTTGTTCGGCACGAGTTGGGTTCCAACCGTTAACCCAATGGTGACAGAAACAGCACAATTTACCGATGATTGGCCAGTACTGTTACAGAGTATCGACTTAACCTTGATATCGAAGTTTATGGGAGCGGATGTTTTA
Organism: Aliiglaciecola sp.; assembly: GCF_039982535.1. Lineage (NCBI taxonomy): Bacteria > Pseudomonadati > Pseudomonadota > Gammaproteobacteria > Alteromonadales > Alteromonadaceae > Aliiglaciecola > Aliiglaciecola sp. Next base: position 152,203 of record NZ_JBDWYG010000039.1, read on the forward strand.
CCCATTGTTTTGCAATTAGATCCGTCCTTTCCCATTGGTTTTTCTCGCAATTGGGTGCCCGTCGTCATGGCTCCCGAAAAACATTATGGTTACGCAATTCAGTGGTTTGCATTAGCAATTGCATGTTTTGTTATTTATGTCATCGCTTTACGAAAAAGGAAAGTGCTTAAAGATGTCTGAAGTTGTTAGCAACAAAAAGTCGAAAACCCCCATTATCATGTTCATTGTGTTTGTTCTGCCGGTAGTCCTGGCATACTTAGCGCTGACCTTTGATTGGTTTAACAAAGGGTCAACAAACAAAGGCGAATTGCTTGCTACGCCTCTAGATATGAGTTCATTAGTTGCACAGAGAGAACCACTATGGCGATTGCTATTTGTGATGCCCCAAGAGTGCGCCGATGAATGTGAAAATGCCCTTTATAGTATCAATCAGATATGGGTTGCTTTGGGTAAGGAATCTGACCGAGTTGAACCTTTAGTTTTAGCTCATCAAAAAAGCCATATTATGGATTCAACTGATACTCAGCGCTACCCTAATATTAAAGTGTTAAAAGTTGATGAGAGAAATGTAAATAATTTGTTTAAAGATGAGTCCGCAGATGGTATTTTCATTGCTGATACATTAGGAAATGTCATATTAAAGTATCCGGTTAAACAACAGCAAGACGACGCGATTCAACAGAGCCGCGACATTTTGGCCGATTTACGAAAACTGTTAAAACTGTCTCGCATTGGTTAAGGAACGGTAGCAATGAGAAAATTAGTGCTGGCTTCAGTAGTGCTAGCAATAGTCGTCATCGTATTGGGGGCTTACACCCGTTTAACTGATGCTGGGTTAGGTTGCCCTGATTGGCCGGGCTGTTACGGTCATTTGAGTGTACCGGCTAGTGAATCTCATATTAATGCGGCTCAAGATGCATTTCCTGAACGTACGTTTGAAGCGCACAAAGCTTGGAATGAAATGATTCATCGTTACGCCGCAGGTACTTTGGGCTTGTTCATTCTACTTATTTTTGCAATAAGTTTGGTTAAACGTTCGTATCATAGCCCCGTTAAGTTACCGTTTTTCTTACTCTGTTTAGTTTGTTTTCAGGCCGCTTTGGGGATGTGGACAGTAACCCTTAATTTAATGCCATTGATTGTTATGGGGCATTTACTTGGGGGTTTTGCAGTGCTTTCATGTCTGTATTTATTATATTTACGACTGACACCTTACCGAATACCCGGTGGTGACTCTGAGATGAAAGGTTTTGCTAAATACTGCGCTTTCGGGATTCTGATTTTAGTCGGCCAAATAGCCCTTGGTGGCTGGACTTCAGCAAACTACGCTGCCTTAGCTTGCACCGAATTTCCTTTCTGTGAAAGTGATTGGGTAAGTCGTTTAGATTATGCCGGGGCCTACAGTATTCCCCATGCAGAAAATTATGAATTTGGGGTCCATGATTGGGCTGAAAGAATGACAATGCATGTCACTCACCGATTCGGTGCCATAGTGACATTTATATATTTATGCTGGTTAGCAATTCGCTTGTACAGCGCAGCGGCCTCTCAATTAATTAAGAGCTTATCTATCAGTTTAGTATTGATTTTAGGGCTACAAGTTATGCTTGGGGTGAGCAATGTCGTATTCAGCTTACCTTTGTCGGTAGCTGTTTTGCACAATGCTGTAGCAGCATGCTTGCTGTTGGTTATGGTGAAACTCTGTTACACCCTTTACAGAAAGACTTAGGAGACTAATGTGAATAAAACGCTTCAGGCAAATTACGCAAAATCACCTTCACAAGTCGCTAGTTGGCGTGATTACTACGAGTTAACTAAGCCCAAAGTGGTGATGTTATTACTTCTGACCGCGTTAGTTGGGATGTGTTTAGCTACCGAAACTTGGGTGAGTTGGCAGGTGCTAATTGCTGGCCTAGGGGGAATTGGATTATTGTCGTCTTCTGCTGCAGTGATCAACCATGTGGTAGACCGAAACATCGATGGCAAAATGGCAAGGACCTTTAACCGTCCAGTGACCAAAGGCAAAATTAGCCCGTTGCGAGCGACCATCTTTGCGTTCGTGCTGGGCGTTGCTGGTTTTATTTGTCTTGAGTTGTGGGTTAACCGATTAACAGCGCTGTTGACCTTGGCCAGTTTGGTAGGATATGCCGTGGTTTATACCATGTTTCTCAAACGTGCTACTCCACAAAATATTGTTATTGGGGGTTTAGCTGGCGCTGCTCCCCCTTTGTTAGGATGGACTGCCGTCACTGGCGAGATTCATTCCCATGCTCTGCTTTTAGTGCTTATTGTCTTCACTTGGACACCACCCCATTTTTGGGCTTTAGCCATCCATAGAGTGAAAGACTATGCAAAAGCTGAAATTCCTATGTTACCGGTAACCCACGGAGTGGAATTCACCAAAACCTCAGTTTTAATGTATACCTTGTTACTTACTATAGTCTGCTTATTACCTTATTTAACCGGTATGTCTGGGGTTATATATTTATTGGGGTCTGGTTTGTTAAATGTCGGTTTCATGTATTACGCATGGAAATTAAAATATGCGGCTACTGAAAATACGGCGATGAAAACCTTCGGTTTTTCAATCGTTCACTTGATGGTACTCTTTGTTGTATTACTCGTTGACCATTATTTAAAATTCACCTTATGAAACAAAACTTACTAATTGGTATCGTTGCCGTTGTGGCTTTAGCCGCTGGTCTGTATTTTTCTATAGTGATAGCGCCTCCTGAAGTGGAAGAGGTGAAATATCTGCAAAAATACCCAGCAGCGCGGGGATTACCCGAATTTGAACTCTATGATCAAAATGGAGATAAATTTACCAATCAACAACTCAATGGTCATTGGACCTTAGCATTTGTGGGTTATACGTTTTGCCCAGATATTTGCCCTACTACTTTGGCTGAACTCAAAGGTATTTATCCCCAATTAGAAGCCATTGATACTGATAATCCGATTAAAATTTGGTTCTTATCTGTTGATCCAAAACGAGACTCTGCTGCCCGTTTAAAAGAATATGTGAATTTCTTTAATCCGGATTTTTGGGCTACATCTGGTGAACATAAACAACTATTTCCTTTAGTTAGGTCAATGGGCATGATGTACGCCATGAGTGATAATACCGATGATCCTAATTATTTGGTGGATCATAGTGCTTCAATTACGGTGATTAATCCCAAAGGTGAAGTTGTTGGGCGTTTTAAACCAAAACTCGAGCCAGGTTCTATTCCCGTAAGTGAGGGGGCACAAATATTAGAAGATATGCCCATCGTCGTTACCATGTAATTTCAATTCGATGCTAATTACTCAGGCTAAAGCGAGCCACTGCCAATCTCTCGCCAAGTTACTTTTTTCCTCTGGGCCGGATAACTTAATCAGTTTACTCACCGGCCACCAAAGCCCTTTAACACTTCCACAAAAACAAAAAATCTGCATAGAGTTTTTAGAAACGGCTTTGCAACTTGCTGAAGGACAGTTTGGTTATTTGAACCAACAGGTTGCAATTAAAAATGGTGCTGTCTGTGGATGCGTTAGTTACTGGCAGGCTCCAATCTCAGATTTGTTTAAACAACAGACCTTAGCTAGTTTGGTCACTCATTTTGGTATTACAGAAACCGCCGCCATTCTAAATAACAGTGAAGCTCTGTCGACATTGGTAAGAGCCCCATCTGCAAATGAGTTGAGTATCGGACATTTGGCGGTAGAACCCATAAACCGAAGGCAAGGAGTGGCGACTTGTCTGTTAGACTATTGTTCAGAAGCCGCCATAAAATTAGGCAAATCAACACTGGTTTTAGATGTAATGGAAGATAATCAATCCGCGATTCAAACTTATCTGAATTTTGGGTTTGTACAAAAATCTAAATCCCAACCCAGTGAAAAAGGAAAAAAAATAGGCTTTTTACCCCACATTCATATGCAAAAAAGTTTAGTGTAGGGTTAGGAAACGTTGTTTCAATCTTTCAAAAACCATTTTAGAGGTAGATCTGATGAGTGATAATACGGTTAAAATTCCCCAGCAAGCCTTTGACTGGTATGACGAATATGCCCATGGTGATATAGACAGGCGTACTTTTATAACGCGGATCTCAAGTTTAGCGGTCAGTGGTTTGGCAATCTCTACCATTGCTGCTTCATTGACGCCTAATTATGCTAAAGCAGAGCAAGTTTCATTTAATGACCCCGATATAACCGCATCTTACGTTGAATTTGATTCCCCCAATGGACATGGCAAAGGGAGTGGCTACTTTGTAGTGCCTAAAGGCCAATCAGAAAAGCTTGGTACTGTGCTTGTTGTGCATGAAAATCGTGGCCTTAATCCTTACATTAAAGATGTGGCTCGTCGTGTTGCTAAAGCTGGTTATATCGCCTTTGCACCTGATGCATTATTCCCATTAGGCGGCTATCCGGGTAACGATGATGAGGGACGTAAAATGCAACGCTCAATGGATAGAGACAAAATAGAAGAAGACTTTAAAGCTGCAGCGTTGTTTTTAAAATCCCATGAAAAGGGAAATGGCAAGTTAGGCGTGGTTGGATTCTGTTTTGGTGGCTATATCAGCAACATGCTGGCTGCTAACTTACCCAATGTAGTTGATGCTGCAGTACCGTTTTATGGCACGCCTGGAAAAGATGATGTTGTAAATAAAGTCAAAGGACCGCTGCTAATACATTTTGCTGGCCTAGATAAGCGCGTAAATGCCACTTGGCCGGACTATAAAAAGGTTTTAGAGGCAAATAATGCGGACTATGTAGCCCATACCTATAAAGACGTAAATCACGGCTTTCATAACGACTCTACCAGTCGATACGACCAACAAGCAGCAGAACTGGCTTGGCAACGCACGTTGAGCTTTTTTGCAACCTATCTTGTTGAGAATGGAAAAACCACTAAACCAGGATTTTAATTCTCACCGCGAATATCAAGTGTCATGCAAACACTGTGGGGATCATCTTCATAGTCTGCAAAGGGAGGACACTTGATAAATCCGTGGCTTGCGTACAAGGCTCTCGCAGGGGCGAAAAAATCCATGCTACCAGTTTCTAAACTTAAACGGTGATAACCACGTTGTTTTGCTTCGCAGATAAGGTGTGTCAGGATCCTTTTAGCCACACCTTGGCGCAAAAACTGATTTGAGGTACGCATGGATTTTATCTCACCATGGTTATCCGATAACGTCTTTAAAGCACCACACCCAGCTAGTTTATCTTGCTGCCATAATCCCCAAAACGTAATGTCGTCGGCGCTGAATTTAGATTCATCTAAGGCGTGTACACTCTCTGGCGGCGAATGCTCAAACATTTCTTGATGATGGGCTTTTAACAGTGCGATCACTTGCTCAGAAATAGGCTTTTCCAGCACAATATTCATTATGTTACTTCCTAAAACTCACTTGTTGAATATAGCTTAATTAATCAAGCCAATTGCCGTTCTCATCAGGTACAAACCAGGGTTGAGAAAACCAATAATACTTACCTGCATAGGCAATACTAGGTGCCGTGCAGTTTATTCTTGAACGGCCCTTGGGCAGTGGATCTTCAATACTATAGGTAAAAGAATTATCTTCCCAATTCAACTTTATTGGTTTTCCAGAGTAAAAACAGTTCAGTTGGCTTGTATGCATATCATCCAAATTGACCTTAATGGTTTGAGTGGGTGTTCGCTTGGCAAGGCTCAATTGTGGCTCGGCTACACTTTTACTGATTACCGGCATGTCTAAGGTGTTCATTTTTACTTTTAGTGTTTCTAAGTTGGCGTAAATGCCAGCTGCAGGGAAGCGTGGTAAAGCGCCAAAATCACTATTTTTAGAAATCGCCCCTGATTGCTGCCCAAAGCCAATGAAGCCTCTATCCTGCAAACCTTGGCTTAGAGCTTGATTGTATTCACCATAGGGATAAGCAAGATACTTTAAATCGAAGTCTGTGTTGCGTTTAATACTCTGTTCAGCGTGTTCAATATCTTCGATGGTGTTAGCTAACCAATTATCCTGTTCGTTACCTAAGAGTAAATGTTTGTGAAAACGGGTATGGTTAGCGAAACTAACGCCTTGTTTGCTTAGTTTGTTTATCTCAGACCAGTTTAGTTGGTGTTTTTGTTTGCCAATTAAATCTGGACTAATAAAAATGGTATAGGGGAAATCATACTTCAACATTATCGGGTGTGCATTTTCAGCGATATTTCGATAGCCATCATCAAACGTAATGGCCACGCTATTCTCAGGCACAGGTTGACCATTTTGAATGTTTTCAATTAATGTTTGCAATGGAATTACATTATGGTGCTCTTTCAAGTACGCCATATGTTCAGCGAACTTCGCTGGGCTAATAGAGGTACTTGCAGGCGTGTCTTCACTCACATGGTGATATAACAAAACCACACCGTGATTAGGGGTAGCGATAGCCATTTTGCCAAATGCTAGAAATAAAAAGCCGCCAAGCATTAAAAAAATGGAATAATACTTAACATTACTTTTTTCACTCGTTTTGGATTTCATCATTGCCTGAGCTTCCTACTTCAACCTCTTCAAGACCTCTATTCTGGCAAAAAACGGCTCATCTAGAAATGATTGCGTTAATTTTTCCAATGTTATTGGCAAATATTACTGCGCCTTTGATGGGGTTTGTGGATATAGCCGTACTTGGCCATATGGATGGCAGTCATATTTTGGCTGGTGCATCAGTTGCTACATTGATATTGACACAAATTTATTGGATTTGCGGATTTATACGTATGTCCGCCACAGGCCTTAGTGCCCAAGCGAAAGGACAAAAGTCTAGCCTAGCTAGTTTCAAAGTATTTTATCAAAGTATGTTCAGTGCCGGCATCATTGCTGCATTACTATTGATCTTTCAACAGCCTATTTTGGCCCTAGGGCTTCATTTTTCCGAAGCCGATGAATTGGTTTCTCAGGTGATTGTTGAATACTTTAATGTTCGGGTTTGGGGAGCTCCAGCAGCGCTGGCTAATTTGGCGTTAATTGGCTGGTTACTCGGCCAACAACGAAATAAGTTGGTGATGTATAGCCAGGTTTTTGCCAACCTATTAAATATCGGTTTGAATCTACTATTTGTGTTTGTATTCGACTGGCAAGTCGCGGGTGTGGCTGCTGCAACTGTGATTGCTGAGTATTGTATAACCCTAACCGGATTATTTTTTGTCTTTAAAGGACAGCGCATTTTACCGCAAAAAGAATGGCTTGGGATGCAAAGTTTAGCCATTTTAACTCGTCTCAATAGCGCTATGTTGATCCGCAATTTAGCTTTGCAAGCCTGTTTGGTATTTATGACTTTTCAGGGCATTCGTTTGGGTGTGCAGGCAGCCGCGATAAATGCCTTGTTAATGCAGTTTTTTGTGCTCATTGCCTTAGGATTAGATGCCGTAGCATTTGCCGTTGAGGCCAGAGTGGGAGAAGCAAAAGGAGCATCCAATGAGCGCTCATTAAAAGCCAATGTCACCTTAGGGCTTATTTGGTCGAGTGCTTTTGCACTCGTGTATACCTTAGTGTTTGTAATATGGGGAAACAATATTATTGGGCTTTTGACCGATTTACCGACTCTGCAAAAGGCGGCGGCTGAGTTTTTACCGGTTATTTGGTTACTTCCCATAGTGGCACATTGGTGTTTTTTAATGGATGGTGTTTTTGTGGGACTAACACGGGCAAGTGCGATGCGCGATAGCATGTTAATAAGTGCGTTGTTAGTGTATTTTCCGGTGTGGTGGTTCTGCCAAGACTTAGGGAACTTCGCTTTGTGGATTGCCTTACTTGCATTTTTGGGAGCCAGGGGGATTAGTCTTTCGGGTTATTTCCTTTGGCTTTATCGTTGGCCTGCTCAAACCGATTAAGGGTTTGTGAAAAACGATTAGCAAATATGCCTAAATACCCTTTGGCAGCGAATATTAACCCTAAGGCTAACATCAGAACACCAGGTATTTGCAACCAAATCCAAAATTTTAAGCCTGCAAAAATAGCCATAACACCAGCAATAAAAATAGTCAGGCCGATTTTAAAATCGGCCCAACTTTTGTGGGGATCACTCCCCATTTTATACAGCCAGTTTTTCAACATTCTCTAATGCTAAAAATCTGACGTGTTATGTTTAATAATACGAGTGTTCACCGGCAGTATGCTCAGTGGCATCTTTAACGGCTGTTATTTCACCTGAAAAGGCTTCTAACATTTGTTTTTCAATACCATCTTTTAAGGTCACATCAACCATTGAACAACCATTACAGCCGCCACCAAATTGTAGAATGGCTTCACCGTTATCAGTGATTTCCATTAACATGACTTTGCCGCCGTGGCTGGCTAATTGAGGGTTTATTTCCGCTTCAATCATATAACTGATACGTTCGGCAAGAGGAGCATCACTGTCTACTTTACGCGCTTTAGCGTTAGGCGCTTTAAGTGTAAGTTGCGAGCCCATCTGGTCAGTAACGAAGTCAATTTCCGCTTCTTCTAAAAACGGAGCACTTTCTTGGTCAACTACAGCGTCGAAACCGTTAAATGTGAGCAACACATCGGTTTTTTCAACGGCATCTGGCGGACAGTAAGACACACCGCATTCAGCACTTGGTGTCCCTGGGTTCACTACAAATACACGAATGTTTGAACCTGGCTCTTGTTTTTCAAGCAGTTTAGTAAAGTGCGCTTGTGCACTTTCAGAAATATTAATCATCAATCATTCCTGATCTTTTAAAATTAGACCAATAGTTTACCAGAAATACCTGAGTAAAACACTCAGGTAATGTGATTCTATTATGAAATTTTTAACTAACAAAGAATTGATGCATAATATACACAAAATACAAGGGAACTGCTCCAGTCGTTAAAGGCCAGATGGCTTGAGTCCTTATGCGTTAGTCAAAATAATAATTAAATCTACTGTAAAGAGTTTTATATGAATTTAAAGCGTTTTTGCGCCACCGTACTTTTTTTATCTCTTTCTTTCTCTGCTTCCGCCCTATCTGACTTAGACTATCTCCCTAAAACGGTGAGCTACGACCCAAGTATTCCAAAGCCTGAAGATGTGCTTGGTTCTCCTGTTGGTACTTGGCATGCTCGGCATGATCAAATAGTCCGGTACATGGAAATTCTAGCTGAATCGTCAGATCGAGTTAGCTTAACAGAAACGGGTAAAACCTATGAAAATCGCCGACTTTTGTTGATGACCATCACCGCTGCTGATAATCAAAAGAATATCAAAAGCATTCAAAAGCGGCATTTAGAGGTTATTGAACAAGGGGCAAAATCAAATGATAAAGATCCATTGATACTGTGGATGGGCTACAGTGTTCATGGTGACGAATCTTCAGGGGCAAATGCATCGTTACTTGTGGCTTACTATTTAGCTGCTGCTCAAGGGCCAGAAGTAGATAAACTCTTAGCAAACAACATTGTGTTGTTGGATCCTGCACTCAACCCTGATGGTTTAGCGCGATTTGCTCATTGGGCGAATATGCATAGAAGTCAAAATCTTGTTTCTGACCCCAACAACCGCGAGTTAAGTCAACGTTGGCCTAGAGGTAGGGTAAATCACTATTGGTTTGATTTAAATCGCGATTGGTTATTGTTAACTCATCCTAGCTCTCGAGCGCGTATCAAGCAGTTTCAGCAATGGCGCCCCCACGTTCTTACTGATTTTCATGAAATGGGACCCAATCGTACGTTCTTCTTTCAACCGGGTATTTCCTCCCGTAAGAACCCATGGACCCCTGATCAAAATGTGAAGCTAACGGAAGCCCTCGGTAACTTTCATGCAGCCGCTTTGGATGACACTAAACAACTCTACTTTACCCAAGAATCATATGATGACTTCTATTATGGTAAAGGTTCTACCTATCCGGACGGCTTAGGAACAATTGGTATTTTGTTCGAGCAAGCCAGTAGCCGTGGTCATTTGCAAGACACCGTAAATGGGCCCTTGGCATTTTCTGATACCATTCAAAATCAAGTAACCACGTCATTGTCGACGTTCAAAGGGGCCCTTGCCAATAAACAGGCTCTTGTTGAATACCAATCTAATTTCAACAAGCTAACCGATGAGCTAATTAAAGATGATCGAGTAAAAGGTTATTTGATAAGTGAAAGCCGCGACAAAGCTCGATTTAACCAACTGAAGAAAATTCTACAACAACATAAAATTGAACATTACTCCCTCAATAAAAACGCAAAAATTGATGATGTTACCTACAACTCTGTAGATAGTATTTTTGTGCCCACTGATCAGCCTAGATACCGTTTGGTTAAGTCGATATTTTCTACTCGTAAACGTTTTGACGACAATACCTTTTATGATGTTTCCAATTGGAACTTAGCTTTAGCGTTTAATCTGCAATATACCGAAGTAGATAAAGGGGACTTCCGCAAAGTTTCTTACTCTGATAAACAAGCTGAATTAAAAGTAGACAAGCTTCCTATGTTACAAGGGAATGCTTATGCTTACGGCTTTAGTTGGGAAGATTATAAAGCCCCTAAATTCCTGCAAAGATTATTACAAAGTGGCATTCAAGTAAGAGCTGCAGAAAGTGCTTTTTCCGCTAAAACCAGCAGTGGCACCATTAGTTTCTCATCCGGTTCTATTGTTATTCCTACTGGGCTAAATCAACCTGATGACATGCTTGCAACGATTCAGTCTCTGTCCAATCAACTGAATATTCCTGTTTGGTCCATTGAAAGTGGATTGACCGGGCAAGGTATCGACTTAGGAAGCGCTAAGATGTCTCCTATAACCCTACCTAAGGTGATGATTGTTGGGGGCTTAGGTGTTAATCAATATGAAGCCGGTGAAACTTGGCACTATTTAGATACTAGAGTGGGAATGCCGGTGTCTATTATCGATATGGACCGTTTATCTGCGCTAGATATGTCTAGCTACACCCATATGATTTGGGTCAGTGGAAATTACAAAAACTTGCCAGAATCAGTAATTGAGAAAGTTGCTGAATGGGTTGATGAAGGCGGCGTGTTGATTGGTCAGCAAAGCGGTACTAAATTTTTAAGTGATAATGGTTGGTTGAAAGCTGCCTTTATGAAACGGTCTGAAATACAAGACGCATTTAGTGCCAAAAACCTTCAATTTGGTGACCGGGAAGCCTTTGCTGCCAAGCAGCGTATCGCCGGTGCTGTATTCGAAACTAAACTGGATATTAGTCACCCTCTAGGATTTGGTTACACTCGATCATTATTACCGGTTTTTCGCAACACGACTGAAGTGCTGTTGATGCCGGAGCAACCTTTTATTACTGCTGCTAAGTACGTAGAAAAACCCTTAATGGCGGGCTTCGCCTCTGATGAAATGCAAGACCTTATTTCTGATTCTGCAGCTGTAGTTGCCCACCGATTTGGTAAGGGACGGGTAATTGGTTTCGTAAATAATCCTAATTTCCGTGGTGTGTGGTATGGAACAAGTCGACTGATGGGGAATGCTATTTTCATGTCTAAATTTATCGATTAATTTAGATTTACTCAGATTCGCTGTTTTTCGGGGTAATGCAAATTGACCAAGCGTCAATTTGCATATCTGGATACTCTGCACGTAACACCTCTGCGGCAGAGTTTATGGTAGCTCCCGTGGTCACTACATCATCAAACAAAGCAACATGTGTTAAGGGTTGTTGTAAGGGCATATTTATTGAAAACGCGTCTTTGATGTTTTGTTGTCGTTGATGAGCGCTTAAATCGGTTTGTGCCAAGGTTTTTTTAGGTCGTGAAAGCACATTGCTTAAACAAATAATTCCAGCAGATTTAGCGACTTCTAAGGCAATTACCGCAGCTTGATTGTACTTTCGCTGGGCTAACCTAGCCCTATGCAATGGAATCGGAATAATTGCTTGAGGTAACTGGGCTTTGGGAGGAAGAGCACGTTGACAAAACAATTGGGCTAATCCTCTAGCATGGATACTTTTATTGTGAAACTTCAGTTGAGTAATTAAATGTGATAGTGGCCATTGATAGCTTGAAAAGGCGGTTAAACTATCGAAATTTACAGCCCTTAAACCTAAATATACTTCAACATGATTAAGTAAATTATAGTTATATTTTTTGTGCTCAAAAGAAATAATATCTGCTTCACAATAATGGCAAATCAAATATCCGCTAGACTGGTGACACAAAAGACAATGTTGGTTTAGTTCCAAATAAGTTGCTAGTTTTTTACTAAAATGACGCCATTTGCTACTATTTAATGCAGCAATGACTAACTGACTCAGTCCCATAACATTCCTTATTAATGAGAACCTAATGAGCAACCCCTTATTTTTTGAAACACGTGGACAAGGTCCCAATTTAGTTTTACTACATGGTTGGGGGCTCAATAGCGGTGTTTGGGAGCCTATTAGTCATATTTTGGAACAATCCTTTCGAATTACCTTACTCGATTTACCTGGATTTGGACGCAACGCCGATGTCTTGCCAGCACAATACGACTTAGACTCTGTTTGTAGTATGGTTGCCGAGTGTATTCCCGACAAGTCTAGTTTTGTTGGTTGGTCCCTTGGTGGGTTAGTCGCCCAACAATTGGCGATTAACCATCCTGATAAGTGCGAAAATTTGGTCTTAGTGGCAAGCTCGCCTAAGTTTTCCGAAGCAGAAAACTGGCCAGGCATAAAAGCGAACGTTTTACAGATATTTACTCAACAACTGGAAAAGGACTTTAGTAAAACCCTTGACCGTTTTATGGCAATTCAGGCTATTGGAAGTGAATCTGCTAAACAAGATATTAAGTTAATCAAGTCACACATCCAACAATACCCCATTCCCGATGATAGGGCGTTACGGGCTGGGTTAAGTATTTTGGCAAACGCGGACTTACGCTCTCAATTAGGCGATATTACCTGCCCCACGTTCCGCTTGTATGGTCGCTTAGATAGTTTGGTACCCGCGAAAGCCATTCCACTAATTGAAAACTTGCAAGCCTCTAATCTAACGCATGTTTTTGCCCATGCGTCCCATGCACCTTTTATTTCTCATCCTGAAGAGTTTGTGCAGATCTTGTACAAATGTTTAAACATTAGCAGCTAAGTTTCCAATTTAGTCTAAATAGGCTATAATTTGCACAGGTAATGGGGGTTATCTATGGCATTTGATGTAACTAATAATGTAAATTCGGCAATCATATCTGGCAGCCTTGGGTTGAACCGTGCGCAGCAGGGTATTACTGAAGCATCGCTGTCGATTGCGCAGAGCAATGGTCAAGCTCAGACCACTCAAGATGTATTAACTAATGCTGCAACCCAACAGTTGGGGCAAGTTAACCAATTGTTGCCTAGTGGCGGTGACTCTTTAACTGATAACTTACTTTCTTTGCAAATTAATAGTCGCAATGCGATAGCGTCTGGCAAAGTATTGGAAGTGGCCAATGATACAGTAGGTCGTATCATTGATGAGCTAGCTTGAGTTAACGAGCCTTTGTTATGAATATTGTCACGCCAACACCAACAGCCATATTATTCCCGACGAATAATGTTAGCACCGATGCTGTTCGTAGAGACAATCAACAACGAGAAACTATTCCGCAGACAAGTAATGCAGAAAACTCAGCAGCAGAGAGTGGTTTAGGCTCAGAATCTGATCGTGTTAAAACCCCCGGTCAACAAGTTCAGGTGACCTACGAGCGACCTCAAGCTCAGCAAAATAATCAAGCCCAAAGCGATGCAACACAAGAAAACTTTGCAGACAAAGATAATGGCGAAGATCCGAGTGCCGGCAAAGAAGATGCTGAGAGTAAACAACAGCAGCAACAACTAGCAGATCAGCAAGAAATTGAAGAACTGAAAAGTCGTGATGCTGAAGTGCGTGCCCACGAACAAGCACATGCTTCTGTTGGAGGTCAGTATGCGGCTTCTCCTACTTACGAGTATGAAAGTGGCCCTGATGGCAATCAATATGCGGTCAGTGGAGAAGTGTCCATCGACATTTCTGAGGAAGAGACACCTGAAGAAACAGTTCGCAAAATGCAACAGGTTCGAGCGGCAGCCCTTGCGCCAGCAGATCCATCTTCACAAGATTTACGAGTAGCAAGTGAAGCTACAAAAATAGCGACAGAGGCACGTTCTGATATTGCTAAGGAAAAGGCTGAAAGTGCGAAAGATGCTGTTAGTGATAATATTGAACAACAGTTAGGTGAGTCTTATGATTCGCCCCTTGCCGAAGCAACTGAATCTCCAATCACTGCTAACGTACCAGATTTAGATGAAATCGTAGACGGATTTGCCGCAGATTTTCCTACCCGTTCGTTAGAGCAGGGTACGGATGTTGCCAGCCTTGAGAAAGACCGCGAGCGCTTGGAAAATAGAGATAGTGGGATTTTACAACGTGTGTCTGTAATCGAAAGCTTCTATCAAAAAGTATCTGAACCTCGTACTTCACAACTACAATTCAGCGCTTAGTCAACCTCTGCAGTAAGTATTCACTTACCTCGAAGCTCCTTCTAATTATCTAAATTTTTTATATTAGGAGTTGGTTAGCTCTGCTGTCAATGTCCTCACAAACAAGTAATCACTTGTCTGTGAGGAGCAGATTACGACGTCTTTATTTTTGTTTTGCTTTGGCAAAAGCATCGGCAAAAGCATTGCCCATAGCCGCATTGCCTGGTGCAGAAGATTGTTTTCGCGAATTATCTCGACCTTGGTTTTTTGCCGGTCGAGGATTCTTATTGTTGCTTCTATTGTCAGTCCTCGACGGATTTTCTCTTGTCCGTTGAGGTTTAGCGGTGTTGTCATCTAGTTTCATTGTAAACGCAATTCGTTTGCGTTGTTCATCAACTTCAACCACTTTAACTTTAACAATGTCACCGGCCTTCACTACTTCTCTTGGGTCAGAAATAAACTTATTCGTCATCGCCGAGATATGGACTAGACCGTCTTGGTGTACACCAACGTCCACAAAGGCGCCAAAGTTGGCCACATTACTGACTACGCCCTCTAGAATCATCCCTTCTTTCAGATCAGATATTTTTTCGACACCTTCTTTGAATGCTGCGGTTTTAAACTCGGGGCGAGGATCTCGTCCAGGTTTTTCAAGTTCAGCGATAATATCGGTGACTGTGGGTAAACCGAAGTTATCATTGGTATAGGTTTCAGGCGATAAGGCTTTCAAAATCTCTTTATTACCAATGAGATCGTTAACCGCACATGCGGTTTTATCGACGATTTCATTGACTACCGGATAGGCTTCGGGATGGACTGCCGAGGCATCTAACGGATTGCTACCATTGACGATTCGTAAAAATCCAGCCGCTTGTTCATAGGCCTTTGGACCTAATCTTTCTACTTTCAGTAAATCTTTACGTTGGCTAAATGCACCGTGCTGGTCGCGAAACATCACGATATTTTGTGCCAGCGTACGGTTCAACCCAGAGACATGGGATAACAGTGCTGGAGAGGCGGTATTCACATCCACGCCCACCGCGTTCACACAGTCTTCGATGACATGCTCGAGGGATTTACCTAGGTTACTTTGGCTAACGTCGTGTTGGTACTGACCGACTCCGATGGCCTTGGGTTCGATTTTCACAAGCTCAGCAAGGGGATCTTGTAATCTGCGCGCAATAGACACTGCGCCGCGCAAAGATACGTCCATGCCTGGAAGTTCTTGAGAAGCTAACTCTGATGCTGAGTAAACCGATGCACCCGCTTCGCTGACAACAATCTTACGCAGATTTAATTCAGGCGCTGACTTAATCAACTCCGCCACTAGCTTGTCTGTTTCTCTAGAGCCTGTGCCATTTCCAATACTTACTAGCTGGACTTTATGTTGTTTACACAAGTTGGCTAAGGTGCGCAGTGATTTATCCCATTGATTTTGTGGTACATGGGGGAAGATAGTATTGGTAGCAACAACTTTACCTGTGGTATCTACCACTGCTACTTTTACGCCCGTTCTTAACCCTGGATCTAAGCCCATGGTGACTTTGGCACCTGCCGGTGCTGCCATCAGTAAGTCGTTTAGGTTGCGGGCAAATACGCCAATAGCCTCTTCTTCGGCTTGTTCTCTAATAGCGCCGAATAATTCTGATTCCATGTGCAATTGGATTTTTACTTTCCAAGTCCACTGCACTACCGTAGTTAACCATGCGTCTGCGGGTTGACCGCTAAATTGCAAATCTAAATGGTCGCGAATGATAGTTTCACAGTAGGCACTGCGGTCGTTTTCTTCTCGTTGTGGATCAGCATCAAGGTTAACTTGAAGTAAGCCCTCATTGCGTCCACGAAACATTGCCAGTGCGCGGTGAGAGGGAACTTTACTGATTTTTTCACTATGGGAGAAATAATCTGAGTATTTAGCCGCTTCTTTTTCTTTACCACTAACCACAGTGCTTTTGATATGTGCATTTTGCTGTAAATAGCGACGGACTTTTTGCAGTAGGGTCGCATCTTCTGAGAAGCGCTCCATTAAAATATATTTTGCTCCGTCTAGAGCCGCTTTTACATCTGCCACTCCGGCATCTGGATTGACGAAACTTTCAGCTTCCGCTTGAGGATCTAGTTGCTGATCTGCAAATAACTTATCTGCTAGTGGCTCAAGGCCCGCTTCTATGGCAATTTGCCCTTTAGTTCGTCGTTTAGGTTTGAACGGCAAATATAAATCTTCTAACTCGGTTTTATTTTCAGCCCCTTGAATCTTATGACTTAACTCTGGGGTCAACTTGCCCTGCTCATCAATAGATTTGAGAATGACTACTTTGCGTTCCTGAATTTCACGCAAGTAGCCTAAACGCTGCTCTAGGGTTCTCAATTGCGCATCATCAAGGCCGAATGTGGCTTCTTTTCTGTAACGCGCGATAAATGGTACTGTGGCGCCGCCGTCTAATAGTTCAACAGCCGCATTAACTTGTTTCTGCTCAACGTTAAGTTCGTTAGCAATTTTTTCGATGATCATACAAGACCCTTGATAAGGCATTAATGCCTAGAAAAACTGAAAATGGGCTTCTAGCGCCCAAAAATAAACAGCCGCAACTTTACCAGTGCAACTGATGATAAAAAACACCTAACAGCGGTTATTTTTCATATTCAATGCTTTTTATTAACCAATTGAACTCACCAGCCTCCGTTCGCACGGTAGCTTCTTCATCAACTTCTTTTTTGAGCAGAGCGCGAGCCATGGGAGAATCAATGGAGATACAATCTTTACGATCAAAAATTTCATCGTATCCGACGATTTGTAACTTTAAGGTTTTTTCGTCGTCGTTTTCTATTTCCACCCAAGCACCGAAGAACACTTTGCCTTCTTGTTGTGGTGAATAGTCGACGACTTTTAAATTTTCGAGACTTTTAGTTAGGTATCGTATGCGCCTATCTATTTCTCGTAAGCGTTTTTTATTGTATTGATAGTCTGCGTTTTCACTGCGATCACCTAGGCTCGCTGCCCAAGTCACCTTTCTTGTTGTTTCGGGCCGATCAACTCGCCAAAGATGGTCGCGCTCGTTTTGTAATTTTTGATAACCCTTGCGGGTGATTAATGGGGTTCTCAAATGAAAAACCTCTTATTTATTAAACACTGTTTTGTATTCAAAGACTTAGTAAATGGCCGCTATCTGGCAACCTAACAATAAATTATAACCGTTATTTTTTTAGTCAAAAACATTCCAAAAAACGATGAAATTTAGCAGGAAAAAATGCCATGTTAGGCTAATATTAAAGATAGTTAAACGACGTCCTGAAGCTTAAAGTAAATTGTAAAAATGTCGTCTTAACGTGCGCTGTAACTGACTTTCCTACCGAGTATGTTACAGGGTTTTTTTACATAACGTAAATAAATCGAGGGTGACTTTTAAAAGGAGGCCTATCGGTAAAAACTGTTGGTGTTGAACATGATATATGTTGCACCTTCAATACAATTAGGTAGTACAATTTGATACACAAACCCGAATTAATTTTGGGCCTTAAGGTCGAATAGAAAGACCAATAAAAAGCGTGGAATTAGGTTCAGCAGGGATGATGCTGATAGAAAAAATAAAGCCGGAAGTCATTTTTGACTTCCGGCTTTTTATTGATTTAGCTATTTTGAGTGAAACTTTACTCAGTAGCTTCTTTGGTTAAGATATCTAGTAACTCAACTTCAAAAATAAGTGTTGAATTTGGTGTGATTTTACCCGTAGCGCGCTCGCCATAAGCAAGTTCTGATGGAATATAAAATTTATACTTAGAACCCACAGTCATTAATTGAACACCTTCAGTCCAACCAGAAATTACACGGTTTAGTGGGAAAGTAGCAGGCTCGCCTCGGCTATAAGATGAATCAAATTCAGTGCCATCTAATAGAGTACCGCGGTAATGTACTTGCACGGTATCTTCTGCTGCAGGGCTATCGCCTTCTGAAGAAATCAATACTTCATATTGTAAACCTGACTCAGTCTCAGTGACGTTTTCTTTTTTAGCATTCTCAGCTAACCACTGTTTACCTTTTTCGATATTTTTTTCTGCTAATAACAATTGACCAGCTTGCATTGCTTTATCAATATCAGCATTCAATTTTTGAATTTCGCCTTGCTCCAATTGAGATTGTGCTTGCATTGCTGCTGCAAAACCTTTCAAAATTAATGCTCTGTCTAGTTCAACACCCATGCTCTCTTGGGTAGCTAAACGTTGCTCAACAAAACCACCAACACTTGCGCCAAACGCATATGCTTGCTCTTCTTCAGCAGACGTAAATTTAATTTCTTCAACCTGTAATGGGTCGGCTTTTTGTTGACAAGCAGTTATGCCGAAAACAGATGCGACGACTAATGCAATAGCTGCCTTTTTCATTCAATTTCTCCAAAATTTCTTAAAAAATCAATTTGCTTATTTGCACAAGCAAAAATTCAAATACGTCTTTTCATTGTTGGGTAAATGTCCCAACGTCCTCAAATAATTTGCGAGGCAGTTTAAATCGATCTGCTTAAACATGCTAGCAACAAACTGTAAAGGAGTAGCTGTTATTACTCCCATGCTGTTTCGTATTCAATTTGCCAATCGTTGTGAAACGCGCATTTTAAGGTGACTTGGGTATATACTAAACGAACTGAACTAATACACAAACTTGAATAGACAGTATGTACAAAACAGCGGACCGAATGATTTCACAATCTCAACTTAGAAAAACTTGGATAGTCTTTGTACTGATGCTTACCGGGTGCAGTGGTGCTATTAGTGAGCCTGATAAATCTGTACGCCATGCTATCGAAGGAGCTTATGCAGCAGACATTTCTAGCGATAATAAAATCGCGGTTGTCTCCACAGCCCAACAGGGAATTTTAGTGTGGGATTTGGTTGCACAAACTGAAAAATTTAAATGGAGCCATGAAGAAGAAGGTCATGTTGTTAATACTGTTGGCATCGTGCATATAGCGGCCGACAGCAGTTATGTGGTAACTGCCGATCGGGAAGCTTTTGCGCTATGGAATTTGTCCACTGGTGAGCCTGAAGGTTTTTGGCGAATTGATGAAGCTAGCGTTCGTGATATCGCTGTGAGTAACAATGGTCGGGGAATATTGGTCGGCAGAGGTAATGGCAAAGCTATGTTTTTTGAACCTACCAGCGGACGCCGGTTAGAGTTCCTTGGTCATCAAGAAAAAATCAACAGTGTGGATATATCGCCTAACGGGTTTTACGCGCTAACGGGTGGTAACGACTATGTTGCTTACTTATGGGATACTCGCAGTGGGCAGGTTATTCACCGTTTTACTCATTCCAGTCGTGTCACTAAAGTTGCTTTAGATGATGCTGGTCGATACGCCTTCACCGCAGACAGTAAAAGAGGGGCCAAAATTTGGGATGTGCAAACGGGTGAAGAGATAAGCCAGTTATCTTTCATACAACGTCAAAAGATCTTCAGTGCAGCTACGTTTTCAGAAGATGGAAAATATTTAGCTACAGGTTCACCCGGCAGGGCCCTAAACCTTTGGTCGGTATCT
Organism: Aliiglaciecola sp.; assembly: GCF_039982535.1. Taxonomy (NCBI): domain Bacteria; kingdom Pseudomonadati; phylum Pseudomonadota; class Gammaproteobacteria; order Alteromonadales; family Alteromonadaceae; genus Aliiglaciecola; species Aliiglaciecola sp. The sequence goes on from NZ_JBDWYG010000039.1 coordinate 172,099, forward strand.
ACAGGAAGTGAGGTGCAAGAGTGGCGTGTTACCCCTAAAGACGGGACACAACCTCAAAGTGCGGTGGTCTATGCGGTGAGCTTCGAACAAAAAAATCAGTTATTATCTGAAAGCAGTAGTGGCCTTGCTGAATATTGGGCATTTGAACAGGAAAATTAGTTAAATATGAGTAACGATTTACACAATGAAATAGCACACTTGCAGACGCAGTTGGCGTTTCAGGAAGACACCATAGAACAGCTTAACAAAGCTTTAGCGGATCAGCAGATTCAAATCGACAGAATGGCGTTTCAGCTAAAACATATGACTGAAAGAATGAAACAGATTGAGCCTTCTAATATTGCTGATTCAACCGAAGAAGCTCCACCACCTCACTATTAGCCTAGCGCTGCCGACTTATACTCCCTAGCGTTATACTTCTCGATTGTTAATAGTGCTGTCTATCAAAGGTGAGTTGAGTATTTTTATTTGCCAGCAATGGTTTTTAAGGCTTAAATACGCCAATAACACTTTCATTTTGTCGTTTAGCGGAGTCAACTTGCTTTTCAGTTTGTGATTCCGTGTAGTCGCATGCGACACAAGCTAACTTTTCCACATTGTTTTCGAAAAACAACATTATGGTGTCTTGTGCTTTACATTTTGGGCATATGGCGCCGGCGACAAAGCGTTTTTTCGTTTTGTTAGTCATTAATTTCTACTACTTGATTAGGGTAATTAGCTTTTCATTGTTGCACAAACGCGCAATTTAAAGCGGTATCGGTATATAATACGCCAATTCAACTAATTTGATTAGTATTCTTCGTAAATGATCCAAATTTCAGAACTGATTTTATTGCGAGGCAGTAAAGTCCTCCTCGAACACGCTTCCGCGACTATTTATCCTGGCCATAAAGTGGGACTTATAGGTTCAAATGGTTGTGGCAAATCTAGCCTATTTGCTTTGCTGCGACAGGAGTTACAACCTGACGCTGGTGAGTGCCAAATTCCTAAAAATTGGCAAATTGTATCGGTGGCCCAAGAAACCCCTGCTTCAAATCGCAGCGCCTTAGATTATGTGATTGATGGGGATGTTTTATATCGCCAATTACAGCAAAAGTTAGAAGAGGCTGAAACAAACCATGATGGAGAGAAGATAGCCGTACTGCATGGTCAATTGGAACAAGCTGGTGCCTACGATATCGAATCAAGAGCAGCAACCATTTTGGCGGGTCTAGGATTCAGTCATCAACAAATTAAAAACCCAGTAACCGATTTTTCAGGTGGCTGGAGAATGCGCCTAAATTTGGCGCAAGCATTGTTATGTCATTCTGACTTGTTGCTGCTAGATGAACCTACTAACCACTTGGATTTAGACGCGGTAATTTGGTTGGAAAGGTGGCTAACGAGATATACAGGAACATTGATTCTTATATCCCATGATAAGTCCTTTTTGGATAACACTGTGACGGAAATTCTCAGTGTGGAAAGCCAAAAATTAATTGCCTATACCGGTAATTATGCCTCCTTTGAACGCCAGCGTGCAGAGCGATTACGTTTACAAGATTTGGAGTACCAAAAGCAACAGGCGAAAGTCGCTCACCTTGAATCTTTTATTAATCGCTTTAAAGCCAAAGCAAGTAAAGCAAAGCAGGCGCAAAGTCGGATTAAACAATTAGAAAAAATGGAAGATTTGCTGCCCGCTCATGCCCAATCGCAGTTTTCATTTGAGTTTTTTGCGCCCCCTAAATTGCCCAATCCATTGGTAAAAATGGAGCATGTACAGGTGGGTTATGACGACACTGTGATAATCGATAGTTTGCATCTTAATTTGGTTCCGGGTAGTCGAATCGGTTTGTTGGGACGCAATGGTGCGGGTAAGTCGACGTTAATTAAGTTGTTAGCAAACGAAAAGACGCCCATGAATGGTGAGTATATGACCTCTGCGGGCTTGAGCATTGGTTATTTTGCTCAGCACCAGCTTGAATTTTTGCGACCTCAAGATAGTGCCTTAGATCATCTTTATCGCCTTGATAAGCAGGCTCCAGAGCAGGCTTTGCGTGACTTCTTAGGTGGTTTTGGGTTTCATGGTGATCAGGCTCTTGGGAAAGTTGAACCTATGTCTGGTGGCGAAAAAGCCCGCTTGGTTCTGGCATTGTTGGTGTATCAAAAGCCAAACTTATTGTTATTGGATGAACCTACCAACCACCTCGACCTTGAAATGCGCCATGCCCTCAATATTGCATTGCAGAGTTTTGAAGGGGCAATGGTTTTGGTATCACATGACCGTTTTTTACTAACCTCTGTTTGCGATGATTTTTATTTGGTCGACAGTGGTAAAGTGCAGCCTTTTGATGGTGACTTAGATGACTATCGGGATTGGTTATTAAAGGATTCAAGTCAGAAAGCAAATAACAAGAACAATGATTCTTCAACAGAAAAGCCGGTAGATACTAAAATCGATCGGAAAAATCTCAAACGTTTGGAAGCTGAATTTAGACAAGCCACACAAGGATTACGTAAAGCCATTCAAACGGCAGAAAAGCAAATGAATCAATGTTCGACAAAGTTAGAAAAGTTAGAAGCAGCGCTTACTGACGTTGACCTTTACCTCGATGAAAATAAAGCTAAGCTAAAAGAACTATTGCTTGAGCAGGCCAATATCAAGGGAGACTTGGAAGAAGCTGAAATGGGCTGGATGGAAGCCCAAGAAGAACTAGAATTAAAACAACAGGTATTTGATGAACAACAATTGGTTAGCTGATGACTTTTGGCAGTTTTCTTTATTCCATTATGCCAACTCGGAAGTCAAACGATTAACCCTGCTGCTGCAGAATGACTATTCATTGAACGTTAACCTGCTACTCTTTTGTGGATTTTTAGATGCCCACAAGCGACAGCTAAGTGGGTCTCAATTTATCGAGTTAGCTAAGTTTATCGCCCTTTCGGTTGAGGAAGTTGAGAGAATTAGGGCCTTGCGGTTAGATGCAAAGAGCAAGCATTCGGCGGCCTATGCTCAACTTTTACAGCAAGAGTTAGAAGCTGAAAAAATGCAACAAAGGCTTATTATTCAATTTTGTAATCAAACCAGCTTAGGAAAACAAAGCAAATCCAACTTTGAACACTATTTAGCTTCACTTGAATCCCAAGGTGCAGGTGATTTAAAGTGTATTGTGCAGCAACTGGCTGAGATCATTTCTAACAATCAAACTAATTCTGATATATGAACGATAAATTTAAAGTGGGAACTAACCCTAATAAAAATAGAATAAAACGTAGCGAATTCAAAGCGCCGTTTTGGGCTAAAAATCGTCATGTTCAAACCTTATGGCCAAGGTTCATTCAGCGTCGTCGTCCGCTAGCGTTACGTATGGAGAAATTACAATTACCAGATAGTGACGAAGTTAGCGTTGTTTGGGGACAACCTGAAGTTACCCAAAACAGTAAAGGTATCGCGGTGATATTCCATGGTTTAGAAGGGTCGGTTAAATCCCACTATGCCAATGATTTGATGGCGGAACTGCAGTCTCAAGGCTGGCAAACTGTGTTAATGCACTTCCGTGGCTGTGGTGGCGAGCCCAACTCTACTGCCCGTGCCTATCACTCGGGTGAAACCGAAGATGCGAGCTTTTTCATGGAATGGTTGAATAAACAGTTTCCAGACTTACCCAAAGTGGCAATCGGCTTTTCATTGGGTGCCAATATGCTCCTTAAATTTTTAGGAGAGAGCCCTAAACAAAGGTTTTTAAAAGCGGCGGTGGCGGTGTCCACTCCGTTTAAGTTAGCCGAGTGTGCTGAGAGTATTAATCAAGGCTTTTCCAAGGTATACCAAAGCTATTTACTTAAAAGTATGGTGAAAACTCTGCGCTCAAAAATGCGGGTTATCGACTACAAAGGTTTGCTAACCATCGATGATAAAAAGGCGGCCAAGTTAGCTAACTTTAAAGAATTTGATCAAAACGTTACTGCCCCTTTACACGGTTTTGCAGATGCCGATGACTATTACCAAAGGTGCAGTGCAATTGGCTTTCTTAAATATATCGAAACACCCACCTTAGTGCTTCACTCTATCGACGATCCATTTATGAATGAGGCCGTTTTACCTCAAGAGCATGAACTATCTGAAGCAGTACAATTAGAATTAAGTGATACTGGCGGCCATGTGGGCTTTTTACAAGGCACGCCCTGGAAGCCTAACATTTGGTTTCATAAACGTATTTCTGATTTTATTGCGCCCTTTGCTATCAACACAAGTGTATAAGAATGATTATTCCTTTAAATGAAATAGCCCCAGAAACCCTGCAAAACCTAGTAGAAGCTTTTGTTCTTCAAGAAGGGACAGATTATGGTGAGATGGAATATGATCTCGAGCAGAAAGTGAATCATGTGATGATGCAACTCAAATCTGGCCAAGCGTTTGTGCAATATTCCGAGCTGCATGAAAGCGTCAATATAGTCTGCAAAGACCAAATCGAGAATTAAATCCAAGGCAGCCACAACCTGTAGGCAGATGCTTTAGCCCCGCGAGATATGAGATAGATTCCATGGCCTAAAGGCCATGCTACAGGAAAACCCCATCAATTGTAGGCGGTGGCTTCAGCCCCGTGAGATATGAGATAGATCCCATGACCTAAAGGCCATGCTACAGGAAATCACGTCAATTGTAGGTGGCTGCTTCAGCCCCGTGAGATGTGAGATAGATCCCATGGCCTAAAGGCCATGCTACAGGGAATCACGTCAATTGTAGGTGGCTGCTTCAGCCCCGTGAGATATGACATAGATCCCATGACCTAAAGGCCATGCTACAGGGAATCACGTCAATTGTAGGCGGTGGCTTCAGCCCCGTGAGATATGAGATAGATTCCATGGCCTAAAGGCCATGTTACAGGGGCACCCTACCACCTGTAGGCGGTGGATTCAGCCCCGTGAGATATGAGATAGATTCCATGGCCTAAAGGCCATGCTACAGGGGCACCCCATCAATTGTAGGCGGGTGCTTCAGCCCCGGAAGGGTTGAGATGGGCTTCCACCACCTGTAGGTGGTGGCTTTAGCCCCACGAGATAAATACGGTTATTTTTTAAATGTGACGGAAAACGTCATTGGTACGGTTAAACCGATGCTTTTTAGACCGGCAAGTTCTTGTAGTTTGGCAATGCCTGGATCCAAATCATGGCTTGCGGCCTTTATGAGAACTGGCTTAACGGTTGTGCCATGGAAGCTACCATCTTGATCTTTATTAACACTTAATTCAAGGCTGTAAGGCGCAGACTTCCCTTTGATTGTGATTTCGCTATCAAGGGTTACCATTGCAGTGGTGCCCGCCTTCATATCCATTACAGCTTTCGGAATTTGCGCTGTAATCATCGCCTCAGGAGTATTTTCCACATCAAACAGGTAAGTTTGCATACGTTCGTTACGAATGGGAATGTTGGTTTCCACTGAACTCAAATGTACCGCAGCCTTAAGTTCACCTGCGTCACTTAGTTTCCCGGATAATTTAGTGAATTTGTGAATTTCACTAATGTGTTCATTCTTGGTTGAAATGAAACTCACACTTGATGAATCATTATCGAGGGTCCAGCTTGCATGGGAGAATGCAGCGAATGTTGTCAAACAAACGGCTAAACTTATTAGACTAGGTGTTCTCATTTATGATTCCTTATTTATATTCGACGATTGATTGCCAATTTACTTGATGATCCCCTAACACTACGAAGTCTGGGTTGTCAGTCGTATCTCGTCGGTTATAAGTAAGTGGTTGGAATTCAGCTGAAAGTACAGTACCTCCAGCTTCTTCAACGATACATTGGGAAGCACCGGTATCCCACTCACCAGTTACCCCAACGCGTAAAAATACGTCTGCTTTCCCCTCTGCGATAAAGCAGGCCTTAAGAGAACAACTTCCTAGGGGGAGCGTTTGGTATGAGCGTGAATCGCTCATATGGTTCATTATTCTTTCACGGGGTTGTCTGCGGCTGATAGCGATCATAACCACATCAGTTTCGGGCTCTTCAAATTTACGCACATGAATTTGTTTATTATTTTCTAAAGAGCAAGATTTAAACGCGCCATGTCCTTTGCTGGCAAAATAAAGCGTTTCTCCAGCGGGCCAATAAATAACTCCTAAGGCAGGCTCGTTATTTTCAATCAAAGCTATATTGACAGCAAAATCACCACTTCTAGCGATAAATTCCTGGGTACCATCGATAGGATCTATTAGCCAATATCGTTGCCAATGTTTGCGGCTGGATAAGTCACCGTTATTGCTTTCCTCCGACATGATAGGTATGTCTGGAGTTTCTTTCAGCAGAATATCCATGATAATTTCGTTGGCTTTATAATCTGCAGAGGTGACTGGAGATTCATCTTCTTTTTCGTATGCTTTGAAGTCGCCACTATCATAGATCTTTAACACTTCTTCGCCTGCGGTTTTTGCCGCAAACTTAGCGATGTCTAACAAGTCTTGTCGAGGGTTTACAGCCATTATTTTTCCCCTGATGAATTTTTCGCCAAATACTTTTGCACTAAAAACAATGCGGCAATACAACGAGCCTCGATAAAGTCGTCACGTGCCAACAACGAGTCTAAGTCGTGTACAGACCATGGAATAACTTCTAAGGGTTCAGGTTCATCCCCTTCCAATCTGCATTCATACAAATCTTCGGCTAATAGGATATTCATTTTGGCATCAAAAAAAGTAGGAGCCATACTTACAGTATGGATCTGTTTTAATGAATTTGCCCCATATCCTGCTTCTTCTTTTAATTCTCTGTCACCAGCCTCAAGGGGAGATTCTCCAGGGTCAATCAAACCTTTAGGAAAGCCTAATTGATAAGAGTGGGTACCCGCGGCATACTCACGAATAAGCAAAATGGTTTCAGAATCGATGAATGGAACAATCATTACGGCACCGTTACCAGAGCCTGCCATTCTTTCAAATTGGCGAGTTGCACCATTGGAAAATTCGAGATCTACACGTTCGACACGAAATAAACCGCTCTTAGCGACGATTTCTCGTTGATGAATTTGGGGCAGAGTTTTATTCGGGTCTATTTTATTCATTTACCTATCACGTTAAACTAACGGCAGTTTCCACGTTTTGGATGCTGCGCTTTAAACTACTACTTTGTCTTACTTTAACTCATGGATAACTGACTTGCCAATGTTGCCCTGGAACCAAATTAAAACTGTCTTACTCGATATGGATGGAACTTTACTCGACTTGCACTTCGACAACCATTTTTGGATGGAAGTTGTACCGCAAAAGATAGCACACAAAAAAGCCATCAGTCTCGAAAAAGCTAAAGAATATATTCACATAGAATATCAAAAAGTGATGGGAACAATAAATTGGTACTGCCTTGATTATTGGGCAGAAAAACTCGATATGGATATTATTGAGGCAAAACGCCAAATCAAACATTTAATTAGTATGCGAGAAGACACTTTGCCATTTCTAGATGCTCTGCATAGCAGCGGCAGGCAAGTTGTATTGGTAACCAATGCTCATCCTGGTAGTTTGTCATTAAAGATAGAGCAGACTCAATTAGACAGCCATATCGATACCTTAATTTCTACCCATGAGTTCGGGGTAACCAAAGAGTCTCAATTATTGTGGCAAAAGCTGCAAGCACGTTTAGGGTTTGATAGCCGTAGTACTTTGTTTGTGGACGATAGTGTGCCAATTTTACAGGCGGCGAAAGAGTTTGGTATTGCCCATTTGCTCGCGGTTGAAAATCCCGATAGCCAAGGTGAAATTCGACAAAGTGACGACTTTACGGGTATTCAAGACTATCGGTTCTTAATTGATGATATTAACAACAATCCAATCAAATAGACTGCTGCCACAACACAACTACAGAGGAAACCAAGGTGTTTCCTCTATCAGTTTAAAGTTTTAACTTATAAAACCCTTGGTTATCAGCACGACCAAAGAATTTTGCGGCATCCTGTACTTGTTTAGGTAGGCTGTTATCGGGTTTAAACTGACCATTCAGTTTAACTTTGAAATTTTGGGGGATCCGCGCGTCAGCAGTTAAATTAAATATATTAGGTGGCGTGATTTTGACTAGGATGTCATCTTCAATACAACTCAAATTTGCTTCGAAATTGCCTAAGCTTAGTGGCTCATTCAGGCCTATTAATCCTTCGAGTTTGGCATTTAACCATTGGCCATTGCCTGATAAATCGATACATTTTCCTGCGTAATCCAATTCAGTTAAAGCCACTTTAAAGCGCCCTCCCGCATTAACAGCTATGGGCAAAGGCACTTGGGCTATAGCCATATCGGCTGGCAAATACACTGTTAAGTCCGACGATTGCACATGGTTGGGATCAAACATATTGATGCTGACTAAGCCCTTAATTGAGACTTTGTCATTTGCACGTAAGTCGCCACCATCAATGTCTAACGTTAGTTGACCAATCAGTAAGTCCCAAAACGAAACCTGCCAATTAACATCTTCAATGGTTAAATTATTCGCGCTAATGCTGCTGGCCGATGCGTTCCAAATTGTTCCTTGTACACCCTCAATGCTCAGATCACTAGATTGATTGGCGCGATAAATAACTTGGCTAGCGGGTAACTTAATAATGAGTAAAACCAAAAAGGCTAATAGTCCTAAAAGACTCCATTTAACAACTTGCTTCATGATTTTCCTAACTGCAAACTTCTAACTTTTACCATGCCAGATACGTTGGCTTCCGCCAAATCAACATTGATAATGCGTATTCCAAGGTTTTCCAAGCTTTGTAGCCAACTCACTACATCGTTAAAGGGCGCTTGATCTACCCATACTTTTAACTCGTCGCCCTGAGGCTGCATTCGCGATATGGCAATATTCACTCGTCCCGCAGTTTGATTAACCGCTTGTGGAAGAGAGCCGGTAAATACTGCTGTGCCACCATTACCACTGCGCATTTGGATCGCACGATTGGCGTTCTGTTTGAACCAAATTAGATCCGTTTGTTTAGTGGCTACTAATTTACTTTGCGTTTGTAATGACTTATCGATGGGCGCCCAAACTAAGTAATAAAACAGGAAGATGATTAGTAACACCCCAGATACTGCGACTAAGACTCTTTCACGCTCTGACAGCTGATTAAATTTATCCAATAAATCTTTCATATCAGCTCCTTATTGATAACGAACCAATAACTTGGTTGTCTTTGTTGTTAATTGCACCTTGTTGAACCTCAAAGCCTTTATCCTGCGCTAGGCGCTTGAACTCTTCTAATGCTTCAAAGTTGTTGGCTACGGCTTGTAGTCGCAACTCTGAGCGGGCGCTGTCGAAGCGTATGGTTTGTGGCTTAACTTGGCTACTTTGAAAGGCTTCGGTAAGCTGTGACATCATTGCCAACATGGAAGCTTGACCACCGCCGTTACTGAGTTTATTTAGTTCCCTTTCCATTGCTGTGCGGATTCGAATGGGCTTAGGTTGATTCGGAAAGGCTTTGGCAAATTGCTCATGCATCTGTTTGGTTAGATCAGCGCTTTGTTGTTTAAGTTGGTTAACTTGTATGCCTTTATCCACCAATGTTACCAATAGAGCGGCAACCGCAAGTACCGCAGCCACTCGCCATTTTCGCCACTCACTACTACTTTGTTGTTTAGCTTTAAACTCGCCTTGTAGCAGGTTAAACGAGGTTTTCAGGGCACCCGTTGCTAGTAATTGCATGGGTAAATCGAGTTGTTGTTCGATCTGTTCAACATTGGCCAAATTAGAAATATCTAAATCACTGTGATTGGCTACTTTTAACGGAGTTGTTTGCTGTTTTGCAAAATGCTCAGTGGCTTGTAATAACCAGCTTGCATCTCCTTGTAAACCTTGCCATTGATCCTGACGAATAATGGCTTGTTGGCCTAGGGTGACTAAGCTCCATGCATCTTCTACATAGGGAAGGGCAAGTACATCTGGAAGCATTTTGTTGCAGTATAAACCGGCTTGTTCGATGGCCTGTAACCAGTCTTGCATCTTATCTCGGCTAACTACGGCAACTGCTTGCATATTGCCGTCTTTTTCCCCTAAGGCGAAAAACTGCTCACTAATGTCCATGCTTAAATCTTCTTCAAGCATGTATGGTATTGCTGTTAGCGCTTTTCGAGACGCCTTTGCAGGCATGGCGACCCATTTTAGTAAAAAGTCACAACCTGGGACTAAGGCTGTAATTGGCCGCTTACCGGCTCGTTCAGATAAAGAGCTCAACTGTTCTGCGTTATCTAGTACGCCAGAGGCAATAATTTCATGCTCTTGACCAGACCAAACTAACCAATTTACAGGATCTAGAGTGGTTGAGCCTAGGCGTATAACCAGATGTTCCATTAAAGTACTCCTCCAAATTCTCGTCGTATGACAATCACTTGGTCGTTATTTTCTACTTTCAGTAGGGAAGACATAGCAAATGTGGCGTTATTGTAACGGGTCTTGGTATGTAATAGAAAGTATTCTGTTTTTACATCAAACCAACTTTGTTGTTGGTCAGTTAAAGTGTGGTTAGTAAACAGTGTTTCAGCTAAAAAGTCCTGCACATTTTGATAGCCATCGGGTTCACGGTTACTAATGAGATTTTGTATGTCTGATACAGGCGCTCCGGTTAAAGCCGCTAACACCGGTGCTTTCTCTTCAGTGATGGTGTTCACGTTAATTTTCATTTCTGAGACATTGGGGATTACACAGATCATTGGCAGCAATTCAGTAATCCACTGGGCATTTACACCGTTCACTAAACGGATTTCCGATTTGCTTACCATTAGGTTGTTAGCGGCTAAGTAAGGGTTCACTAACGCTGCGTAATCAGCATCTTCAGCGCCGCTTTGTGACATATTGTCATCTTGGTCTAGCCAATCAATTAAGGAGTCTCTGACCACCTCTACCGAATAGTTATCTAATTCAGGAACGCTGCTAGAAAGCAGACGTTCGAAAGCTAAGGCTTCTTCAGGTGCGGTGTTAATATCGCCACTAGTGTTTCCACGCACAACCTCCTTTACTTCACTATTGCCGTTGCTATTATCACTATTATTATCATTTTGGCTACTTTGTTGTACTCGGTTAACCGAGTCAATGGCATTCAAATTTAAACACGTTTGCATATCGGTTAACTGCGCTTGTATACCTCCCCCTTCTAATGGAAAAGTAAACTCTTCAGACCAACCTCCTTCTAACGAAACCACATCTGAATCCGACTCTAATAATAGACGAACAGACTTGATAGCATATTGCTCGGCTCCCATTGCATACCAAAAGGCTTGGTTATTATCTTTAATATTGGTTGCGCGGGTTACTTGTAGCTGTAACCGAGAGCCCATTTCTGTGGCAATAATGGCAACCAAGGCAACAATCATTAACACAATGATTAATGCAACGCCTTGTTGCTTAGCTGGATGTAAAAACCGATTATTCACGAGTCTTCAGTGCTCATTAAAAATTGTCGCTGAATTACGCCGAAGTCTTGGCTGGTGATGGTCACTCTGACGGCTACGGGAAGTGTGTCTTGAGCGTAGGAGTCATCCCAGCTTTCCGAATCTGCAGAATCTTCGTCAGCATTTAATAAAAATTGAACTTGAAAGTCCTCTATGTTGCTTAACAACACCCGGACTTTGGGTTCGAAACCAACGACGTTATCCACGTAATTACCAAACAGACGCTCTAACTTTCCTTCTTGCATACGGTAAGCAACACTTTGCAGTGTGCTACGCTGCAACATTAATTGCGGGTTCTGCCAACCTGTTCGTACAAATGCAAACCCATCGGCTTCGCTTTCTAATAGGTTTTTTTCCCCTTGCATTACTTGGCTGTTTTCTTGACCCTCTATGCGAACCGCTCGAGGAACAGCTTGCAGTAAATCCCGCTCTATAGTGAGCATGGCTCTTTGCAAGGTTTGTAACTTTTCAAAACGATTTTCAGATAATTCGTCACTGTCGATTACCGCGGTCATGACGCTGGTGGAAGCAATCCCAATAAGTGTGAAGATTGCTACTGCAATCATAATTTCAATTAGGGTGAATCCTTGATGCTTTAGTCCGTTCATCGGGTGATGCTCTTGGGTTGCGCCAGATAGGTGGTAACACTGGTGATGGTGCGCTCGAAGTTTTCATCCTTACCCACGACGATTTCAACCCCGATTAAAGCGTCATCGGGTGTGGCTAGTAACTTCTGTTGCCAATACCAAGTTGTGCCCGCCATCTTTTCTTCACCCTTCAGATTGTCTTTTAATGGCCAGCTGTTTTCGATATTGATTTGGGTTAGGCGATTATTGGCAACCCAAGTGGCAAAAGTAATATCTTCTATTTGGCTAACGCCGTTTAAATGATCTGTGGCTGATTTCATGATAGCTGTGCCGGTAATAGCAAAGATTAACAGCGCTAACATCACTTCTAGCAAGGTAAAACCTTGTTGCTGGTGGTTATGTCTCATAAATCACTATCCAAGGGCCCTAACCTTTCTATGGGCACGGTATCATAGGAATTTAACTTGAAATAAACAGGATCATCATTAGAAAAGTCAGGTTCATACATCATGGTCAAGCTAAAAGGCGTTACGTCTCCGCTGGATAACAACATGATTTGCGGTGGCGGAAGTTTTTTCTCTTCTTCTTCATTGCCAATATCAACACGGTCTTCATCAAAGGATAGGGATTCGTCAAATATGCCATCGCTAAACAAATTGCTTTCTTCTACCCAAGGTAAATCGTCTAATTCTAATTCCAGCGAGTAGGGTTCGGGCAATTGATAACGGCCAAACGCTTGTTGTCCTTCCAGTAATTGCCAATTTTGCTCATCATCTAACCACATAAATATGTATTCAGCGGTTTCAGGTTCGATGCGAATGCCAATTTCTTGCTGGTTTAATACTGCAAAATCAGAGGCCATATCAACAACAATTTGGAAACGTTTGGCTTGCTTTTCTAACTCTTCAGATGGGGTGGGCGCAAAGTTATTAAACGATATAACACTTATTACAATTCCCATAATTGCTAGCACCGCCATGATCTCGATGAGAGTAAATCCTGAATGGTACTTAGGTGACCGTGCTCGCATTATGGGTAACTCAATGGTTAGTTAAGGTAATCGCCAAGATTCCAATTACCAATATCGTCTTCTGTGCCTGGTTCGCCATCTGGGCCATTTGAAAACACATCGATTACGCCTAATTCACCAGGACTTAATAGCTGGTAAGGATTATCCCAAGGATCATTGGGTAGACGGTTAATGTAGCCGCCGGTGGGATAATTACGAGGAATAGGATCTATTGTAGGCTCACTCACTAAGGCTTCTAAACCTTGTTCTGTGGTTGGGAAGCGGTTATTACTCAATTTATAGCGAGTTAATGCACTTTCTAGGGATTGAATATCAATGGCTGCAGCTTTACGTTGTGCCTCTTCTTGGTTTCCAAGAATTTGCGGCGCCACTAAACCTGCCATGATTCCTATAATCAATAACACCACCATTACCTCAATTAAGGTAAAACCAGACTGTCTAGGGTTGTTCTTTTTCATTACATATTCACCATATTATTAAGCGCTAAAATCGGTTGTAGGATAGCCAGTACAATAAACAATACAATTGCTGCCATACTCACAATCAAAATTGGTTCAAAAACTTTCAACGAGACACCCACTAGGGCTTCAAATTCCCTATCTTGGTTGTCTGCTGCTCGTTTTAACATTTGTTGAAGTTCACCACTTCTTTCACCGGATGCAATCATATGCATCATCATTGGTGGAAACATTTTAGTTTTTTCTAAGGCTCCTCGTAAGCTAGAACCTTCTTTTACTTTAACTGCGGCCTCTGCCACAGCTTCTCTAATGTGCAAATTTTCGAGTACATCACCAGCTATACGCATGGCTTCTAATAACGGCACCGCACTGGCGGTTAAGATACTCAAGGTGCTAGCAAAACGCGCCGTGTTCAAACCTTTAGATACTTTACCAATTAAAGGCACTTCTAAAATAAACTTGTGATAGCGCTTTTTCATCAGTGGTTTTTGGAGTATTCGTTTAATGACAATAACCAAGACAACAATGACTACCATGGCTATTAGTCCATAGCTTTGCAACCAGGTACTGACTGATATTAAGATGCTAGTAATGGCTGGAAGTTCCTGCCCCATGTTGTCAAATTGTCCAACTATTTTCGGTACAACAACCGTTAGCAGTAGGAAAATAATACCAAAGGCAAAAAATAACATAATGGCAGGATAGACCAGCGCCTGAGTGATTTGACTGCGAGTACGCTGGCTTTTCTCGGTGTAGTCAGCCAGTCGATTCAGCACTGTGTCTAAATGTCCCGACTTTTCCCCAGCGGCTACCATGGCACGAAAGAGCTCGTCGAATACTTGTGGGAACTCGCCCATGGCATCGGCCAGTGAGTGTCCTTCCACTACTTTACTGCGAACAGCCATCATCATATTTTTATGACGGGGCTTCTCACATTGTTCAGCAACGGCTAAAAGGGCTTCCTCGATGGGCAAAGCGGATTCAACTAAGGTAGCGATTTGGCGTGTTAAAAGGGCGAGATCGCTGGCAGATATTCCGCGCTTGAATAAGGTGAATCGATTTTTGTTGTCACGTTGCTGTTGTTCAGTTACCTGCTCAACTTCTAAAGGAATAAGCTCTAGTTCCCGTAATTGTTGACGGATATGCCGAGCATTATCACCCTCTAAAACACCACTTTTGTTGCGACCAGATTGACTTATCGCTTTATAAGCATAGGCGGCCACTATTAATCCTCTCGGGTAACACGGAGTACTTCTTCTAAGGACGTAAATCCAAGAAGTACTTTGTTACAGCCATCTTCGCGAATACTCGGTGTGTTTTTACGAACGTGTTTTTCTATTGCCTGTTCGCCATGACCATTGTGCATAATGTCGCGGGTTGCTTCGTCAACAACCAATAGCTCGTGAATACCGGTTCGACCGCGATAGCCAGTTTGATTACAAGCTGCACAGCCTTTAGGACTGTATATCTCTTGGCTATTGGTGGCATGTTCTAAACCGAGGATTTGACACTCTGCTTCGCTCGGTAGGTGCGGAGTTTTACAGTCGGCGCAAAGAGTTCTTACCAAGCGCTGAGATAAAACGGCCAGTAAACTAGAAGATAATAAGAAGGGTTCAATTCCCATATCTTCAAGTCGTGTAATCGCCCCTGCTGCGGTATTGGTGTGTAACGTAGACAATACCAAGTGACCGGTTAAACTGGCTTGCACACCAATTTGCGCGGTTTCAAGGTCACGGATCTCACCAATCATGACCACATCTGGATCTTGACGCAATATGGCCCTCAGGCCACGAGCAAAAGTCATGTCTACACGAGGGTTAACCTGAGTTTGACCAATGCCTTGTAAATCAAATTCGATGGGATCTTCTACCGTTAAGATATTACGGTCTTTAGAATTGATTTCACTAAGCCCTGCATACAAAGTGGTACTTTTCCCTGAACCTGTAGGGCCAGTTACTAAGATAATGCCATGGGGTTTACGAATCAAAGCGGAAAAGATTTCGCGATTTTTTAATGTCATGCCTAAATCCGTTAGATTTAGACGGGCATTATTTTTATCCAATAAACGTAAAACCACTCGTTCGCCGTGACTTGAAGGCATGGTCGAAACCCGCACATCTACTGCACGTCCTGCGATTCTTAGGGTGATTCGACCATCTTGAGGGACGCGCTTTTCGGCAATATCTAACTTCGCCATGACTTTTATACGGGAAACCAACATGGACGAAAGTTTGCGGTTTGGTCGCAGTATTTCCCGTAATACACCATCTACCCGAAAACGCACAATTAATTGGTTTTCAAAGGTTTCAATATGAATGTCTGAAGCACCTTCTTTGATTGCTTCACTTAACATGGCGTTTATTAATTTGATGATAGGCGCATCATCTTCATTTTCTAATAAGTCTTCGGTATCGGGCAGCTCTTCTGCTAAGGCAAATAAATCGCTCTCGTTACCTATATCTTCCATTAACTGCTTGGCAGCCGATGAGTCCCGCTGAAAGGCTTTGGTCAATAGATTTTCAAATTGTTCGTCGGCTATTTCTTTTAATTGGAAATCCGCCTGCAAGAAGCGTCTAACTTCAATAAAAATAGAAAAGTCAGTCATTGCCGTATGATATAAAATAGCCGGCTCTTCACCTGTATCTAACAACACTTTATGTCGCTTAGCGAAGCTAAACGCCAATTGTTTGTGCTGCTCTATTTCTTCACCTGGCGCAGCCTCAGCTGGCTGCACTGGGTCAACATCGAGGAGCGCCTGTTCTGACTTGAGCTCAGCATTATCAGCTGTTTCAATACTCATTAGTTCTCGCTTTCCTGCTCTTTTTCTAATAAATATTCGTCAAAAGTGGGTGGCAAGGCTAACTCATCGTCCCATTCCGGTAATACAGGGGCCTCTTGAGTCGGCATTAATGGAATTCCCGCTGCACTGCGTTTTAATTGTTGTGCTCGAATATAGTTGTACTTTTTGTGGCTGATGCTATTCATAGTTGCGCCATCACGGACGATGGTCGGACGAATAAACACCATTAGGTTGCGTTTGGTTGTGCTGGTGGTAGTTGACTTAAACAAATTACCTAAGAATGGAATATCTCCTAAAATAGGCACCTTAGAGATACTTTCTTGTACTTGATCGTCAATTAAGCCGCCTAAAACGATAGTGCCACCATCATCTACAATTACCGTGGTTTTGATTTCACGTTTGTTAATCGCAATATCAACTGAAGTTGCGCCACTGACGCTGGACACTTCCTGTTCAATTAACAGTTGTACCGCATCCCCTTCGTTAATTTGCGGGGTAACTTTAAGTTTAATACCTACTTCTTGACGTTCAACAGTTTGGAATGGGTTTGCGTTGTTTGAGCCTGTGGAAGACCCTGTAATAATTGGCACTTCCTGGCCGACAATAAAGAAAGCTTCTTCATTATCTAGGGTAGTTAAATGTGGGGTAGACAACACATTAGAGTTTGTATCTGTGCTGACCGCTTGTAATACCGCTCCCCAACCATCTTTCACTACACCTACCAACAAACCGTTTAGGCCGCCAAGTAACGACGCCAATGAGGTAAAATCACCAGTGGTGACTGAGTCGTAGGAATAGGGGTCACCATCATCATCGAAACCTGTAGTGGTAGTTACTTGGTCTTCAGCTTCATCAGCAGCAACGGCTAACGAGCCAATTCCAACCACACCGTTAGTAAATTGTTGACCGCCACCGTCTTCACTTGCCCATTGAACACCTAAAGTGGTTCCGTCACCTTCATAAACTTCTACAATGATGGCTTCAACCGTAACTTGGGCACGGCGAATATCTAATTGGCGTATAACTTCTTCTAATGAGCGCATCATGTCAGGCTCAGCTGTTATTACTAAAGCGTTTGAGTCTGGATGGGCATCAATACTCACTTCTCTATTACTCGAGGAGCTACTTCTGGAGTTAGCGCTAGATTGCCCGCCTTTTTCTTCTGCTTGAATGCTGGCACTGACACCTTGTAACACCTTAACTAAATCTTCAGCTTTGGCGTAATTGACAAAAATGACACGGGTATTACCACTGGTTTCCAGCTCTTGGTCCATTTTGGTGATGAGATCAATGAGGCGTTTACGGCTTTTATTATCACCAGATACGATAACACTATTGGTTCGATCATCAGCAACAAGGCGGGGTTCTGATTTACCCGTTGATTGGGCTTTGGTGGATGTTTTATTGATATTTTCAATAATTCTCACCATTTCCGATGCAGAGGCGAACTTAAGCTTAATAATTTCTACTTCTTCATCACCGGCCTGATCCACTCGCTCAATGATTTCCACCAAACGGTTCACAACCGCTGCTCGGCCGGTCAACATCATCACATTGGAAGGGTCATGACTGACGACATTACCACCGCCAGCTTGGTCGTTAAGCTGTCGAAGTATAGGTGCAAGTTCTCTTACAGGTACGTTATAAACAGGTACTACACGGGTGATCATTTCGTCACCATCAAAAGGTGTGCCTTGAATAACTGGGATATTAGATGTTTTTGCGTCTTTGGCTCTGACTACTTTTAGTATGCCATTTGGCATTTCTACCACGGCAAAATCGTAGACTTGCAAAACGTTAAGGAAAAATTGGTAATATTGCTCTTCATTCAAAAGATCATAGCTGCGTACGCTTATCTTGCCGCGGACATCAGGGCTAACAATAATGGTTTTTTGCAGGTTTTTACCGACAATATTAATAAATTCGGAGATCTCAGCATTTTTAAAATTGGGTGAATACTCTTTCGCTGATGCCAAGGTTGACACCGTTAAAAACACTGCACACACTGCCAAACATAAGCCTCTGAATCTACTACGGCTTGTTTGCGTCATAGGGATAATCCTCATATATCTTGTTCTTCTTCCCCATCAGGGAAATTTAAATACAAAGTGAGGACTTCCTCACTTCGACTAATTGATAGTTGGAGCGAATCTGCTTGATTTAATGCTGCTAAGGCTTCAATAGCCTGCTCAGGGTCAGTCAAATCCAATCCATTTATTTCTGTAATTATATCGCCTACTTTAAATCCGGCGCCTTTAAATAAGCTTGGGTTTTTACCAGGTGCAATTTTATAGCCGGCTATTAATCCATCTTGGCCTTGAACAGGTGAAACCATAAAATATTCAGTAAAGCCGCTTGGATTACGACGTATTTCTTTGGTTGTTTTCACCATATCAGCAGATAATTCTTTATGTTGTTCTTTTTCAGCCACTCTGTAGTCCACAAAGGGTTCAACAGGTGCTTGATAAGCCTGGCTTTCTTTCGAGTATTCTAACCCGTCTAACATTAAGGTTTCTCGCCTAGGACCATTTTTAATAATTACCCTATCTGCGAAGACTTCAACTAAGCTTGCGTTTGTACCATCAATTTCATCATCGATGCCATAGGTATTTTGTGAACCTCGGTTTTCAATAATTGCTGCACCAATGCCTGGCTCATCAGTTTCGACGACACCGGTTAAGGTTAAGTTCAAACGAGTTTCAGGGGCTTCAGTGATCTCCTGTTTGACCGGGGCATTTTCTTTTGCAGTTAAGTCGCCAAACAAGTTTAAACTTTTTAATTGCGACAAACTTACCCGTGAACTTGAATTACTCGAATTATTGCCAGTTTGATTGGTTTGAAAACTCGGTTTTGCGGTAGATTCTGGTTCTGGAATTAGACGCCAAGTCATCTCAGCTAAAAAAGCCAATAGATACAAAACCAACAAAATAACCACCAACAGATTAATCTGTGATTGATATTTGCTAATTTGCAGCCATATTTGACTTAAGTTTGTACTACTAAGGCTCATCTTTTACCACTTCTTGGTCGATTATTGTCGCTAAACGGGGACAATGATAACCAGTAGATTAGAGGGTCACAACTATTAAAGATTAACATTACCATTTAATTACAGTTCACAGGTTTTTAAGCTTACGCGCAATAGGCTCTATATATGAAGAATAAGACAGACAACAAAAACACTGAAATAGTTCGCTTAGACAAGTGGCTTTGGGCTGCACGGTTTTTTAAAACCCGATCTTTAGCTCGAGACATGGTGCAATCTGGCAAGGTGCAATATAATGAACAAAGAGCAAAGGCCAGTCGAAGTGTCGAATTGGGTGCGACAATTGTGCTCCCTGCCGGATTCGATAGCAAGGAAGTAATTGTTGAGGGGTTAAGTGATAAACGTGTTAGTGCGCCCCAAGCTCAATTACTTTATGCGGAAACGGAAAAAAGTATCGCGCAACGTGAAAAAAATGCAGAGGCGCGAAAATTAAGCGCATTTCATAGTCCACGACCTGAGAGTCGACCGGATAAAAAGCAGCGTCGCAAAATTATTCAATTTAAACAGCAGTAAGAGAAAGTTATGTCCCAATTTGATCAGTTACATCGTTATGTTTTTACCAACGCCAACGTACGCGGTGAACTTGTCCAACTCGAAAATAGTTATCAAGAAATTCTCGATTCACAGGAATACCCTCCAGTTATTCAACAGTTGCTCGGTGAGCTTATGGCAGCGGCATCTCTTTTAACTGCAACCTTAAAGTTTAAAGGAGAAATTGCTTTGCAACTGCAAAGTGAAGGCAGTATTAAATATGCAGTGATAAATGGCACCCATGATCAAAAACTGCGTGGTGTAGCAAGGTGGGATAATGATGTAACCGAATTGCCCACATCTCTTACCGAGCTGTTACCTAAAGGTGTGTTGGTCATTACCATTACCCCTGAAGAAGGCGAGCGTTATCAAGGAATTGTTGCTGTCGATAAACCAACCTTATCTGAATGTTTAGAAGGGTACTTTAGCCAATCTGAACAACTACCAACCAAGGTTATTTTAAAAACCTCTTTAAGTGGTGATGTGAATAGAGCGGGTGGTTTGTTCTTGCAAGTTTTGCCAACTAGTAGCGAAATGACCAATGAGTCTGAACATACTGAATTTGCTCATTTAAGCACTATTAGCCAAACGATTACTGCTGAGGAATTGTTAGGTTTGCCCGCCACTGAAGTACTGCACAGACTTTATCACCAAGAGGAAGTCGAACTATATCCTGCTCAAGAGGTTAAATTTTCCTGTAGTTGCAGTAAAGAGCGAAGTGCCGCAGCAATTGCCAATGTGGATAAACAAGAGTTGTTAAATATTGTAGCTGAAGACGGTGCGGTACGACTAAATTGTCAATACTGCCATCGAGAATACAGCTTTGATGCCATCGATATCGAATCTATCCATAACGGCGCATACGCTGCTCCAAAACAAACACAGTAGCGCTGCTTCTGCAAAGTCTAGTGCGTCAGCACGAGATAAAGACCTAACAAAAAGGCCGCCAAATCATAACTACAAGTATCATTTGGCGGCCTATATATGGGTGTCTTGTCTGATTTTATGGTCTTTTTAGGGCCCTTGATGATTCGCTAAGGTGCGCTAAAAAGGGTTGAGAAAAACAGGCTGTTTAAAAACAGTTTTTCGGTACCGTAAAAATAGCCTCGGAAGTTCGGATCGTCAGTAAATAAAATCACACTACCTTTGCCTTTTCTTTCTGCGACTAAACTGGTTTTGCCCGCTAACTTTTGTTGATTTTCAGCCGACGCATAACCACTTAAAAGGGAATCTGGAGTAATCTTAACCACACTGGCGTAAGGGTTTTGAGGCGGTTCAAAGGCTAACAATCCACTGCGCTGACTGGCAATTTCTCGACGGGTATATCCGTAACCTAATGGGTGGCTAATATCCAAATCACCAGCCATCACTGCTCCACCGATAATGTCTTGTGCTTTGACCATCGACTTATCTGCATAATCTATTCGCGGTTGTGAGGCCAATTTACCTTTGCCAATATCGGCCAAAGTAAGGTTCAATAGATTCAATCCAGCCCAGCGCGCACCATCGCCAATTCCCACCAAGGCACCGCCGTTTCGTACCCATGTTGTGATCTTATTCTGCAATGAATCACTGATATCTGAATATTTGCCGTTGGTCATAACCAAATGGGTATAAGCTGACAAATCTACGTTGGATAGCCTCTGTTTTTCAATCAAAGTAACTGGTATCTGCATACGTTTGTCGAGTAAATGCCATACTTCACCAGCCTGATAGGGAGACATACCAGCACCAATTACTAACGCGACTTTTGGTAAGCTAACTGCATCTAAACTATTACTGCCTAAGTCCATGCCAATGCTACTGGTATGGGAGCTGTTTAGGGCATGGATTTTAACACCATCTTGAATGGCAGCCTGTTGCATTATTTTATACAAGTTGTCGCTATTCGCATTGGAGTAACCGCTAATTTTATTGTTCACCGGAACAATTACACTGCCACGGCCAAAGGATTGGCTACCTGAGTCGGTTTGAGCGGTAAAAGGTTTAGTGGCAATGCGAGGTAGATAGCCTTGCTCGAGTAATTCGTATAAGACTTTCGGGCCATTGTAATGGCTCCAGTCAAACCCATACGCAACCGTTGCTTTACTCGGCGGCTGCTGGGATGGAAATTCCACTGTTATGGCTGAATCGGCTTTGTACCTTGTACGGGTCAAAGGTTCGAAGTCTATGCCAAAGGCTAACGGTAAGGTCCAGCCAGAGACATCATAAAAGGTGTTATTTTCAAAGGTGGTAATTTTTGAAAATACGCCTTTGAGCATCCGGTAATTTTCTTGCTCAGACTCAACAATAAAGGCCTCACCTTTACGAAATGTTTTTCCGTTAACCTCAAAATCTTTCGCCAGTGGTTTAATCTGGATTTTGTTACGGGTTAACAGTTGATTGAAATGGAATAGTCTGACGGGATCTTCAGGGGCACTGTAAATATAAGCTTTGATGTCGTCTCGATCTGCCATTTTTTCTGAATTACGGACAAAATCTTGTTGGAAAGACAGCAATGCTTGACGTTTTTCTGCCGCATTTTCCAGCAGTGCTATTGCGACATGATAATAGGTGCGAATATTTTCTCGAAACGAAAGCAGACCTCGTGGGGTTTCCAGAATTCCTGCTGAACTTGCTTGCTCAAATAATATGCCTAAGCTGCCGAATAAATGGGGATATGTAGCGCCTTTGCCTAAATAAAAATTATCATATGACTCTTGGTTAAAATACAGTTTAGCTTCGCTATCCATGAAGTCTCGGGGTCCTTGCACTACTTCATTGAGCAGTTCCATGGCCTGATCATCAATTAGTGGGTGAACACGGTCTGGCGCTCCAGGATGGAAATAGAAGGTTTTATATGAACGCATTTCATGGAAATCTGCGACTATGTTAGGCCGCCATTGATGGAATTTTTTCACCCAACTTACGGGTTCAGGTTGTTGTTGCAACATCCACTGTCGATTTAAGTCAAACCAATAATGATTGGTTCTGCCTGAAGGCCAAGGGGAACCATGTAAAGCATGATTTGGATCGGTAATAACCACATTAGACGAATATTGCCAATTCCAAGTAGACTCACGAGTATTACCATCTGGGTTGAAGCTAGCTGTGAGCAGAATGACACTGTTTTCCAATAACGAATCAATCTCTTGGCCTTGGGCTGCTGCAAGGTGGTAGGCAACGGGCATGGCAGAGTCTGTTGAACTGACTTCACCACCATGAACACCAAAGTTGATCCAACTAATTACCGGCATATCTGCACTGATAGTGCTTTTTTTGTCGGCTGTTTGCATGGCCATATGATTTGCTTGAATCTGAGGCAAGTTCGCCATATTTTTAGGAGAGGTGATAGTTAAGGTGACAATAGGTCGGTTTTCATGACTATAACCAATCACTTCATAATTGACCCGCTCAGACTGCGCTGCCAACTGACGAAAGTACGCTGTCATCATATTATTTTGCACCATTTTTTGGCCTAACTCATGACCCAAAAAATCTTTCGGAGTGGTGATCTTTGGATCAAACTCAGTGCTGGCCGTATATAGGCTGTCAGTTTGCTGTGCAGCGAATACTTTATGCTGCACTGAGACAGAAAATAGAAGCGCTACAGTGGCGAAGGTGAAAAGAATGTTTTGCATGGTTGTTTTACCTTGATACTGAAGGTTGACGAATAGGTTGCCCCGCAAGGGTCTGATTGACTACGCTATTTTCAATGACAGCTTGGCCATTCAATATAAGCCATTCTACTCCCTCACTCAGTTCGGTGGGGTGCAGGTAACTAGCTTTATGTTGATAGGTATTGGGATTAAATATGACAATATCGGCTATATAACCGGCTTTCAATTCGCCCCTGTCTTTTAATCCAAAGGTTTGAGCTGGCAGGTAAGTACTACGTTGAATAAATTCTTGGGTGCTTAACCAGCCTTTTTGTTTAACATATTCACGAAACTTTTTCGGGAAAGTACCATATTTGCGGGGATGACCTGTACTTCCATCTGAAGACGTGTTGACCCAAGGCTGGGTCATATAGGCTTTCATGTCTTGATCTGACATATTGAAACTGGCTACTCGCGCATTACCTTCTATAATAATTTTGCGAGCCGCATCAATGGGCTCCATTTCCCACAAACTAGCGACCTCGGCAAGAGTTTTACCGCGTATGTCAGGACGTTTAGGATCGCTAATCAATAATGATTCAGCCCCACCTCTGCGTCGCAAGTTTTTTGCCATTTCTAATTGTAGTGCTGGCCACAAAAAGTCATCCTTCATTCTGGCCATGTAAGCTTCTTTGCTGCCAGCCATGATATATCTGGGAACTAAGCTACCTGCCACACTAGTGCCAGAAGCGCGCCACGGATATTGATCTGCGGTTACATCAATTCCCTGTTGTCTAGCCTCGTTAATAAGTTGGATAACCTCGGCGCTTTTCCCCCACACATCTACACCAAGGGATTTGATATGGGCGACATGGACTGGAATATCTGCTTGCTCACCAATTTGAATCACTTCTTTAATAGCATTCACAAGGCCTATGCTATAGCTGCTTTCATCGCGAATATGACTGTCATATGCGCCGTTATATTGGGCTGCCACTTTTGCCAACTCTACGACTTCACTGGTCATAGCGTAATTCCCCGGAACATAATACAAACCTGTAGATAGTCCCAAAGCTCCAGCTTGCATCGCTTGTTCAACTAGGTTTTTCATTTCTTCAAGCTCAGCATTGCTTGGGACGCGATCTTCAATTCCCATAACCGCTCTACGAATGGAACCGTGACCAACATATAAGGCGACATTCGTACCAATACCTTGTTCTTCATATTGTTTCAGTGTTCCGGCAACATCCACATTACCGCCGCCATCGACGTTGCAAAAAACAGTGGTCACACCCTGAGTTGTGTAGTTGATATTGGAATTGGGTTCGCCTTTACCAAAATCATTGCAGGCATGGGTATGGGTATCAATAAAGCCGGGGGCAATGATGTTGTCACCAGCATCTATGTTGGTAATTGCTGTGATATGTTCAGGCACAGAGTCGCTTACAAATGAAATCTTGCCTTGATCTATCCCAATATAACCAGCAAAGGGAGTTTGTTCATTACCACTATAGATGTTGTTACCAGTGATAATGATGTCAATTTGCTCAGCTTTTTGCGTGCAAGCGGCACAAAAGGTGATAGTGAGAAGAATCAGTGAAAAGAATCGCAATTGGCAATTTTGGTACATTTTGTAGGGTACTCTATTGTGAAAAAGGGCGACTAAGTCGCCCGATTAAAGTGTAAAAACGCTATTTAATCAAAACTCATACTTACATTAAGATAGAAATAACGTCCTTCTGCGCTATGTAAGCTGGCTTCGTAACCATAAGTTTCATCGGCCAAAGGTGGTGCTTCATCGAAAAGATTACGTACGCCTAGACGCATTTTTGTCCCTTCCAATGATCCTTGTTCGAAGGTGTATTGACCATAAACACTAAATGTTGTCCAGCTATCTACTAACCAAAATTCACCAGAGGTATCGTTAACTGCGCCGGTGTCGTAGAAGTCGCCAACATATTTTCCATAAACCCCTGCACCCCAATTATTATAGCGCCAAGTGATTGTTCCACTTGCTTGCCATTCAGGTCGTCCGTCTAACTGAATTAAGTCACCCACGTCGTCTAGAGTCAAACCTAGCTCTTGTAGTTTTGCCGACTCAGAATCGATTGATTGGTACGCTTTTAATAATTTAGCAGCGTTAAATTTGAATGAGAAATCACCGATTTCTGTATTGTTTAACTTATAGTAAGCGCCAATATCGAGACCTTCTGTGACACGAGAATCTAGGTTTTCGAATAAACCGATAATCTCAGTCATATCGCCCACGGCTTCTAAACCTGAACCTTCATAAAACGCAATGTCATCGGCATTTGCTTCTTCACGAATAACATTTGGATTAGAACTACCATTTAAACGTTGATAATAATCTAAATCAGCAATGTTTTGATTAGAGCGAATACCAATTAAGTCTTCTTGTTCGATACGCCAGTAATCTGTAGTTAAGGTTAGATTATCGATAAATTCAGGAGTAAACACCAATCCTAAACCGTAGTTGTAATCTTTCTCTGGTTTCAGTTCGGTGTTACCGTAACGAATGTTTTCAGCACTATCACCACTGCTACATTGGCTGATGCTGTCTAACTCACCCTTGTTAATTTGTGCTTGGCAGCGATAGTAATCAATTGGATAGTTTACTCGCGTGGTGCTAGCCGTGTGCAATTGTTCTAGGTTAGGCGCACGGAAGCCTTCGGCGTATGAGCCACGAATTTGCACAGACTCAACTGGATACCAGCTTAAAACTGCTTTGGGTTTAAATACATCACCAACGTCATTATAACGCTCATAGCGACCAGCCACTTGGAAGTCCAATTTATGTACAAGTGGAATATCCATTTCAGGATTAACTAATGGACCTGCAAACTCAACGAAGGCTGATAACACGTTACGTGAACCATCTGAATTTGGTTGTCCACTGGAACCCATTACATCCGTTGCGTATGCTGCGCCTGTGACACTATCAGTGTAAACCGTCGTACCGTTTAGTCTGTCATCATAGATATTTTCGAAGCTTTCATAGCGCCATTCGGTACCAAAAGCTGCACCTACATTGCCTGCTGGCAAACTGAAAAGGTTTGCGTTAGAAAATTTGAAATCCACTAGACCTAAGCCGGTTTCCCCTGAACGACTTACATCAATCAGGAAACTATCGATTGTTTCTTGGGAGTTGCAAGTTGCGCCGCAAAAGGTGTTATAAGCAGTATCATCTAGACGATTTACTGCATCTTGGAACAAACTTAGACTAATACGGTTATGGGTGGTATCAACGGTTTTAGCTTCAGAATAAAGGGCTGCAGAGTCCCATTCCCAATCATTGTATGAGCCAGTAGCACCACCTAAAACACGGAAAGAGGTATTTTTCACGTTGATTTTACGGGTTCCGGCATCTACTACGCGGTAAGCATTAATTGAAATGTCTAAACCTTCAGCGGGCGTATCATATCCAGGTATTCTATTTGGACCACTACCTAGAGGGTTCCAGTAAGCAGTGTTAGCAATGGTAACTGGAGCGGAGGTTAGTGTGGCGGTCTCAGCACGTTGAGAGTTGGACTCTGCCCAATAATAACCAAGTTCACCGTACAGGCTAACCTCATCGTTTAGTTCATGATTTAAATAAACGAAGGTATTTAATCGCTCCGTTTCTGGGATCATAGTACGTACGCTATTGGTATTGTAGGCTTGCGTATTGGTGGTAATACTGCCGCTATCTACACATAAACCATTGTCCAGAACACATTGCTGATTTGTGTCTGTAGCATCAACGGGCTCAATGTGAAAACGTCCTGCAGAAGATGTAAGGCCAGTCACTGCTTGAGTGGCATCAAATCGACCCCACGGGGTTGTGGTAGATGTATTGCGGAAGTTAGTGTCTCCTTCCCAATCTGTGCCCACTAAATAGCTGCGTCTATCCGCATCTGCGGCGTAATCTAGTTCAGAGGCCATGACTTCTGAACCATGATAGTAATTTACTGCGGTGGTGATATTGGTCATGCCATCGTTAATATCCCAGCCCGCTAAAGCATTTAAGTTTACTTTTTCTCTGCTGGTATTTTCTGCTTGGCCATACTGGACGTCGAATTTGTAGCCAGCAAAATCTTTACTCATTTCAGTGTTTACTACACCTGCTACGGCATCAGAGCCATAAATAGCGGCGGCACCGTCGTGTAGGATCTCAACTCGGTCGATTCCTAATACAGGAATAGAGTTCATATTTACGGTGGTAACTGGTACAGAGTTTTCTGTTTGTGTGCCTGGGTGTTGCACCATTCTTCTGCCATTAAACAGCACTAAGGTGTTACCTGTACCAATGCTGCGCAGGTTAATTGATGCGACATCACCACGGGATTGGTATACACCGCTGACTACGTCGTTACCATTAAAGTTGACATTACCATTGCTCGGAATAGACGCGAATAATTCAATTCCTGAGGTTGCGCCAATCGCTTCTATATCAGCAGCGTCAATTAATGTAACAGGTAACGCACCGGTTATATTTGCGCCTTTAATGCTAGAACCTACGACAATAATCTTTTCTACGTCTTTAGCTTCGTCCTTCCCATCAACCTTAGGAGCAACTTGTTCTACGCTAGTTTGCTGGTTTTGTTTTTCAATGGATAGATTAGCTTGATCATTTTGCTGCTGTGCTGTGGCTAAGCCAGAAATGGAAAGTGATCCGATGGCAGCGAGTATCGCAATATTTAGTCTACTTCTTCGGTAGTGAGATGTGTTGGACTTTGGCATTATGTGTTTTCCTAGGTTCTTCCTAATTTACTTAGAAATTTATTATTTTTGCGGCTACTACACTCTACAATTATGTTTCTCAACACAATTGATAAATAATCTGCTAGTTATAGCCTGTGGTTATGGGTTGGTGTAGAAAGACTCTGTATTTCTACTTGGCAAGTATTGTTGTGTGCAGCAAGCTTAGGTTAGTGTTTCAAGTTGTAATGTTTTTTGCAGTTTCTTAATTTTAAATTAAGAGGCCATGACACTGCAAATGTTAATGCTGTCAAAATCACCCTTATGTTATCCTGCGACGATTCCAACTTGGGGAAGTTAATGCGTTTACGTCATATCGAAGTATTTCATGCTATTTACACAACAGGTTCAATAACTAACGCGGCTAAATTACTCTATGTATCTCAGCCTTCCGTTTCTAAAGTGTTGTCTCATGCAGAACAACAGCTCGGGTTTGATCTATTCCTACGTAATAAAGGAAAACTGATCCCCACAAGCGAGGCCAAAACCCTTTTTCCGGAGATAGATAAACTATATAAACAGCTTCGTTCGATAAATGCGTTAGCTGAAAATATTCATCGAAGTGATAGTGGCATCATTGATATAGCGCTAACCCCCGGACTTGGGTTTGGTGTTATTCCTCGCGCCATTGCTAAATTTAAAGAAGTGCATCCCCATGTCCAGTTTAAATTACAAACTATGCACAATGATGATGCCCTGCAAACCTTATTGGAACATAAGTGTGACTTAGCGCTGCTGTATTCCTCTCCTCCTCTACCGGGGATCCAAGAAGTTGAATTAGGGACCAGTGAAGTTGTCATTTTATACCCTAAAAAATCATTTCCCGAGAATAGCCAAAAAGTTAATCTTGAGTCTCTCGCTGAGCATGAATTGATTAGTATTTGGGACAGTGGACCGCTTGGGGATTTAGTTTTAGGTCGCTTCGAGTCGTTAGGAATGGAAACCCACAGTAATATGCAGGTTGATACCTATTTCATTGCCGCGAGTTTGGTGGATAAAGGGGTGGGATGTTGCACCATTGATAAGCTGACCGCCATGAGCAATATTACCGATAATATTGGTGTCTCTGCTTTTAATCCGGCTCTCGATTTCAAAATTAAAGGGTTACATTTGGAAACCAGACCCCTATCTCGGATTTGTGAGCACTTTTTGGATTTTGTGAGGGCCGAACTGGCGCTAGTCAATACACAACAATAACCTAGAGTTATGACTCACCCAAATCAAACTAATTTAGTTAAGCCAAAATATCTTTACCATGGAGTAATATCTATTTTAAAGGAATCTTGATGAATATTAACTATCCGTATTTGCTATTTGTAGGAAACGCTACGGATTCCCTTAGCATTAAAATGGCTCGCAGTGCTGCTGATTGGAGTCCAGAAAAATGCTTAGCAGAATACCGATTACCTGGATGCACTGTGACTACAGGTTGTCCTGCTATGAATATTCAGCAAGCGGCTCAAGCTGGCGCAAAAAGTTTCGTGCTAGGGTTTGCCAATAGCGGTGGATTCCTCGACCCTCAATGGATTCCCACCATACTGGAAGCTATGGATGCCGGTATGGATATTGTCAGTGGATTACACGATAAACTCACCGATATTCCTGAATTGCAGCAAAAAGCCAAGGCCCTTAATTTACAGTTAATTGATATTCGCCATCCGGTTACTCGGTTTAAAACCGGAACAGGTAAAAAGCGCATTGGTAATCGTCTGCTGACCGTGGGGACAGACTGTTCCGTGGGTAAAATGTATACAACCCTTAGCCTCACAAACGAAATTCAGCGCCGCCAAGTGCCTGCCACTTTTAGGGCCACCGGCCAAAGTGGTGTGCTGGTCTCGGGTGATGGAGTTGCCATTGACTGTGTTATTGCCGATTTCATTTCCGGCGCAGCAGAAAGTCTTAGTCCAGAAAACAGCTCAGAACATTGGGATATTATAGAAGGACAAGGTTCTTTGTCACATCCAGCGTTCGCTGGCGTAAGCTTAGGGTTATTGCACGGGTCACAACCTGACTCGCTGGTGGTTTGTCATGCACTAGGTCGGGAGCACATGCGCGGCCTCCCGTTACAGCCCTTACCCACAATTGAACAAACCATTAATCTCAATTTGGCCCATGCAAAGTTAACCAACGCCCAAGCTAGAGTGGTGGGCATTGCCATCAACACTTCCTCGGTGGATGCTGAGCAAGCCCTGCAAATTTGCCAATCAATTAGTCAGCAAACCGGCTTACCCTGCTCTGATCCCATTCGCCACGGTGTCACCTCAATTGTAGATAACCTGTTATGACCTTAGCAATTAATATTAGTACTCAGTCTTTTCCTCTGAAATCCGCTTTTCGTATTTCCCGTGGGGTTAAAACGAGTGCGGAAGTGGTGGTTGTGTCTATCACTGATGGTAAATATCGTGGATGGGGTGAAGCTGTCCCTTATGCCCATTATGGCGAAACCATTGAGAGTGTTTGTGAACAGCTAAAAGGTGTTCAAAATCAAATTGTCAGTACCGAGCAGCATAGTGAACTAAGCCAGTTATTAGCTCCAGGTTCGGCTCGAAATGCCTTTGATTGTGCCCTTTGGGACTTGCGGGCGAAACAACAAGGGCGCAGCGTTGCTGAGCTGGTTGGGGTGTCACTATGCTCGTCTTGTCATAGTGCGCAAACCATTAGTATCGACACTGTGGATAATATGGCGTTAGCGGCGCAACAGCTAAAACACAATAAAGTGATAAAAGTAAAGTTAGATGAACAGGATGTGGTGCAACGAATTCAGGCTATTCATGCTGTTTGTCCTAACAGTCAGATTATTGTTGATGCCAATGAAGCATGGAGTCTTGAATTGCTAACACAGGTGGTGGAACCGCTACACGCCTGTAACGTGGCATTAATTGAACAGCCTTTACCTAGTGGTAAGGATCAGGTTTTAGCTGGATTTCAATCGAGTATTCCACTTTGTGCTGATGAGTCCTGTCACACTGCAGATGACTTGGAACGTTTGCTTCCCTTATATCAAGCGGTAAACATCAAATTGGATAAAACTGGTGGATTGACTGAAGCTTTAAAGTTAATGAAGTTGGCTAAACAGCATAATCTAAACGTTATGATAGGTTGTATGGTGGGATCATCTCTTGCTATGGCGCCAGCATACCTATTGGCTGGCGATGCGGACTTTATTGACCTCGATGGGCCAGCGTTAATTGCTAACGACCGCCCGGGTGGTTTTGCATTTGTAGATGGCGAAATGGCGATAAATAGCCAACCTTTATGGGGTTAAGAAGCATAAGCTGAGTCACTTGTAATAGAGCAGGTGAGCATTAACTAATTGGTAATGACACTCTGGCTACTAAGCCGCCTTGGGAATGGTTACTCAGTTCGATTTTACCTTTATGAAGGCTGACAATTCGTTTGATGATGGCTAAGCCGAGTCCTGAACCACCACTACCTCTGGCTTTATCACCTTGGGTAAATGGCTGAAACAAGTCTTCAATATTTTCTGTGGGGATGCCAGGGCCGTAATCTCGGACTTCAAAATACACCTGTTTATTACGCTTATCATGATAGCTAGTAATCAGGATGTTTTCACTGCCATAACGAAAGGCATTTTCAATGAGGTTATCTAACACTCGTTTGATTGCAATCCGTCTTATCATCACCTTAGGTAGTTCAGTTAATTGCGTATCGATGTGGTAATTTTCTTGAATATTACGAGCATGCACAACATCTTCAATCAACTCGTTCAAAGACAACATCTCACGACGCTCTCGGGTATCTTGACGCACATAATGAATAAACTGATCGATAATGTCGTTCATGTCTTCAATGTCGTGGACGATTCCATCTTTTATCCATAGCTGTTCGTCGGGCAGCATTTCTGTTGCCAATCGTATGCGCGTTAAAGGGGTGCGCAAATCATGGGAAATGCCCGCAGTTAATAGCGCGCGGTCATCTTCTAACTGCTTAATACCCTTCGACATTTGATTAAACGCGCTGGTGACCGCAATTAACTCACTTGCCCCTTCTTCTTCTAATGGTGCCGGGACCTTTCCCTTAGCTACTTCTAGCGCTGCCATTTGTAAGGCGTGAATGGGTTTGTTTAAGCGTCGCACAAAAATCCATCCGCCAGCGACACTCAAAATACCGATGACGATCAAATAAATGGTAAGGGGAGAGATATCGCCTTCACTAAAGCTTGCCATGGGAATGGATATCCACACGTTTGGATCTTGTGGCGGGTTTACCCAAATTAAGAAAGGTTCTGAGGCTGAGATCCTAACGTCTGCTTCTCCACCGAGTAAATCGGAAATCTGACGAGAGAAAAATTGGTAATAAATAGCCTGCTGCAATCCACTTTCCACAGCTTGTTTTTCGCTGTATATGCGAATATTTGTAGCATCAAAAATGTGACTTTGGGTTTGCGGATTGAGGTAATCGACCTCATCCAGAAACACCATGTTAATTTGCTTGGCGATTAATGAATTTATCTGTTGATAATTAGGCCGGATAAAATAATAAGTGACTGATAGATAGGACACCACTTGGTTAATCAGCAGCAATACACCAATTAATAAGACGGTTTGTCCAAATGCACTTTTAGGAAAGATTCTCACCAGTTTTGATTCAACCTAACTAACTTGGGGTAAACACATTTATTGCGCTTCGCCATCGGGTACAAATACATATCCTAATCCCCAAACAGTTTGAATATAACGGGGATTGGCAGGATCGACTTCAAGCATCCTACGTAAACGCGATACTTGAACATCAATGCTACGCTCTAATGCACTGTAATCACGGCCTCTGGCCAAGTTCATTAGTTTGTCTCTTGATAACGGCTCTCTAGGGTGGGTTACTAAGGATTTTAACACCGCAAACTCGCCACTGGTTAAGGTAAGGGCTTCCCCGTCTGCAAACATTTCGCGGGTGGCAAGGTTCAATTTATACTTACCAAATTCCACAATCTGCATTTCTTGCGAGGGCGCACCTGGGGCTTCGTTGGTTTTACGACGTAGTACGGCTTTAGCTCGGGCCAGTAGTTCTCTAGGGTTAAAGGGTTTAGGCAGGTAGTCATCAGCGCCCATTTCTAAACCAATGATGCGGTCTACTTCATCACCTTTAGCGGTCAACATTATAATTGGAATTTCATTTTCTTTTTGGCGTAGACGTCGACAGATTGAGAGGCCATCTTCACCTGGCAACATTAAATCCAGTACTAACAAATGAAAGTTCTCGCGTTCTAATAAACGATCCATTTGCTCAGAGTTAGCAGCTGAACGAACTTGATAGCCCTGTTCTACTAAGTAGCGTTCTAGCAAGCTACGTAGGCGCATATCATCATCAACAACCAATACTTTCTGTGTTTCTTGTCCCATGTCGACCCTCAAAAGGAAATACCCGTTAATCACACCACTATAAATGAATACTAGGGAATTCAAAAGATTAGCTAAGTAACAATGTTATGTGGAGTGTTACAAATTGTTTGTGAGAAGCCGTATAAACAACATTTAATAAAAACCTTGTTACAACACACCCAATATTTTGTCCATGATCCAATTGGTATGGCTGGCGATAGCAGCTTGGCTGGGATGGCTATTTCCCCCCTTTAAATGCTCAGCTATGGCTTGCACAAACGGGCCCTGAATTGGATCAGGTGTAGGCATAGCTATGGTTTCGCTGCCCTTGTCTGTATAAATAGTTGCTGGGTTGTCACCAAAAATAGCAAACTTTAGATGACCTTTACTACCGAGTATTTGTACTTTGTCTTGATATATATGACCGCCGAAGTTCCAGCTTCCTATGCCAGTTACACCAGATTCGAACAATAAGTTGGCAACGATGGCGTCGTGGGCGGTGTATAAACCCTGTTGATTGCCGCAAATTCCTTGGGCTTGTTTTACTGGTCCCAGCAAAAACGTCATGATATTTAAACCGTGACTAGCCAAGTCGTCAAAGTATCCTCCAAGGGCAACACTTTTGTCGGTACGCCAGTTAGGAGTTTGACTTAAATCTTTAGCAGATGGAAAGCGGCTGTATTGCCAAGATATATGCCTAACATCACCAATTAACCCTCTCTCGATGATGTTTTTGAGCGTTATAAAACCTGGTAAGGAGCGCCGATAATAAGCGACAAAAAGAGGTAGAGCCTGAGATTCAAAGGCATTCTCTATTTTTTTGCTTTCGGCGAAATTTAACGCCATCGGCTTTTCAATGCAGCAAATTTTGTTTGCTTTGGCGACCTTTAATGCCAAATCACAATGACTATCTGGTGGTGTCGCTATATAAACAGCATCAATATTTGGATCATCAATCATAGCTTGAGCACAGGTATAATGATGGGGGATATTATGGCGTGAGGCAAAATCTAGCGCTTTTCCTGGTGTGCGAGCGCATACTCCGTATAGTTCGAATTCTGTAGTTTGCTGATAGGCAGGGCCGCTTTTCTTTTCGCAGACACTGCCGCAACCAATCATTCCCCAACGAATTGAGTCAGATTGGTTGTCCATTAATCTTTGCTAACCCAATCCATTTGAAAACCAGCTTTGCGTTTACGTTCTAAAAGCTCTTCAATTAATGGCGACAAGATCAACTCCATGGCTAATCCCATTTTACCGCCAGGAACCACTAAGGTGTTGATTCTCGACATAAAAGCGCCATCAATCATCTTTAATAAGTACGGAAAATCCACGGTTCTCATTTCGCGGCGAAATCTTACTACTACAAAACTCTCGTCTTGCGTGGGAATTTCTCGAGCGCTGAAGGGGTTACTGGTATCGACCGTTGGGACCCGCTGAAAATTCACATGGGTATTGGAAAACTGCGGAGTAATATAATGAAAATAATCTTCCAAACTACGCACAATACTACTCATCACTGCTTCTCGCGTGTGACC
Source organism: Aliiglaciecola sp. (assembly GCF_039982535.1). Taxonomy (NCBI): domain Bacteria; kingdom Pseudomonadati; phylum Pseudomonadota; class Gammaproteobacteria; order Alteromonadales; family Alteromonadaceae; genus Aliiglaciecola; species Aliiglaciecola sp. The sequence goes on from NZ_JBDWYG010000039.1 coordinate 207,160, forward strand.
GCGGTCTGTGGTATCTCGAATAATCTTTTGAATCCACTCAAGGTTTACAATAGGTACCATGCCCACAAGTAAATCAACATGCTTAGCGACATCGGCTTCTGGGGTTGTAACCCCGCCATGTAACCCTTCGTAAAACAACAAGTCGGTGTTTTCGGGAAGGTCCTGCCACGGCGTAAAGGTGCCTGGCATTTGATTAAATGGAACTGCTTCGTCGAAAGTATGTAAATACTGGCGGTGTTGACCCGTACCTGTTTCACCATACTGAGCAAATAGCTTTTCGAGCATGATGAAGTCGTTAGCTCTTGGACCAAAATAGCTAATGTGTCGACCTTGCTCTTGGGCTTTACGTATTTCAACTTCCATTTCTGGTCGTGTGAAGCGGTGAAAACTATCGCCCGCAACAGAGGCCGCGTTAACAGTTAAATTACGAAAAATATGCCTGATAGCATTAGTTGTCGTAGTTGTACCTGCTCCAGAGGAACCTGTTATTGCAATAATTGGGTGTTTTACAGACATAGTGAACGTTTCGAGGAATAAGGACCATTAGTTATAAGCAAGGCGAGCTCAATGGTCAAGTCATTTACGCTGACAATATCTAATTCAACAAGTAAATGAGGCTAGATTGGAGCGCTTGAATTCTGGGTTCCTTCGCCGGGTGTTATAAATAGTAAATTTGTTCGCTTGTCACAATGAGCGGTATGCCAATGGGCTTTGGGAATTACGGCAAAGTCACCTTGCTGTTTAAGCGCTATATGTTTATCGGCGTTTCCTATGCGAATAATTAATTCACATTGCCCAGACATTAAAACGACTAATTCATCGCCAGTTGGGTGCATTTCCCAGGTCTGCCAGTTTTCGGTAAAAGTATGGGCAGCAACTAAGGAGTGATTTTTAAACGACGCATACTGTTGATCTAGTTGTTGATAAAGCTGTTCAGTAACATCTTCTGTGGCCACTGAAAGGTTAGGTTTTATAACAGCAAAGGTTTCAAATAGTGTTTTTGTTAGCATCTTAATTTCACCTTAGAGTCTGTCTATTTTCTTTTATGTCTGGATTTACCCCAAGTAATTCCCATTAGCTCTACTAAGAATGCGGCATTCAAGCCAAATACCAGCAATCCATTTACCGCACTTAGTGCGCCCATAATTCGCCACTGATGGCTTAAAATGACATCTCCAAACCCAAGGGTAGTAAAAGAGGCGATGGCAAAATAAAGGGCTTCTTCAAGCTCGTTGAATTCACCCACAAACAAGAACGCAAACGCCCAAATCCACATATCGATAGTGATGCCCAACACTAACCATAACACCGACAATATAATGATAATGGGGCTTTTGATATGTTTATAATCTTTCGATTCTAATTGACGTATTAGCTCAAACTTCGAGGATAAAATACCTAAAAATATCACTTGAACAATAATTGTTAAAATGATGATGACCGAACCTACTACTATTTGATTTAACATAATGGTTTGACTTTAAGTATTTGTGCGACATTATTAGTTTATGACTAAACTAACTATATGCTTTGTGAAAATTGATGCAAGTTATTGAGTGTGTGCTGTTTGATACGGAGTTTACCGCTTGGTTGGGCTCTAAGCAGCGTAATTGGTCTGAAAGCTGGGAACATCGGGAACTCATTCAAATTGCTGCTGTAAAATTGCGGATTAGCAGTGACTCGGCTTCAACACTGGCTAGCTTCAATGAATTAATACGTCCTACCATTAATCCTCAACTTAGTGATTACATAATCGATTTAACGGGTATTGAACAAACTACGATTGAGCAAATGGGTGTCGACTTTGCCTCTGCATTAAAGCAATTTCATCTATTTTGTAATCAAGGTGATATCCCTATATTTTCATGGGGCAATGACTTGTCTGTATTGCAACAAAACTGTGAGTTATATGCTTTAGAGTTTCCTGATTTTCGATGTGGTTTTCACAACTTGCAGTTGATTATTCGTAATTTAGGTTTGCCGGGATTTGAGCAATCAAGTGGTGGGTTGGCGAGTTTCCACGGAATAGCATTGCAGGGTCACATTCACAACGCGCTTTATGATGTGCGAAGCTTGGCTGCGACCCTTGATATGTGGCTACGTAAGCGTGCGCTTACTATCGATGATCTACTTCTTACAGAACGTAGATAAATATAGCTCTTCAACTTTTTTACGAGCCCAAGGTGTTCTTCTAAGAAACTTTAAACTAGAGCTCATACTCGGGTTTTCAATAAAGCATTTTACTTTAATTCTCCAACCCAAGCCCTCAAAGCCATATTCTTTTTGTAGCTCTTCAAGCATTTTTTTCAGGGTGATGCCGTGTAACGGATCACCCTGTTTGCCTGGTTTGTTATCGTTAGTATCCAATTTAATTTTGTTCTCTAGCAATGGCGCGATAAGCAATATCATCTCGATAAAACATACCGTCCCAATTAATTTTATTGACTAAATTATAGGCATTTTTTTGTGCTTCTGTGACTGAATTTCCTAATGCGGTGGCACACAATACTCGTCCACCATTAGTAGTGACCTTATTGTCCACTAATTTAGTACCAGCATGGAATACCTTGCCTTCTGTTTGCGAGGCAAGATCAAGCCCTAGAATTTCTTCACCTTTTGCATAACTGCCAGGATAACCACCTGCCGCTAGCACCACGCCTACAGCCGCTCTAGAATCAAATTTAATATTGGCTTCGTCAAGTTTGCCAGCTGTGGCTTGCAAACAAAGATCAACAATGTCTGATTGTAGGCGCAACATGATAGGTTGAGTTTCAGGGTCACCGAATCGACAATTGTATTCAATAACTTTGGGGGTACCGTCAGCCATAATCATCAGTCCAGCATATAAAAAGCCAGAATAAGGATTGCCTTCACTTGCCATGCCTTCCACCGTGGGATAAATCACTTCGTCCATAATTCGCTGATGGATTTCAGGTGTTACCACAGGTGCCGGCGAGTACGCTCCCATGCCGCCAGTGTTCGGACCGGTATCACCGTTGCCTACACGCTTGTGGTCTTGGCTGGTGGCAAAAGACAGGACGTTTTTACCATCTACCATTACGATGAAGCTGGCTTCCTCACCGTCTAAAAATTCTTCAATAACCACACGGCTACCGGCGTCACCGAAAGCATTTCCTGCTAACATATCACGAATAGCATCTTCAGCTTCTTGTTCAGTCATGGCAACAATAACGCCTTTACCCGCGGCTAAACCGTCGGCTTTAATAACGATTGGTGCACCTTTTTGTTTTAAATATGCCAGAGCAGGTTCAATTTCAGTAAAGTTTTCATAGTCACCTGTTGGGATTTTATGACGGGCAAGAAAATCTTTAGTAAAGGCTTTTGAGCCTTCCAACTGTGCCGCAGCCTTAGTCGGCCCAAAAATGGTTAAGCCTTTGGCTTGAAATGCATCAACTACGCCTATGACCAATGGAGCTTCTGGACCTACTATGGTTAAATCAATGGCATTTTGTTCTGCGAATTCGAGTAACCCGCCGACGTCGTCTGCTTGGATATCGACATTGACCAATTTATCTTCTATTGCGGTGCCGGCGTTCCCAGGCGCTACATAAACGGTTTCTACATAGTCATTTTGAGCTGATTTGAATGCTAGAGCGTGTTCGCGACCACCGCCGCCGATGATAAGTATTTTCATGAATCGATTATCTTATTAACTGATTGAGTAAGGAATGGAGCTTCATAATGGTGGGAATTGTACAGAATAAAAGCGCAAAAAGCGTGTTTAACTGCACGCTTTTTATAGTGAATTTGCTTCTAGGTTATTAATTAGCAGATTATAATTTGGAAAATTCCTGCTTAAGCTGATATTTGTCGTCGGTAACAATAGCCTCAAGGGTGTTAAGGCGTTCTTTAATTGCTTTCAATTCAGCTTCTAAGGCCGCCACATTGCCCGACCCTGCTTCTAATTTTACCTTTGCATCCATCATTTTTTGTTTATGCGCAAAAACCATCCCCAAAATAACAATGGGTAAAACAAATACTAGTAAAATGTCCATATATCTTCCTCTTTGAGACTGTCGTTGTGTGCTTTGATACTTATAAAAGCAAATTGAATACCAATTGAAAAATACAATAAAATCAAATGCTTGTATATTGATCGTTTTGTTGTTCTGGTTTTTAGCACGATTAATTAGTCAAAAATACTACTTAGCTGTGTCATTTGCAAAGTTCTTCGATCCGTCCTCCGTTTACAGAAGGTTGAACACCTGCAAACGGGATTCAACCGCCAATCTATTTCTTTGTAGCGCGGGCTTCAGCCCGTGGGGGAAAACCACACCAAACCTGCACGGGGCTAAAGCACCCGCCTACAGGCGATGCACAGGTTAATCTATTTCTCTGTAGCACGGGCTTCAGCCTGTGGGGTAAAACACAGCTAACCTGCACGGGGCTAAAGCACCCGCCTACAGGTGATGCACAGGTTAATCTTTTTTCTGTAGCACGGGCTTTAGCCCGTGGGAAAAACCACACCCAACCTGCACGGGGCTAAAGCACCCGCCTACAGACAATGCACAGGTTAATCTATTTTCTGTAGCATGGCCTTCAGGCCATGAAAAAAACACAGCCAACCTGCACGGGGCTAAAGCACCCGCCTACAGACGATGAACAAGTTAATCTATTTCTCTGTAGCACGGGCTTCAGCCTGTGGGGTAAAACACAGCCAACCTGCACGGGGCTAAAGCACCCGCCTACGGGGGCCTAAGGTAAAGACATATTTTTGAGGCAAAAAAAATCCGGCGATAGCCGGATTTTAAGATTATGTTTTTACAGAAGCTTAGTGTTTGAAATGACGCATGCCAGTGAACACCATAGCAATGTCATGTTCATCCGCTGCGGCAATGACTTCGTTATCACGCATTGAACCACCTGGCTGAATCACTGCAACTATTCCCGCTGCTGCTGCAGCATCGATACCGTCTCTGAATGGGAAGAATGCATCAGATGCCATTACTGAACCTTTTACTTCAAGGTTTTCATCTGCGGCTTTTATGCCTGCGATTTTGGCAGAATAGACACGGCTCATTTGCCCTGCGCCCACACCGATTGTCATACTATCTTTGCAGTACACAATGGCGTTGGATTTAACGTATTTAGCCACTTTCCAAGTGAACATAAGGTCTTTTAACTGTTCTGCTGTAGGTTGACGTTTGCTGACAACCGTTAGGTCTTGCTCTTCAACCATCCCGAAATCACGCTCTTGCACTAACAAACCACCGTTGACACGCTTAAAGTCGTATCCATCAGTTAGTTGACCTAACCAGTCACCACATTCTAATAAGCGAACGTTTTTCTTAGTGGCTACTATTTCAATGGCTTCTTGACTCACTTTAGGAGCAATAATAACTTCAACGAATTGACGATCCACTATCGCTTGAGCGGTTTTAGCATCTAACTCTCGGTTAAACGCAATAATGCCACCGAATGCTGAAGTAGGGTCAGTTTTGTATGCGCGGTCGTATGCCGTAAATATATCGTCGCCTAAGGCTACGCCACAAGGGTTTGCGTGTTTAACAATAACACAGGCGGGTTCTTCAAATTCTTTTACACACTCTAAAGCGGAATCCGTATCAGCGATGTTATTAAATGATAACTCTTTTCCCTGAAGTTGCTTAGCGGTGGCAACTGAGGCTTCTTGAATTTGATTCTCAACATAAAATGCAGCTGACTGATGGCTGTTTTCGCCATAGCGAAGATCTTGTTTTTTGCTTAACTGCATATTGAACGTGCGCGGGTACTCGCTATCTGCATCACTAGAATCGGAATCAATACGAGCACCAAAATAGTTGGCGATCATGCCGTCGTATTCTGCCGTGTGCTCGAAGGCTGCGATAGCTAAATCAAAACGGGTTTTGTAAGTTAATGAGCCGTTGTTCTCGGCCATTTCAGATAATACACGTTGATAGTCTTTGGCATTCACAACTATGGTCACATCTTTATGGTTTTTTGCCGCAGCACGCACCATAGTGGGACCGCCAATATCAATGTTTTCGATGGCATCTTCTAAAGAGCAATCTTCATTGGCTACAGTTGCAGCGAAGGGGTATAAATTAACCACAACTAAATCAATTGCTTGAATGTCATTTTCTTGCATTACTGCTTCATCGGTGCCGCGGCGAGCTAAAATGCCACCATGAACTTTTGGATGCAATGTTTTTACTCTGCCGGCCATAATTTCGGGGTGACCCGTATAATCAGATACTTCAGTTACATTAAGGCCTGCGTCAGCAAGTAATTTGGCAGTGCCACCTGTGGAGAGCAGTTCAACTCCTTGTTCAACTAAGGAAGTGGCAAATTCAACGATGCCAGATTTATCTGAAACACTTAATAGGGCGCGGCGGATGGGTTTAGCAGATGTCATTCTTATACTCTTGATTATGTGAAGATTAAGTTGACCAAATAGTCAGGTATAGCGAAAACAAAAAGAGCACCATGAGGTGCTCTTTAAATTAAATTGTTACTAAAAACATAATGTGGGAAAACCCGATCATTAGTTCATTCCGTATTGCTTTAACTTTTTACGAAGCGTACCACGGTTGATACCCATCATGATAGCTGCGCGAGTTTGGTTACCGCGAGTGAAAGTCATTATCTCTTCCAATAAAGGCGCTTCCACCTCAGCTAAAACTAATTCATAAACATTTTCAACGTCAGTGTTATCTAACTGTCTTAAATACTTATTAACAGCTTGTTTAACAGAATCTCTCAAAGGCTTTTGAGCTTGAGTTTGAGATGGAGTTGTCACTGTAGTAGTGAAAGGTGAAGTCACATTTTGATCGAACATAAACATCGTGCTCTTTAGTTGATAAAAAAAATTAAGCAGCAGGTGACATTGAATGACACTCTGCCAGTTTTTCAAAATACGTATTCAATTGGTCGAGTTGCTCTTGAGCATCTTCGATTAAATTGAATTTAGCTCGAAATACGCGTTCCTTGTCGTGATCTGCTAAATACCACCCCACATGCTTGCGGGCTATTCTGGCTCCCATAAAATCACCATAAAATTGGTGAACATTACTGACGTGTTCAAGCAAAACACTACGAACTTCGTCAATAGTTGGCGCGGGAAGCTCTGCGCCGGTGTTCAGGTAATGTAATATTTCACGAAATATCCAAGGGTTGCCTTGGGCTCCGCGACCTATCATCAATGCATCAGCATTCGTCATTTCCAGCACTTCTTTGGCTTTCAACGCACTGCTGATATCACCATTTGCAACAACAGGAATGGATACAGATTGCTTTATTTTCGCAATCGTTTCGTATTCCGCATTGCCTTTGTACATACAGGCTTTAGTTCGTCCATGCACAGCCAGAGATTGGATACCATTGTTTTCGGCAATCTTCGCGATTTCTACACCGTTTCGATTATCTTGGTTCCAACCCGTTCTAATTTTTAATGTAACGGGTACATCGACGGCATTCACCACAGATTGAACAATTTCTTCAACCAGTTTGGGGTACTGCAACAATGCAGACCCAGCCATCTTTTTATTAACTTTTTTAGCAGGGCACCCCATATTGATATCAATAATCTGAGCACCGTTACTAACATTTAATTGTGCTGCTTGAGCCATAAGTTGTGGATCTGCACCAGCTATCTGTACGGAACGAATACCAGATTCACCCGTATGATCCATCCGCTGCTTTGATTTGTCTGTGTTCCAAACCTTCGGATTAGAAGACAGCATTTCTGACACCACAAGCCCAGCACCCAAACGTTTACACATTTGTCTGAAGGGTCTATCTGTAACACCTGCCATAGGTGCTAACATGAGATTATTGTCTAATTCGTACTGACCAATCTGCATGAGTTAATAGGCCCTTATGTTGAACAATAAATGTTCGGCTAGTCAAAACGGGCGCTATGTTACGGTTTTTTGACCGTTTTGAAAAGGCTAATTTTTAAACAAAAGTGTAATTTATTTGCGTTCCAGATCTTGACAGACGTGGCTTTCCATGGCCCGACCAGCCTTTAAGTTGTTTTTTAATCTGTTGTTTTGACAAAATATTATTTGTTAAACAAAACCTTATGTTATTTCATTGCATTTGGTGATGTTTTGTTACAAATTTTTAGAGTGGACTAATTGGTCTGTTTTTATTTTTTAAAAAAATTTAAAATTGAAGCTTTATGACGTTGCAAGTTGGTTAATTGCCAGTATAAAGCTTCGAATTAAACTAAAAATGAAGACTAATTATGTAAATTAAAAGTTGGTTTGGGCGTTTTAACCCTTTATTTTCTTACCTGAGACTCTCGCCCAATCGCCATCTATGGCAATCGGCTCCATTTCAAAGTCTGCGGAATAAAGTTGGTTTATTTCTTCAGCCTGGTTGGCCAATATACCGGATAAAACAAGTAATCCTCCGGGCTTACAATAATCGGTTATAACTTGGCGCAACTCTCTTAATGGACCAGCTAAAATATTGGCTAGCACGATATCAGCCTGCAGATCTGGCTGATCTTTGGGTAAAAAGACACTAATTTTATCTGCTACTTCATTCCGTCCAGCGTTGTCCATGCTGGCCAATAGGGCTTGTGGGTCAATATCAATTCCCACCACTGATTCGGCACCTAATTTTAATGCTGCTATGCCCAAAATACCTGAACCACAACCAAAATCGACTACGCTTTTATTTTCTAATGTCAGTGCGTCTAACCAGCGTAAACATAACGAGGTAGTAGGGTGAGTACCAGTGCCAAAGGCGAGTCCAGGATCCAACATCACGTTAACCGCTGTGGGGTCTGGGATATCTCGCCAACTTGGACAAATCCAGAGTCGCTTGCCAAATTGAATCGGGTGGAAGTTATCCATCCATTCCCGCTCCCAATCTTTATCTTCTAGCTGATCTAATTTGTGCGTAAATCCTTTGCCTAAAATTTTGGACTTTTCAAGTTTGGATACAACGCGCTGCATATCGAATTCGGCATCATATAAACCAACCACTTGGGTATCAGGCCAAAGCATGACCTCTCCCGGCTTAGGTTCATACATGGGTGTATCTTTAGCATCAGTGAATGTTACAGCTTGCGCGCCATTGGCCGATAACATATCACCTATTTGTTCTGCGTTTTCTGCATGTGTGTCGATTATTAGTTGAATCCAAGGCATCGGGGTTTCCTATAAAGTCAATTTACAATAGTATCAAGTTAACAAAAGATCGGCTTATTAATTTTTAACTATTTCGGAATCAAACATTTTTCATGATAAACAATAAATTTTTTATTGCGCTGTTTTGTCTGACAAATTTGATAGTGTCAAGCTTCGCATGGGCTCAACAAAGCTTATTTGTAGCCATAGGTTGGGATAAGCCGCCTTATGTGATGAGCAACGCTCGAGCTGGTTTTGAAGTTGAGATGTTACGAGACATTATGCAAAACATCGGCTACGAGGTGCAATTTATCCAAATACCTTATGGTCGCTCGTATGATATTTTTAATATGAATAATATTGATGCCGTTGCCACTTTGAGTAGCAAACGTCAGGCTAAGCAGGTACACCTTTCCGATGCTTATATTCAATACCAAAATGTAGTTGTAACCTTAGCCTCTTCCAACATAGTGCTAGATAGCGTTGAAGATATGTCGAATGTATCAACCGTTGGTTTCCAGTCGGCTTTTAAGCTCTTAGGGAGTGAGTTTACTAAAATGGCGACAGACAACGCCGCCTATAGAGAAATACCTGACCAAGGACGTCAAGTTAAATTACTATTTAGTAAAAAGACCCAAGCTATCGTATTGGATGTCAATATCTTCAATCACTTAAGTCGCACAATAATAAATACAGCTGATGAACAACCCGTTATTATTCATCAGCTTTTTGCACCTAGCCTTTATAGAGTAGGGTTTCGTGACCCAGAAATTCAGGTTAAGTTTGATCAAGCCCTAAGCGCGTACTTAACATCTGAAAAGTACGCCACCTTGAGCAAAAAGTACCATTTTTATAATGCCCTTATTGCTACAGAAAACAGCTCAACATTACCTTTTACGGAATAATAAAGGCTCTAATATCTTCAACTAGTGATTTGAGGGATGGTTCGTGAATGTACATCATATGTCCAGCCTCATAATACTTCATCGTGACACGGTTAAGATCTATGCCATGATGATTCATGGAATGTTCAGTCGCAAAAAACGGAGTGGCTAAATCGTAATAACCATTTGCTACAAATACTCTGAAGTCTTTATTTTGACGCATGCCTTTTGAAATGAACGGCGTAACGTTCATGAATCCTTGGCTACGTGCAGATTTCCCATATAACCAATTCCAATTCACAAATACTTCGCCACTTAATACATGATATGGCTCAGAGCGCTTCACATTAATGTCATTGGCAAAGTAATGTTGTATTGCCGCAGTATAAGCACCATCAATTGCATAAGATGCTGGGTCAGCTTCAAAGTGGTCTACGACAATGTTAGCGTCTTCACCAAGGTATCGGCTGTCTAAGCGACCAATCACTTTGCCTTCGTCTCGCATAAGCTCTTTCATAAACAAGAATTCGCTAACACGTAGTTTGGATTGTTCGATGTATTGTTTTTTTAAGCCCGTATATGCATGCAATTTATTAATGACGTTGCTCACTTCTTCAGGGGTAGCGAGCGCGCCTTTTAATAATACTGTGGCATATTCATTAAGAGCAAAATCTCGCGTATCAGCTATGAAGTCCTGCAAGCTATTCCACTGAGATTTATTCGGCACTTTATTGTGATACCAAGCTGTTGCGGCATAAGTTGGCAAGAATGTGACATAGGGTAAGTCATTACCTTCTGTGAAGTCTCCGGTTTGAAAATCAATAATAGATGAAATCAATAAAATTCCGTTTAAATCGATGGATCCCCAACCTTCCTGCAGTTCTTTGACCATTGCACCAGCGCGGGTGGTTCCATAACTTTCACCGGCTAAATATTTAGGAGAGTTCCAGCGGTTATTTTCAGTGATGTACACTCGCACAAATTCAGCAAGTATCTCCGCGTCTTCTTTGACTCCCCAAAATGCTTTGCCTTCATATTCGCCAAGGGGCTTTGAAAATCCGGTACCAACAGGGTCAATAAAGACTAAATCTGCAACATCCAAAAGACTTAACGGATTATCTTTCAGATTGAAAGGCGCAGCCCCCATAGGTTCAGCATCACTTGGTAATACCACTCGTTTAGGGCCGAACAATCCCATGTGCATCCAAACTGACGATGAACCTGGGCCACCATTGAATACAAATAATAAGGGTCTAGATTCAGTATTCTTTTTATCTGTTCGGGTATAAGCAATATGGAATATGCTGGCTTTAGGTTTGCCTTTAGCATCTAGTAAGTGGCTGTCTCCGGCACTGACTTTGTACTTAATAGAGGTGCCGTTAAATTTTCCTTTGTGTTCGGTAACACTCATTTGTGCTTCGGGAACAGATTGCGGACTTTCGCTATTCGGTTCATTTGCTTCAACGTGAAATGTTAGCAACAGAACAGTGCTTAATGTCATTATAATTTTTTTCATAGTGTTCTACTTGTTATTGTTCTAATTGAAAATAGTGTTTGATAAACATTTTACCCAAGCAAATTTAATTTGGATATGGTTAATGCCCCCTTACCTTAAAAATCCCTAAGCCAAAGGTAAAGTAAAGTTAACAGTCTGATTATAAGATTAAAAATCGAATATAAATTCAACAATAATATGCATGGAAGCAAATTTTATATTGCCAAAATTTCTGTATTAATACTGTACAGCAGCAAATTAAATACCAGATTTTATTGAATTAATTTACAGATTTAATTTGACACAACCTTAAAGTAAGGTATGCTTCAAGCAGCTAAGAAAACCTCGTTAAAGATCTACATGTTCGTTGTTATATCGTTGTTCTTCGTCCTGTCGTTTTTAAGTTCGGTCTCTTTTTATGCTAAACCGCCAATTTTGGCACCCAATTTAATTTTTACAGGAAGATATAATATGTCTGATAAAGTAGTAGGAACTGTTAAGTGGTTCAACGAAGATAAAGGTTTTGGTTTCATCGAGCAGCAAGGCGGCCCTGATGTTTTCGCTCATTTCCGTTCAATCGTTGGTGACGGCTTCAAGACTCTTAAAGAAGGTCAAAAAGTTGAATTCACTATCGGCCAAGGCCAAAAAGGTCCTCAAGCTGAGAACATTCAAGTTATCTAATTCAATTTATCGTTAGACTTGTCTGACGAATTGATAGAAAACTCAAAAAAGGCAATCTTATGATTGCCTTTTTTATTGTCTTTTTTTAGGTTATTTGCACTTATTAACGGTTTTCTTTAACCGGTACAAATGGGCTAATTCGCTGCCACACTTCCTCTGGTTCTAAGCGTGACTTACTGCCCACGACACAAAATAACCCTGGGCAGTCTTTAGAAAAACTCTTTTGCGTATCCCAAGTTTCATAGGGGTGGGAGTCGTGTATCAACAATAGTTGAGGGTGAGTTTGAGTGCCTGCCGTGATGTGAAAGTCATCGAGGTTTCGTTTTTTCATGGCGCATAAATAATAAAGAGAATACTCCGTCCATTTAAGCATCAAGAATCGTGAAATCCGCCAATTTCTTGGATCTTTAGGGTTATGTAACGAACAGACGGCTTTTGCCCAATCCTTTTTCCAAAGAGTGCTTAACTCCTCCGTTAACTGTTTAGCCAACTTAGTGGATAATATTGCTGGAGTGACATGCATTCCTTTTGATGTGTCTCCCACATTTGCCGACATTTTTAACAGTCGAGCAGATGACTTCCACCATTTAGGGTGAAAACTGCGGGGTTCGTATTGCAACAGTGCTTTACCTTGGTCAATTAGCTTTTCTATGGACAAGGGTTTTAAACAAATCACATCGGCATCAAAGGTAATATAAAACTCATCTGTAAATTGGCTGTGTGCGGCTATTTTTACAATTTGTTGTTTCCGCCAGCCGCGCATGTGTTCATGTTGGCTTAATTCTGGAACCAAGTCTTCTTCCGACATAACCACTGGATTAAACTGTGACCAGCGCTGCACTTTTTCAGTGACTATCTGTACTTCGTCTGGTGGCGTCACAATCAAAAATTTTGAGAATAAACCGGGTTCACAGAATGCATCTAAGGTTTTGAATAGAATTTCAGTTCTACCTAAGTCGTCTACATCATAACTACCCCTAACACTCAAAGGTAAAATTGCACCTATTGTCATTCTTGAATCCTATTTAAAACATTTGTACTTCGGGACATAACTCAATCGGCTAATCTAATCGTAAAGGCTATGTAGTTATATTGCATCACTTTACTTTACTAGGGGCTGAAATCAAAAGGCAATTCATTCACTTGCCTAAGATTTATCAAATAGCCATGATGGCTGTCCATATTTTATAAAGGCGGCTACCAAAAACACCAGTGTTTACAGTCTTGTTGCTGAAGGAATAACTCGGCGTCTTTACCTTGCAATAATGCCAAGGTTGCCAGCAAGCCACTTTGAATGCATTGCGGGGCTGCCACTGTCACCGAGCGTGGTGCCTGTTGTATGGGGTAGCCAGTTTTAGGGTTTAAAACATGGCCATATCGCAAGCCATCTTTTAATAGATAGCGGTTTGCATCACCGCTTGTGGCAAGTCCACCGGTGGCAATATTTACCATGGCTAAGCCCTTAGAAAGATTACTTGGGTCTTCAATACCCACTTGCCAATAAGGATGGTTTTTGCGGGCTTGTGTTACTTGTATATCACCACCGAAGTTAACTAAAACCGATACATTTGGTGCTAATTGCTGACAAGCTTTAGCAACACAATCAACCGCATATTCCTTACCAATACCGCCAAAGTCCAATTCAAAACCTGTGGGTAAGGTGATTGAGTTGGCGGTAAATGATACCTGTTGCCAACCAATAAAAGGCAGCAATGCGGTTATTTGTGGGTGTGTTGGGATCCTGTCAGAACCATCAAATTTCCAAACTTTTCTTAATACCCCAGAGGTGATATCAAATAATCCATCACTAATTTGATAACAAGTATCAGCGAACGTCAGCAGTTTTGCAGTTTCCGCATCAATAGTGACAGCTTGATTGTTGCTCTGATTTATTTCGAACATCAAATTGTTGTGCTGATAACGGCTGTATTTGTTCTCGATGCGTTTGCATTCTAGGTAGGCGACTTGTGTAAGCTCTTTTGCGAGTTCGCTATCCCCACTATCCACTAAAATCTCACAGGGGCTCGCCATCGCAGAAAAGCGACCACAAATATGGTCGCTACGCTTTTCTATGGACAAAGGCAATTCAGAGCTTTGCATATATTGTTATACCCTAACAAGGGGCTAAAAACTGTAGCTTACCTGTGCTATCACCGCTTTTAAAGAAGGATATAAATCTTCGTCTGCTAATGTCCCTGGTTGTTCGAATCCGGCATTGTCTGGGGTTTGTTGATAATATTCCAAGCGAAATGCTAACTCGTTACCGTTTTCCAATTGCATACCGTATTTTAGCCCTAGGGTAATTGCTGTCATTTTTCCTAACCGGTAGTCAGCACTGGCATGCTCAGGAAGTGCGGTTCCTTGAGACAAAAATGGATTGTAAAACTCTGCTTCATTTTGTTGGTAATAACGAATATGCGGTTGTATGTAGCTGGTTTCCGATAGGTTATATCGAAAACGAGAGTCAATCGTATGAGAGTCTATATCCCAATCATCCGTAGCAAAACGATAGGAAAAATCTACTACACCTTGATCAAGGGCATACTTGGTTTGCCAATACATGCTGTGTTTGGTTCGTTCTGTGGGGCGAGATTCATAGACCACATCTTGGGTTAAACCTTGCTGATCCACAACACTAAGCACTTTGTAGGGGTCATTGTGATAACCATCCGACATGGACAAACTATAGTTAAACTGCATTAACATGCGACGATTAATCACTTGGGTGACACCCAACAATAAATCTACCGTATCTTTTTGTTCACTGCCTTGTAGACGAGTGGCATCAAAGGCTTGTTGATAAGCTTCTGAACTGTCGAACTGCCCGTTATCAACTACCATGCTAGAAAGATCTACGGGGCGACCTCCCACGGGATCTATACTATCAAACGCATAGGAAATGCCCGCCGACAGGGTGGTATTTCTCTGATTAAGATCCATATCCAGTGAGCCATTACCCACAATGGATAAATAGTCGTATTCTTTGGAAGCTTGTAAACCACCACTAATTCGGTAATTTTCACCGATAGGCTGTGTCCATTGTCCACTGGCTTGTACACGGGTATCGTGAAATGTGTCATCTAGCGGTGTTTCACCTGCTTCAACGGTATAGGTTTCATTACCTGAAGGACGAGTAAATGTTTGCACACCAGATTGGGCAACCGCGCCTGAGGCAGAAGCTCCGGTGAGTGTATCGATCACCAGTTTGCCATTAAAATAATGTTCATCGCCGAAGTCTTTGTTGGCATTAAATACCCCTTCAACTAGTTGTACCCGATCTGTTTCACCGTAATACAAAATAGCAGTATCAAACTTCCATTCTTCGCTGTTGTCTTCAGCTTGGACAGATGTGCCTAACAATGCGCATGAAGCTGCGGCAAGAGTAGCACTGACGTTTTTAGTTTGTTTTAGTTGCATCCACAACCTCCGCCTGCAAATGAACGACCACCACTTGTGGCTTCTTTACTAAAATAAATGTGATCATCCAAGCCAATGTCTACCCCTTCAGAATCAAGGGCCATTTCATCCTTAGCGAGTAAATCACGCTCCCAGGGTTGCACACCTAAATTTGCACAGCCTGCAAGTTGCATCACGGCCATAATGGTAATAATAACTATGGTTTTTCGTTTCATTTTCTCGGCTCTCCTATTGTTTTAGTAGCGCGACGATTTCTTGTTCATAAGATGCGGATTTATCTAAATGAAATCCTTTGTGAGCGACCACAAGTTCACCTTGTTTGTTGATCAAGTAACTGGTCGGCATACCTGGAATTTTGTATTGGCTGGCTAAACTGCCTTGGGGATCGTAGGCAATATTGAATTGCGCAGGGTATTTGCGTAAGAATTTTTGGGCTAATTTGGCATCGGTATCCAAATTTACAGCCAACACCACCAATCCCTCAGAGGCGTATTTATTGGTAATTTCATTCATCCAAGGAAAGGACTTTCGGCAGGGTTTACACCAGGAGGCCCAGAAATCTAAATATACTACTTTGCCTTTGTAATCACTTAACTGAATGTCTTGCAATCGAAAGTCAGGCGCAGGTAAAGCACTAGATGGTAAGTGCACTAGTAACAGTAGGGTTAACAGTAAAAGACGCATAAAATACTTACTCTAAACAACAATGCTTATAGAGTAAGTTATCAACCTTAAGGGAATCTTAAGCTAAATGAATGAGAATTATATTTTTTACTGAGTGGCTGGTTTTACGGTATGAATATTAAAATTCGTACTCAAGAACAAAGCGCAAAGTATGATCTTTATTGTCGCCATTCAAGCCAGAGATAAAACCTAATTCCCATTTTAATTGTTTTTGGCCTTGGTAACGTTGAATCCCCATAAATGCTGGACCAATTCCGACGAACTTTTCTCCCGTGTAGATTTCCACTGAAGGTTGTAACCATGGGTGCCAACGATATCTGTATTTGAGTCTGAATTGGGGAATAACCTCGCTTTCAGTGTCAATGTCTCTATCGCTTCCCCAGGTATAAGTCAGTAAAAAGTTAGTGGTTAAACTGGTTTGCCCAAATTCTTTTTCAATCAAGATGCCAGATGTGGCTTCCCAAAGATCTTTGCTATGGGCTTTTTCAACTTCAAACAACGCGCCCCAATCAGCCCAATATTGCCCTTGTTCTGTGAGCATCCAGCGAGCCTCGACTTCATAGGAAGCTAAACCAAAATCATCGTTTTCATCTCTGGCGCCCACTAAATAAAACTCTAACATCAAATGCTCTGAAACTGCTTTTCCAAAAGCAAAACGTTGGGTCAGCAGATTACCATCATCATTTTGGCGAGAAGCAAATCGCCATTCCACTTCCCGTTCATTGGGTAAAACATAGGGGTGGTAGACTTTATCTACTGAGCCTTCATCGGCGAAGGCTACCGGGCAGAGCATTATGTTTACGAGTAAACTTAAGAAACTGAAAAACCTCATAGGTTTGGCTCCTTATTTACTTTTTTAGTTGAGTTGCTGAAACGCCTTAGCAAAACAGGCAGTATTAACGCGACTAAGTAGATCAAAATATATAATCCTGTGGGAGATGACTCATAACCTATTAATGTGGCAAGAAACTGACCTATTTCATTTTCATCTGAAATGAATTGTTTGCTACTCCAAATTTGTTGTGAAGTGACTAAATCTGTTTGTTGCAGCAGGTAGGCAATGTGGGAAAACTGACCCACAACAAAGACTAAAAACAGATAGCGCGCTACCTTCACTTTTTGTAGCGGTTTTAATAGCAATACCAGCAATGTTGCAATGCTGGTACAGATACCAACCCCTAAAATTAACCCTAAAAATAGCGAATGACTCTGCTCATTCACACGCCAGAAACTGACATAAAACAGCAGTAAGTTACTGGCATTAAGAATAATGATACAAGTGACAAACACAGTGGCTAAAAGCCGCCCTGTGAAATTGTACCTGAGTTGATGATTCACGAAAAAGGCACCGGCAATAAGGTAACCGATGATCAGCAACAGGATTTTAAGAAACTCAAACCCCAAACCATCGGCGAATTGGGAAATATAACCGATGTTATTGAACACCAGTAAACAAACAATCGTTCCGCAGCCAATACCCAGCGGTAACCAGTGTCGCCAATTGGGTATCAACACTATTAAAATGGCTATGGCCCAAAATATCGGCAAAGCATCTTTTAGGAACAGTACCACTGTACTACTTAGCATTTTGACGCTCCTCAACGGGTACCACGTTAACGAAGCCAATGGCTGTATTTGGATGATACTCGCCAAAATAACGATACCTTCCTGCATCTAAAGGACCTACATAGATACTCGACCGGCTTTTGGCAAATACGACTTTTTCTCTATTGAGGTCAAAACTATCAATTTCTTCAGGGGTGTCATCCAGATTGATAAAGGTGATTTTTACTTTTTTGTGCTGGGGAATATCAACTTCTGGTGGGTAAAACAAATGGTTCCGAATGGTGATAGTAATTTCGTCGATAGCACAGGCTTTAAATGACAGGGCAAGTAACATTAGCATCATGAATTTTTGCATGATGTTTTCAAGTACTTTTCTGCGCACGTTACTCATGCCGATTTAAGCTCAACAAGCACACTCAAACCACCTAAGTCTGATTTACCTAGTGTGAGTTTGCCATCGTGCATAGCGACAATTTGCTCGACTATGGATAGACCCAATCCACTGCCTTCAATTTTACTCTTTTGATGACTTTGACCTCGATAAAAGCGCACTGTGGATTTATGTTGTTCGTGCTCTGGAATTCCTGGGCCAGAATCATCAACGCGAAGGCGTAAACATCCGTCATCAAGGGTTAAGTTTATGCGTATATCGCTGTTCTCTGGTGTGTATTTATTGGCATTGCTAATGAGGTTTTGTAGCAAGGTATATAGGGCAAATTCATTGCCTTTAAATTCACAGGACTCACCATTGAGTTCGATGTTTTGATTCTTTTTATCAATATTCACATAGCTATCGGAAATAACTTTTTGGGCTATTTTGTAGGGGTCACAAATATCAAAGTTAGCTGAGATAATTTCAGGGTTAGTACGACTGAGTAGCAAAATTTGATTAACCACGTGGATCATTCTATCTGTGTCTTGTTGTAGCTGTTGAATCTCCTCGTATTCGCAGCCTTGGCTCTGCTGTAAATTATGCAAATTTATTTTCAGGACACTCAGGGGAGTTCTTAGTTCATGGGCGGCATGGCTGGCGAATTGTTTTTCCCGCTCGAAGGCCGAATCCAACCGGTTCAACAAGCTATTCAGAGTACTCACCGTGGGCAACAACTCCTCGGGGGTTCGTGACAAAGCAATAGCAGAAAAATCATTTTCTCGGCGCGTAGACAATTGACTGGTGAGTTCCCTAAGGGGAGCTAAACCGTAGGTAACTAGCAGGAATATGGCTAAGGCTAAAACGGGAATGGCGAGAAAAAATGGTGTCATTGCCGATATCATCATTTCTTCGGTTAGCTCAAATCTGGTTTTTAGTGGTTGAGCGACAAAAACCCAAACAGAGGTTTGTTGATTGAAGCTGGCATAAACCCGCCACCGTTGAGCGTTAAAGTTCTGGTCAGAATACCCTACTTCGAAGGGAGCGATGGCAGTTAAAGGCACATTGCTGGTGCGTAAAACCAAATCTTCATCAGACCAACTTTGAATGGCTAAATCTTCATTTGAAGCGGCAATAGTCTCGCTAATTTGCGTGGGTAAGTTAGTCATGCTTTGGGCGAGAGTTTTCAATTCAGCATCGAATAACACCGAAGACATCTGCATTCCTGAACGATACCCTTGTAGTGCCGCAATAAAACTAATCAGCGCAATAGCACTGATAAGCAGTAAGGTCAGGTATTTACGAATTGAATCCATTTATCCAGGGTAAGCTCGCTGATTAATGCTATAGCCTACACCACGAACCGTTTTAATAAACTCGTTAGGTAATTTTTTACGTAAATTATGAATATGAACTTCAATTGTATTGCTTGCCACTTCATCGCCCCATTCGTAAAGCTTAGATTCCAATTGTTGTTTAGATTGAATGCGCCCAAGGTTTTCCATTAATGACTTCAGCAGGGTGAACTCACGACGAGAAGTTTCTACCGGCTGATCATTTATAATCAGTAAGTGATGAGTAATATCGAGACTCACGGGACCGCAGGATACTAGGGATTGTTGCGAAGTACCTAAGCGTCTTTCCATTACCCGTAAGCGGGCTAGCAACTCTGACATTTCAAATGGTTTAGGTAAATAATCATCAGCGCCTTTATCTAAACCTTGTATTTTATCGGAGGTTGAGTCCCGTGCGGTTAATATTAATGTTGGTATGTTGTTTTTCTGCTTGCGGATTTTATCGAGTAAGGTTAATCCGTCCATATCGGGCAACCCAAGGTCAAGGATCATTAAATTACAGTCATCTGAGGCCAGTGCAGCTATGGCATCTTTGCCGTTAAAAACACAATTAACCGCATAACCCTGCTTGCGCAATGATTTGCTTAAGGCTTCAGATAAAGCGAGATCGTCCTCGACTAATAAAATACGCATAATAGTGGGTTCTTTTTCGTTTGCAGCAATGGCGTAGCATATTGGCAATAGTTTAATTGAATGACAATTTGTATTGTGATCGTCCCTATCATTATAAGAAGTTTACCTTAAAGTAATCTTAACGCGGCTTCTTTAGCAAGGTTGTTTCTATGCGCCAACAAAAATGGGCACCGAAGTGCCCATTTTTATAACGTTTTAGTCCGTTTAGAATTTATAACCAACAGTGAGTGAATAAACAAATGGGTCAATATCTACATCAACAGTTCCAGCTGAACCACCATTAGTAAATGTCGCTTCAGTGCTGATATCAATGTAACGTGCAGAAGCATTAACAAACCAATTGTCATCCAACATATAATCAAAACCAATTTGAGCAGATAAACCAACAGAGTCATCTAACTCCAAATCATCAAAGCCTGCTTCTTGATTGGCAGCAGTGAATTCTTCACTGAAGAAAATAGTGTAGTTAATACCTAAACCAACATAGGGTTGAAACGCACTATCGGCTTCTAAAAAGTGATAATTAGCTGAAATAGTTGGTGGTAAATGTTTTGTAGAACCTAAGGCACCAACGGTGTTTAAACCAATATCATGTTCAAAAGGGGTTGCTGCCAATACTTCAATTGCCCAATTAGGTGACAAGAAATACGCAAAGTTTAATCCCAATTGAGAGTTGTTATCGACATTTACACCAACACCAACATCTGCACCGCCAATAAAAACATTACTGCTTGATTCGTCTGGGGCTACGGTAGTGACACCTGCACGTAGGATCATATCGCCAGTTGTATATGCTTGTGCTTGAGTGGCGCTAAGTGCGACTGCTACCGCTAGGTAAACTGCTAATTTTTTCATGTGTTTCTCCATCGATATAATGTGTTTAAATTTGATGGAGAAAGCTTACCCAATTGAATTTTTCTGATATTGATCTGGCTCAACCAAAAAGATTCAAAAGATTGATGTAAATCAAAGTTTTATAATACACCCCTAAAAAGCAGTGAGCGCAAGCTAGTATCGGTGTTTAATTTTGGTATTCGCTGCTTTTTCTAATTTGCCAAACTATTCCTGCGCCAACCGCATAATTGTTGTTTTCCACCAACAAGGGGCTGTCGCTATTGGCCGCGTTATTTTGGAAGCGATAGGACGCGCTCATGAACATGCGTACAGTTGGAGTAACGTTAAACATGTAACCTGTAGATAAGGTAAGGCCTAGATAGCCCGCTTTTGCATCGTATTCAGGCCTTTGCTGAGTGGCGAATTGGGTATCCACTTGATAAAAATAGTCATGTAATTTTTCTGTGGCCCAAACAGGTGAAACGCTAAACCGGAACCTATCTTCAGATTGAAACGCTCCAACGTATTGATAGGTTAATTCAGGATTCAATACATACCCACGATGGGTAATAGAAGAAAAGTCGGTGGAAAATACTCCTCGGCTTTGCAATTTAAATTGTATTTGTTGAATTCCTATAGCTTTGTTACCACTTTCAAACAATTTGAGACGAACCTGCGGACCTACCTCAAACACAAAATCGAGGTCTGGCATGCCTGCTCGTACCGAATCTTCGTTAGAGTCTGCGCTAAATGCTGCATCAAGGGATAGGTCTACTTCGATCCAGCTCTTTTCTACGGCCACTGCTCGTATCACACTGTTTTCGCCTACTCTAATAACGTCTCCACGGTAGATGAAAAAAGGTAACACGAAACCATTGTTATGATTGTCTGCTGCTCCTGGGTATTCAGGCGTGCTAAACCCTGCGCCGACGATTCCCGCTTCCCAACGCGGTTTTTTGATGTAATCGTTGTCCATAGATGTATCTATTTGAGCAAGAGCGGGGAGGCTAAGAAAGAGCGTAGCTAAGGTTAAAAAACGCGATTTGAAGGACACAAAAATACCGTTTGAATAGGAATAGTATGGAAATTTACTACAGTAAATGTGACTAGCTCAAGCTTATTATCGTAAATATATAAAAGCACCAAGGAAGTCGGTGTGAGAAGACAAAACGGATTGGATAAAATGCTTGAATCGGGTGAGAGAAAAGAGTCGGAGTCTACCTAACTTTGATTAGGTAGACTCCGATGAGTATTTACAGCTATCAGAGCTTCAGTTTTTTCTCTAGATAGTGAATGTTTGTTCCACCATTAAAGAAGTTTTCATCAGCCATGATACTTTGTTGCAAAGATATGTTGGTTTTAATGCCATCTACAACAAGTTCATCCAGCGCATGACGCATTCTAGCTATGGCCACATCACGGTTTTCTCCATAGGCAATTAACTTACCAATCATAGAGTCGTAGTGCGGCGGTACGCTGTACCCTGCATAGATGTGAGATTCCCAACGGATACCAAAACCACCTGGCGAATGGAACATATCGATTTTTCCAGGGCTAGGCATAAAGGTTGCGGGATCTTCTGCATTAATTCGACACTCAATGGCATGACCACGAACTTGCACATCTTTTTGTTCGATTGATAGAGGTTGACCAGCGGCAATACGAAGTTGCTCTTTGATCAAGTCTACACCGGTAATCATTTCTGTTACTGGATGCTCAACCTGAATACGGGTATTCATCTCAATGAAGTAAAAGTCACCGTTTTCATACAAAAACTCAAAGGTTCCCGCACCGCGATAGCCTATTTCAATACAGGCTTTACGGCAGCGTTCACCGATACGCTCACGAGTTTCTGAATTAATGCCAGGTGCAGGGGCTTCCTCAACTACTTTTTGGTGGCGGCGTTGCATAGAACAATCGCGCTCACCTAAATGAACTGCATTACCTTGACCGTCGGATAAAACTTGAATCTCAACGTGACGAGGATTTTCCAAGAATTTTTCCATGTATACAGTCGCATTACCAAAAGCAGCACCAGCTTCAGCCTGAGTCATAGAAATAGCTTCGATTAGCTCTGACTCTTTACGCACAACGCGCATGCCTCTACCACCGCCACCGCCAGCAGCTTTAACGATAATCGGATAACCAATTCGTTTTGCAATATTTTTGTTGCGTTCTGGGTCGTCGTTCAGAGGGCCATCAGAACCAGGTACACAAGGTACACCCGCTTCTTTCATAGATTTAATGGCCGACACTTTGTCGCCCATTAAAGTGATGGTTTCTGCTTTTGGACCAATGAAAATAAAACCACTTTTTTCAACTGCTTCTGCAAATTCTGCATTTTCAGCTAAAAAACCGTATCCAGGGTGGATAGCAACTGAATTAGACACTTCAGCAGCGGCAATGATTCGGGGGATATTTAAATAGCTTTCTGTGGCTGACGCTTTACCGATACAGATAGATTCATCTGCAAGCAAAACGTGTTTCAGATCCTTATCTGCGGTGGAATGTACAGCGACGGTTTTGATCCCCATCTCTTTACATGCACGCAAAATTCGAAGTGCTATTTCACCCCGGTTCGCAATTAAGACTTTATCAAGCATGATAATTCGCTCGCTTATTCGATTACGAACATTGGTTGATCAAATTCAACAGGCTCTTGGTTCTCTACCAAAATTTGTTTTATTACACCTGTTTTATCGGCTTCTATTTGGTTCATCATTTTCATTGCTTCAACAATACACAATGTATCACCAACATTTACTTTCTGACCAACTTCAACAAATGCAGGCGAAGTAGGAGAAGCTGAACGATAAAAAGTACCAACCATAGGTGATTTCACAACATGTCCAGATATTTCTGGGCTTGCTGCTGGGGCAGCTGCAGCCGCTGGAGCAGCTGCTACCGGTGCAGGTGCCGGAGCTGGAGCCGCATATTGCACAGGAGCTTGTGAACTTGCACTTGCTCTGTGAATGCGTACTGACTCTTCACCTTCGGTAATTTCAAGCTCCGAAATACCAGACTCTTCAACTAGTTCTATCAATTTCTTTATTTTACGAATATCCATTTAAACTCTCTTTAGTTACTCATTAAATTAATTTGGCAGTGGCGTTTGGCAGCAATAATTGCCGCTTTATAACCGTAATCCCCTAAACCACAAATTACCCCTTTGGCAATATCTGATAAATAGGAGTGTTTTCTAAATTCTTCTCGGGCGTGCACATTTGAGAGGTGCACTTCAATAAACGGGATGCTAACACTTAATAATGCATCTCTAATAGCAACACTTGTATGGGTAAATGCACCGGGATTAATAATGATAAAATCAATGTTCCCCATAGCATTATGAATTCTTTCTATCAGCTCATGTTCAGCATTAGATTGCAAATGAAGCAGCTCAATGCTTTCTTGATTTGCTAGAATCGTTAATTCATCTACAATATCTTGTAACGTCTTTGACCCATATATTGTTGGTTCACGTTTTCCCAACATATTAAGGTTAGGACCGTTTAATAATAAAAATTTCACGAATTTGTCGCTATCTTCTTTTAAATTTCATTGTTGCGATACTCTTAACGTAAATCGAATCAAAGTCAAATGAGAACCGAATAAAAATTAACCAATCAAAGGTTGTTTAGACTAATTATAGAGAATAGTGTCCAATTAGCAGCAAAATACTGGTCTTATCAGCGAAGTTTACTGCATCTTTTTTTAGTTTTAGCTCAAAAGGTAACGTTTTTGAATTATTTAGCCCATATCCACCTTGCTCATGTTTCCCAAACGAGCTTGTTGGGTAACTTTTTGGGAGACTTTGTAAAAGGGAGCAATTTAGAACACCTTCCCATTTCGTTACAGAACGGCGTGCGTTTACATCGAAAAATTGATTCATACACTGATAACCATCCTGTTGTTAAATCATTGAGAGAACAGTTTTCCCCAGAATTGCGGCGCATTTCTGGCGTTATTATCGATATTTATTTTGATCACTTGCTGTCCATACACTGGCAAAATTTTACAACGCAAACTCAACCCCTAGTATTGTCTGAGTTTTACCAGCAATTGAAACAACAACCACCTAATATTAGTCAACATTTTGCATCCGTGCGAGCTGGCTTGCTAAAGCATCAGTGGTTGCAAAACTATGAAGACCGGAAAAGCTGCTTAGGAGCTTATCAACAAATTGAAAAGCGTTTGAATATGCGAATTAAATTCGCACTGGATGGATATCGATTCATGAATTCATATCATGCGCAGATAGAGCAAGATTTTTTGGCGTTCTATCCCGAACTCATACATTATGTGCAAACAGTTGAACTAGATTAAAGGATCAATTATGGCAGTCCATGAAATTAAACACCCATTGATTTTACATAAAATTGGCTTGATGCGAGCTAAGGGTATTAGCAGTAAAGATTTCCGTGAACTGGCTAGTGAAGTTGGTAATCTGCTGACCTACGAAGCGACACGAGATTTACAAACCGAACAAGTGACTATTCCTGGTTGGACGGGAGAATCAATTGAAGTGGCAAAAATCAAGGGTAAGAAGATTACGGTGGTGCCAATTTTACGAGCCGGGTTAGGCATGTTAGATGGTGTGTTGCAATTAATTCCAAACGCTAAAATAAGTGTCGTTGGGCTCTATCGCAACGAAGAAACCCTCGAGCCTGTGGCTTATTTCGACAAAGTAGTTAAAGATGTTGATTTGCGTACTGCACTGATTGTAGACCCTATGTTGGCAACTGGTGGGACGTTAATTGCCACCATTGACCTGTTAAAGCAGAAACAATGTAAAAAAATACTCGGTCTTTTTTTAGTGGCCGCGCCAGAGGGAATTGCTGAGGTAGTTAAAAAACATCCTGATGTAGACATATATGTGGCAGCTATAGATGACAAGCTTGATCATCGAGGTTATATATTGCCAGGGCTAGGTGATGCTGGAGATAAAATATTTGGCACACGTTGATATTAGCTATTTTGTACCGATTTTAATTAGATGTATTGTTAGCCGTTTTAAGTGCAATATATAAA
Organism: Aliiglaciecola sp.; assembly: GCF_039982535.1. Classification (NCBI taxonomy): domain Bacteria; kingdom Pseudomonadati; phylum Pseudomonadota; class Gammaproteobacteria; order Alteromonadales; family Alteromonadaceae; genus Aliiglaciecola; species Aliiglaciecola sp. Next base: position 233,208 of record NZ_JBDWYG010000039.1, read on the forward strand.
AGAGTTGGTAAGCGAGCTATATTGAGTAATAATCAAATTTTGCACATTAGTTTATTTATTCAACATGCTTGGCTAGAACGGGTACAACCTCGGAGTGTTACCAACTTTGCTTGAAAATTTTAAAAATAGCGTTGTTTTATACGGATTGAGTTATTCCTATCGGTTTTTTAGCGCTATTTCTATTGCTTGTTTTTCAATTCTGTGGGGATTTCATGTTTCTGCAGCGCCGCTAATTAGCGAACCCAAGTTTGTGCAGTTATCTACTGTGCAAGGATTGTCACAAGATACAATTAATGACTTACTTATCGATTCCAGCGGCTTTTTATGGGTGGCAACTCAGGCGGGGCTGAATCGATTTGATGGTTATCGCGTGCAGCATTTTGATGGTAATGAAATGCAACTGGCTGATATTTCCATTGATGTTATTTTTGAAGATAACAATCAAAATATTTGGGTGGGCACACGTCGTTCAGGTCTTTTTAAGATTGAGACCAAAACCGGAGAAACGACCCTTATTGAACATTTCGCTGTCGGCGGTAGTACTTGGTCGGATAGCGTCACCAGCATCAGTCAATTACCTAATAACCAAATTATCGTAAGCACGGAACGCAGTGTTTATATCGTTAGTCCTGATTTGGGCAAAGCTTCACTGCTATATCAACTGCCTAAACAAAAACAAGTGGTTGAGTTTAGAATCAACGCGACTCTTTTCCTAGGGGATAAACTGTTAATTGGCCGAGGCGATGGATTGTTTGAGGTTGATTTAGAAAGCGGCAAAGAACGTCAAATTGAGCTACTAGGGCAGCAAAAACAAGAACCCATTAGCAAATTGTTTTTAGCCAGCGATAACGTTATTTGGATTGGCAGTAAGGTCGGTTTGTTTTGCATTCCCCTTAATCAGGATAATCAATTTGATCTGGTTGATCATGCGTTGAGTATTCCAATTTTAGACATTTACGAAACAAGCTATGGCAGTTTATATATAGGCTCGCAACAAGGCCTGTTTAGTTTCGACCCTACTTCGGCACAGCTTCAAGACTATTTAAACCCCTCCGATAGTCGGCTTTATATAACATCGGATGATGTAACTGCGATTGATGTGGATAGTAAAGGTAACCTGTGGTTGGGTTCCGCGTTTGATGGTGTGTTGTATTGGTCAACACAAAGCACAAAATTCGAAAACGTTCGTCAAAATAAAGACGATGAAATCCAGTTAAGTAGCAACAGTGTGAAGTCTTTTGCACAGTTTAATGATGATGGTTTGTGGATAGGCACGAGTAATGGCCTGAATTATTATGACCTAAAACAACATGAGTTACGCGGCCATTGGTTTACTGAAGACACAGTCGGGGCGAAACGAGCTCGAATTCGCGATATAGAAACGTTCGGTGACAACACTTTATTGTTAAATACCGATGGTGGCTTGTGGTCTTTTGACACTACTACTAATACATATGCTCTTGCACCGAGCGTTGATGCAAAAGTTGCCCAATTACTGAGTAGCAGGCTAGACAGTTTTGCCAAAGATAATAACGGCCTTTACTGGTTCAGTAACTTGGAAAATTTCTACAAATATGACGCACAAACGGGTGTTGTGACTGAAGTCGAAACGTTAAATAAACAAATTGATGCCAGCGCGTCATACGGCTTTTTGGGCCGCAGCCGTGTATACAAAGATCTATTATGGATAGCCGAACGAGAGCAATTATGGGCTTACAATACACAAACCGATAGTTTGCAAAGTGTCCATCGTCTTGAGCGTGCAAGCATGGGACAACCCGTTTACCCAGAGAGCGTCGTTGAAGATAATAACGGGACCCTATGGATTGCGTATCCAGGAGCGGGTTTAGTTGGACTCGATTCGACCATTTATACTCCTAAATATGGTTTCGACAAGCAGAACTTGCTGCCGAGTAATATGATTTATGGGATCAACCAAGATGCCAATGGCTCTATCTGGATGAGCTCTCATGCAGGTTTATTGAAGTTCGACCCAGCGGGCCCTTATTTACAACAATATGGGATTTCTCAGGGGTTAGACGGAAAAGAGTTCAATGGTTTATCGCATATCGTTTTACAGGACGGACGTTTGGTTTATGGCTCACAAAAAGGGCTGAGCATATTCGATCCATCATCTTTTGAAACTGATGATGGCGTACCACCCCAAGTAAAAATAACCTCCATTAAACTCAGTTCCAGTTCACTCAAAATGCCGTTGGTCAATTTGAACAAAAGAGTGGTGTTACTTGATCACAAAGATGCCGGTTTAACTATCGAGTTCTCGACACTTGCCTTTGAACATCAAAATACCACTCAATACCAATACAGGCTTGATGGAACCGACAGTTATATTTATCCGGCAACAACGGACTCTCAGGTTACTTTCCCCAAACTAGATCCGGGAGAGTATGTGTTTTCAGCCATTTCATTTGACCCTATGACGGGTGTGAAAAGTCCACCTGCTTCAGTCCATATTTTTGTCAAATATTCACCTTGGTTATCGCCTGCGGCTTATACTATTTACATTTTTATATTTGTGTCTTTGGTGCTGTTTTGGTGGTATCGACGAGATCTACAAAATAAACAGGTAATGTCGGCACATGCTCAGGCTTTGCAGAGTAAAAATCGACTAACCTTAGCGCTAAGTGCGAGTAACAGTAATGTGTGGGAGTGGCGCTCGGACAGTAACGAGTTTTACGCACCTAGAGTTTCCGAAGAATTAAACTATCAGTCTGACGATAACTTACTCAGTTTTGATGCACACATGGATCTCATCCATGAAGATGATAAAGCTTTATTTAAGTCTAATTGGCAGGCTTTTATCGATAAGAATAGCCACGGTTTAGACGTAACGTATCGATTACGTTCTCGCATGGGGGAATGGTTTTGGTACCGTGATGTGGGTAATGAGGTGGTAGATGAAACCGGGCTAGAAAGTGTTGTTGCCGGTACCTACAGCAATGTGACCGAAACCGTCGCAGATCGAGAAAAAGTCAGGTTATTTGGTGAGGCTTTCAAACATACACGAGACTGGGTTGTCATTTTCAACACAGATCTGGTGCCGGTAGCGGTAAATACTGCTTGTTGTGACGCATTTGGGATTAATGAGAATGGTGATTTAAAAAGCCAATTAACTCGTTTATTTAAATTGAATGCTGATTATCCTCCTCGATTCTGGAAGAAACTATCCGAACTGAGTGTGACAGGGCATTGGAAAGGGGAAGAGCAGCTAAATATTCACAATGATAAAGTCTTAAATGTACTCATTAACATGACCTCCATTGCCAGTATGCGGGCACAGGGGGAAATAGATTATTATCTAATGATTATGTCGGACATTAGTGAACAAAAAGAAGCAGAGAACGAACTGCGTCGACTGGCTAACTTTGATGGTCTGACTGATCTCCCCAATCGGACGTTACTACTCGATAGGATTAAGCACGGGATTGATCACGCTTCTCGACACAAGTCTAAATTGGGCGTGTTTTTTATCGACTTAGATCGCTTTAAACAAGTTAATGACAGCTTAGGACATAAAGCGGGAGATGAATTACTCAAAGTCGTCGCCCAGCGCCTGACCAACCTATTGAGACAAGATGATACTGTTGCGCGCTTAGGCGGAGATGAATTTGTTGTAATGGTAGAGGAGGTTAAACACCCTGATCGTTTAAGTATCTTGGCTCAGCAACTTATTGAGATCCTCGAAGCGCCTATCCAACTAGGGAACCAAACCGTCAGCGTGTCTTCAAGTGTGGGTATTGCGATTTATCCTGGCGATGCTGATACGCCAGAGGAGTTGTTGAGAAACGCAGATTTGGCTATGTATCACGCCAAAGAACAAGGTCGTAGTGATTTTCAATATTTCACTCAACACATGAATGAAAAAGCCCAAGACCGTTTGTTAATGGAAAATCGCCTTAAGAAGGCCCATCAAAGTAAAGCGTTCATCAATTACTACCAACCAATTGTCAATACTAAAACAGGGTTAGTGGGCGGCTTTGAATTACTAATGCGCTGGCCTGATACCAATGGCATGGTACCACCAGATCAATTTATTCCCGTTGCCGAAGAGTTGGGGTTAATTGAAAACATGACGTGGGATGCATTAGAGCGAGCCATGCCAGTATTAAGTGAATGGCAAAGTAGAGAGCGGGAAGTGTATTTGTCAGTTAACCTTTCAGCACGACATTTTGAACGTCAAATCTCAATTGACCATATCGTGTTGCTGTTAGAACAACACGGTCTACCTGTATCAGCCTTAAGGTTTGAAATTACTGAAAGTGCCTTGATGCGAGATTATGAACGCGCGCTCCATTATATGGAGTCCATGCGCCAGCGTGGGTTTACCATTGCTTTAGATGATTTTGGTACGGGTTATTCATCACTTAAATATCTAAAAGAGTTCCCTATTCAAGTGCTTAAAGTTGATAAAAGTTTTGTTGATGATATTGGTAAAAATAAGAGTAACGAAGCTTTAGTGTTAACAACTCTGCGTATGGCTGAAAGCCTTGGAATGTATTGTGTTGCTGAAGGTATTGAGCAACAAGTGCAAATTGATTTCTTCAAACAGCATGGTTGCAACCACCTGCAAGGCTATTTTTATTCTAAGCCTGTGCCAGAAGATCAAACCGCAGCATTAATTGCGAAAAGTTGGCTGCTGTAAAGGGAGTTAATTGTTCATTCTTGTGTTTTAGTGTTTCCAACACATGCAACAGGCAAAGTTCCGTATTTGCCTGTTTAAGAGCAGTTATAATGAATTACGTAGTTAAGAATTAACCTCAGGTTCTAGCAATTTAAATCCAAGCTGACTTAGCACTGCGTTATAGCTCCCTAATTAAATATCTGATTCACATGGTTAGCAAAGGGGCTAGCTTTCATAAATCCAGTTACCCTGGCAGAAGACAATTCATTACCCTGCTCGTCAAAAAATAGAATAGTAGGCAGTCCTAATATGTCGAACGCTTCTTGAAATTCAATGTTAGTGGCGGTGTTGTCAGTAAGATCTATCTGCATCCATACTGTATCAGAAAGTGCATCCATTACTTGCGGATCAGGGAAGGTATATTTTTCGAACTCTTTACAGGCCACACACCAGTCGGCGTATAAATCCACCATCACGGTTTTGCCTTGTGCATTGGCTGCACTGAGCTTTTCCTCAAAGTCCTGTAAGTTCTTCACCAATAAAAATGTGGGGTGAGCACTGACATCGGCCGTTGTCGATGATGTAGCTGCTAAATGACTTTGAGACTGTGACTGATTAAACTGATGATAACCATATAACACTGAGCCTATTAATCCGGCAAAAATAATTAAACTGCGTATTCCTTTCCACAAAGTGGTGGGGGTATTCAGATTCATCACGTAGAAATAGGTAAAAGCAATCAGGCCTAGCGCAGACCAAATATACTCAATCCAAATATTGCTCACTAAACGCTCCAAGAACGTTAGTGCAACCACTAGCATCATAAAGCCGAATGCAACCTTAACCACATTCATCCAGTTGCCTGCTTTGGGTAGTAATTTACCACCTGTAATACCAAATAAGATGAGTGGAATGCCCATGCCAATACTCAATGCATATAAGGCAAAGAAACCTAGAAGTTGATCACCTTGTTCGGCAATGTATAACAAAATGCCAGTTAAAGGTGCTGTAGTACAAGGAGATGCTACTAATCCGGATATGATGCCCATAATAAAGGCACCAATAAAACTGCCACTTTTTTGCTTATTACTTAATCCGTTTAACTTTTCCTGCCATTTAGATGGCAATTGCAACTCGTATGCGCCGAACATCACTAATGCAAGGGACACAAAAATCACAATTAAAACCCCTAAAATATAAGGGTTTTGCAAATACGCCGTAAATTGAGCTCCCGCTGAAGCAATGACTAATCCTAAAATGGAATAGGTAATTGCCATGCCCTGCACAAACATGAAAGATAAGCTAAAGGCCTTAGAGGTACTGATTGATTTACCTTGACCTATCACTATGCTGGACAAAATGGGGTACATAGGAAAAACACAGGGAGTAAAGGCTAAACCTATGCCTAATAATAGAAAGGCCGCTAATTTAAGGATTAGTAATTGCTCACCTTTAAGTAAATTGGCAAGTTCGAACTGTTGTGACACCGGCGTTGAATCGGTACCTTGGTTTACATCGTTAGTTTGCTTAGCTTCAGTAACTTGCTTAGGGGGGGGTGTATTGAGTACTTCGTCTAAATACACCACTTGTACCGTTGGTGGGTAACATAAACCAGCGTCAGCGCAGCCTTGGTATTGCAGTTTCACTACAGCGTCTTTTTCTGAGCTTAGGACGGTGTAGTTAATTTCAACTTGATCATAGAAAACGGGTTGAGGCTCATCAAAAAACTCGTCTTCTTTGATGATTGCTTCAGGGTAAATGGGTTGACTAATCTCGCCATTTTTTACGACTGTCTTAAATTGGTTTTTGTATAAGTAGTATCCCTCTGCGATGGTGAAACGCAAAAGTAACTGATCATCTCTCTGATCGAAATCAAATTGAAATGCCTGCTCAACGGGTAAAAATTCCGGTTCATCTGCAAACAAATCATCAAAAGCTAAATTGCTTTGAGCCACACTTGCCCAAGAGAATAATACAAATACAGTTAACGATATAAGACGTCTAAAATTCATGTAAGGCTACTTTTAATCCAATTTAAATATGCGTCGCTGGCGGAAGCACTATCAATAATTACCCATTGAGGAACATCATAAGGATGCATGCTTAAGGTTAACTTAAATGCGTCCTCTACCTTATTCGACATGGTTTTAATAATTAAGTGCATTTCGGAGTCGGTGACGACCTCATCTTCCCAATGGTAGAACGATGATATCGGCTGAGATATCTGCACACAAGCAGCGAGCTTAAGGTTTACCAACTCACTTGCTATTTTTTCGGCTTGCTTCTTAGTCGGACAAGTTGTTAATACTATACAAAATTGTGAACTCATTAATATACCTTTTGTACTCTGGCCATAATTGACCTTAATAATAAAAGATATCTTTCAAAAGATAGAGATTGGATCTATTCGCACTGTATAGAATTTTATACTTGCTCCTTTGCAAAATAATCTTGTGAAATGACAAATTGTCCCCAGATCACTTGTTTGACCGAGGAGCATAATGTGTTTGGTAAATTGTTTATTTTGTTCGCTATCTTACCCATAGCCGAGATTGCGTTGTTAGTGAATGTTGGCGAGCAAATTGGTGGTTGGAATACCGTCGGCATCGTTATTGTCACGGCAATCATCGGAGCTTATTTTGTGCGACAGCAGGGGATTGCGACCTTGATGCAAGCACAATCAAAAATGCAATCAGGTGTAATGCCAGGACAGGAGGTGGCCGAAGGTCTTTTGTTGGTGTTAGCTGGAGTGCTATTAGTGACACCAGGTTTTATTACTGATGGATTAGGCTTTTTACTATCGCTTCCCGTTACTCGCCCTTTTATCGCCAAAAGCCTACTTAAGCAACTCGCTGTTAACGTTGTAGCGGGTCAACCCGGGCAAGGACAACATACTTATTCCCATACCACTTACTCTGAAACTACATACTCGCAACGAGGTAATCAGCAAGATGGTGACATTATTGAGGGAGAGTATGTTGATAAAGATGAGGTTGAGAAACGGCCTAAAATTGACTCCCCATCAGACCGTTAACCTTTAGACGTTATTGATTAACCCTGTTTTGCTTTAACCCCACCGGTTAAAGCAACTCGCATAGCCTCTTCTACGCCAATGTCTAACTTAGTAATTTGCTGACGTTTTACATATAAGGTGTAACCCCCTATTTGATAACTCAGAGGTATGTAAACTCCCACTTTATCCTCGTCTTGGAAAATTTCGAGGGCAACTTGGTCGGCAGTGATGAAACCAATCAAGTGCATATCAGGTTTAATTTCCACAGATACAACGGCTTTAGAGTTTTCTTTATCGCTGATTTTGAATACGGTTAAGGTATCTCTTATTGCGCCATATACCGATTTAACCAGCGGAATTTTTTCAACTTGTCGATTTGCTGTTGATACAATCCAACGGACAAAAAATACATTTACTAACAGACCTGTAAGAAGAATAAGCGCGCAGGCGGTTATAATTCCCATGCCAGGAAAGTAAAATGCCTGAGAAACGTATGGGAACAGCAGCGCTTCTGCTCCTGACATAAACCAATAAATAAAATACAGGGTCAATGATAAGGGTAAAATCGCGGCTAGCCCCTGAAAGGATAAAGACAATAGCTTTTTCATTAATTAACAACTCATGTAGTAACGAAATCCAGGTTATAATGACAGAGCTTCAAGCAACTGGCGAGATCATAAGGATTAAAAAATGAAAGCAGGTGTATGTCACATATTAGTTAAAGATAAACAGCAAGCCGAAGAGTTGAAACGTCAGCTTGCAAAAGGGGCAAATTTCCAGCAACTCGCCAAAAAACATTCTCAATGCCCATCGGCTAAAAAAGGCGGAGATTTGGGAGAAGTGAAACCCGGACAAATGGTAAAGGCGTTCGATAATGTGGTGTTTAAGAAGCCAGTTTTAACCATTCATGGCCCTGTTAAAACGCAATTTGGTTTCCATCTCATTAAAACCCTATATCGCTCATAAACCCCACAATTTTCCCGCTTCCTTCGAAAACAGCAAAAAAAACACAAAAATCATCCTAAAAATAGATTTTTTTTAACATAAACCCTTGAAGTCAGTAAGGCTATCCCCATCTTTGCTCGCAGACACTCATTCGAGTTGAGGTGAAAGCCGCAACTCAACCCCCGATGTTCGGGAACTTTAACTTTAATATTGGAATTTTCAGGAGATTTGAAAATGGCAATCCGTCCTTTACACGATCGCGTTATCGTTAAACGCCAAGAGCAAGAAAGTAAATCTGCTGGTGGCATCGTGCTAACTGGCTCTGCGGCCGAAAAATCAACTCGTGGCGAAATCGTTGCAGTTGGTAATGGTCGAGTTTTAGATAATGGTGAAGTAAAAGCACTTGACGTTAAAATTGGCGACGTCGTGATTTTTAATGATGGATATGGTGTTAAAACCGAAAAGCTAGATGGCGAAGAAGTGCTTATCATGAGCGAAGGCGACATCCTAGCGGTTGTTGAATAACAGCATAATCAATAAGACAGAATTAAGAGGAAATTAAACATGGCAGCTAAAGAAGTACGTTTTTCTGATGACGCACGCGTCAAAATGCTTGCAGGCGTTAACGTTCTAGCTAACGCAGTAAAAGTGACTTTAGGCCCTAAAGGTCGTAACGTAGTTTTAGACAAATCATTCGGTGCTCCTACCATCACTAAAGATGGTGTATCAGTAGCCAAAGAAATCGAATTAGAAGATAAATTCGAAAACATGGGCGCACAAATGGTTAAAGAAGTTGCGTCTAAAGCTAATGATGAAGCTGGTGACGGAACAACTACCGCAACTGTACTTGCTCAAGCTATCGTAACTGAAGGCTTAAAATCAGTTGCTGCTGGTATGAACCCAATGGATCTTAAACGTGGTATCGACAAAGCTGTTGTTGCTGCAGTTGAAGAACTAAAAGCACTATCTGTACCTTGTGCAGACAGCAAAGCTATCGCACAAGTAGGTACTATCTCTGCTAACTCTGATTCAGAAGTAGGCGACCTTATCGCTGAAGCAATGGACAAAGTAGGTAAAGAAGGTGTTATCACTGTTGAAGAAGGCCAATCTCTACAAAACGAATTAGACGTTGTAGAAGGTATGCAATTCGACCGTGGTTACCTATCTCCTTACTTCATGAACAACCAAGAAAACGGCACAGTTGAACTAGACAGCCCATTCATCCTTTTGGTTGACAAAAAAGTATCTAACATCCGTGAATTACTACCTACTCTTGAAGCAGTAGCAAAAGCCTCTAAGCCTTTGCTTATCATTGCTGAAGACGTTGAAGGTGAAGCACTAGCAACACTAGTAGTGAACAACATGCGTGGTATCGTTAAAGTTGCAGCAGTTAAAGCACCTGGTTTCGGTGACCGTCGTAAAGCTATGCTTCAAGACATCGCGACACTAACTGGTGGTACTGTTATCTCTGAAGAAATTGGTCTAGAGCTTGAGAAAGTTCAACTAGAAGACCTAGGTACTGCAAAGCGTGTTGTTATCAATAAAGACAACACAACTGTTGTTGACGGTGCTGGTGAAGAAGAAGCAATTCAAGGTCGTGTTGCCCAAATCCGTGGTCAAATCGAAGAATCTACTTCTGACTACGACAAAGAAAAACTTCAAGAACGTCTAGCTAAATTAGCTGGTGGTGTTGCAGTTATCAAAGTTGGCGCAGCAACTGAAGTTGAAATGAAAGAGAAAAAAGACCGTGTTGAAGATGCACTTCACGCAACACGTGCTGCAGTAGAAGAAGGCGTAGTAGCCGGTGGTGGTGTTGCTCTAGTACGTGCAGCGTCTAAAGTTAGCAACCTTACTGGTGAAAACGAAGACCAAACTCACGGTATCAAACTAGCACTACGTGCTATGGAAGCACCACTTCGCCAAATCGCAGCTAACGCCGGTGCTGAAGCATCAGTAGTAACTAACGCTGTTAAAAATGGTGACGCTAACTTCGGTTATAACGCTGGTAATGACACTTACGGCGACATGCTTGAAATGGGTATCCTAGATCCTACTAAAGTAACTCGTTCAGCTCTTCAATTCGCAGCATCAATCGCAAGCTTGATGATCACGACTGAAGCGATGATCGCTGACGCTCCTGCTGACGACGCAGCAGCACCTGCAATGCCTGATATGGGTGGAATGGGCGGCATGGGCGGCATGGGCGGAATGATGTAATTTATGCTTGATTAAATTGCCTATTTCTTCGTTGCTTCATAGTTCGTTTAAGAAACACTAAACGTCACTATAAAGCGCCTTGAACTAAACAATTTACTCTACGCCTAAATAAGCTTAATCCCTTATTTATACGAAAGCCCGAATAGCAATATTCGGGCTTTTTTATTGGTTATTTTAGAGCCACTGTCAGCTTACTTAGGAGCCTGCCAAGAGTGATTCGTTTTTGCCAGCTAAATACTCAATGGAACCGTTGGGGTTTTGCTTGAAATGTGAACATATATTACTTTGCATTACTTGTAGCCCTGCTGTAATGTTTTAATAAATTAACAGTATAAGACCTTCTTATGAGAAAGCTTTCCTATTTCTGCCTAGTTGCACTAATGAGTGTGTCATCATTTGCTTGGAGCAATGACTTGAGTGCCACAATCCAAGCAAATAATGATAAATACATAGAGCTGTTCAATGGTGGGAAGGCTGAGCAGTTGTCCCAAATGTTTACAGAAGATGCATTATATTTAAATGATGGTTTTCCAATAATGCAGGGGCGTAAAGAAATAGCCAAACAACTCAAACTTGAAATGTCAGCAGGGCCAGCGACCATAACTTTAGAAACTGTTGAACTAAAGCGTGACGATAGAACGGCAACAGAGGTCGGACTTTGGGAAGTCACCATAAAAGGTGAAAAATCTGATGAAAAAATATTGGGTAATTACTTAGTCGTTTGGCAAAAGCAACCTGATGGGCAATGGCTGATTTATCGTGACGTAATTAACTATTCAGAAAAACATCAAACTCTATAAAACAACATTGTGATACGAACCGTACTGAGGCACGACGTTTTTTTACAAGTATTTTATTATTTTTCAAAGGCTTAAATAAGTCTTTTGAACAGTTGGGGTATAATATGGGGTATCCCACTTTGTGAATTTTATTTTTTATCTAAATATCAGTTGTTTGAGTGTTGAGTGGGCGGCATGATGTAGTCAAATTTGACTATGTAGCTACTCGTAGCCTCATAAGCTAAAAATAGAAAAGCCCGCAGATTTTATAGTCTGCGGGCTTTTTTAATGAGTTTTCTTTGCCAGTGATTTTGTCTAATTACTGCGTGACTAGCGAATATTGGGGCATACGATTAATTTTCTATGCCTGATAGTCATACTTAGTAGCTATAGCATTCGCTCAAACATCACGCCCTGAGTTCTACCATCACTTACCTCTACTTTTATTACTTTGCCACTTTCGTCACGTATAAACGTCAAGTCGCTCTCTAGAAAGCCCAGCGAGCTAAATACATCCTTCTCAGTTGGCGTTAATTTTAATTCAGGAGAGCCATACAGCTTAAGCATTAATTGCTCATCTTGGTTCACGCTAATGGTATAAAGTACTTCAAGTTCCTGAGAAAAGTATTTCCCCGAATACGCCAATAATTCAGCCTTAGAGGGCTCGACCAATGTTAACTTTTCAAATTCATAGTCGGTGCCGTAAGCCTGAACTGTTAGCCCTGACACCTTTTTACTTTCGATATGGTAAGAGATATTAAATCGTCCATCGCTAGTAGTGAACTCAGTGTTAGACTGTGTGATAAGGGGAATAGTCTCGCCCCCATTAAACTCCATTTTTAACTGTTTATCTGTAGCTTGCATGACGATATTTAGGCCAAGTATTTCTGACTTGAATGTACCTGCTAATAAATTAAGTTGCTTTGTTGAAAGCGCCACCGAGTCTCGCTTTGTTTCTTGTGACGCATTATCTTCAGACTCTTCTACAAAATATTGTTTAAAAAATAAATCGGCAATTTTATCTGCAATGCTCAAACTAAATGTTGAGTTATTGCTGTTAACAAACACACCTTTTTTAATTTCAGGGTAGTACATATAGGCGGTTAAATGTGCCATATCGCCACCATTGTGTGAGTACCTAATCAAGCCTTTATCTTCCTCTACACCCAGCCCTAGCGCATAAGTGAGTTTTTCGCCGCTATTGAGTGTGCCAACTGTGGTAAGTTTTTCAATAACATCAGCTCCCCCTAATGTTTTGGCATTGAAGTTATTGGACCATTTGGCCATATCTGCTGCTGTGGTATAAATTCCTCCGGCGCCTGGGGCTGAATATAAATCCCCGGTTTCGCGATAGCCGTGTTTGTCTACGCTGTATCCTTGTGTAGCATTGTTAATAATATTCCCCGGATCCCGTCGTACGAACGTACTGTGCATACCAAGTGGGATAAAAACATTGTCTTTCATCCAAGCAGGGAAAGACTGCTTTGTAATACGTTCTACAACGTGGGTCAGCAAAACAAAAGCAGTATTGTTGTAATTCATTTTTTCGCCCGGTGAAGCTTGCAAGTTAGGTTGCTTCTGGACAATTTCTATCGCTTGCTGCTTGTCGATGTAATCTTCACCATGCCATCCTCGCATTGCTAGAAGACCGAACATTTCCCGTAATCCATTGGTGTGATTTAGTAAATTTTTAACGGTAATGGTTTCCCCAAAATCAGGTAGCTCAGGTAAATATTTACGAATATCATCATCTAAGTTAAGTTTGCCTTGTTGTTCTAAAAGCAAAATACCCATTGCCGTAAATTGTTTGGATACTGAGCCTATATTGGTTGGCATATTAGCCTGAAAAGGGATGTTAAAGGCAAGGTTGGCCATACCCACAGATAAGCTGTGTGTGAGTTTTCCGTCTTCAATTATCCCCGCAACAGCTCCCGGAGTATAATTATTATCGTAAGCAATAAATAGCTGCTTTAACCGGCTCTCTGGCTGATTTGCAATAGGCTCATTAATATGAAGCTGTAAAGTGTAACTGCCGCTACTGTCTGCCGTATTATCTTCTTCAGTCTCGTACTTCGCTGGGCTGATAGTGATACGGTATTTACCCGCTTGTTGAGTGTCAAACGTAAAATGTTCTTTGCCACTTTTAGTTCTATCAATATTTTGTATTTCTATTCCAGTCGGATCGAAAACCTGTAGCTTCACGTTCAAACTTTGTTGGTCTACTTCACCAAATATAAAATTGTTATCAGCCACCTCAATAATATATTCATGTGTTTCATTTTTAGTTAATAGGCTATGCCTTGGTGCAGTATTAGTTATCAGAACGTCGGATGAAAAGCGTTGATTTTTAGTTGTATCTGAGTGAGTTTGTGCGGCGTATGTGGAGAGAAAAACACCGGCCAAGGCAAAAAAATGACATGATTTCATCAACAATTCCTTTCAGTAATGAGTGATCAGTATGGTTGACGATGATTAATAAATCAATTTCTCCCGACTGTGGTAACTGTGTATCAATGGAAACAAAATCGATGAAATGTCCGTTTTGACACTTTAGAGACGACCACTCATTAAATATCCGCAATATGGGATAAGCCGCCTTTAAAGCCTAAAGGTTGAACGACCGTAAAGGTGGTTATCAAAACAATAAGTCGTAACAGTTTTAGTCTCTATCTTGAGGTAGGGATGAACCACAATGAAATTTTTAACAAACATTGTATATATTATTTCTCGTGTTCTTAACTAAGTTCTTTGATTGATCGAGGTATAATGCAGGGTATCCCACTTTGCGTGGTTTTATATTTTATCTAAATATCAATCACTTAAAATGTTAATGGGCGGCATGATGTAATTGCATTAGATTGCATAGCATCTTGTAACGCTCCATAGCATTGCATAAAAACCCACAAACCCAAAGGTTTGTGGGTTTTTTCGTTTTTAGGGGCTGCATGTTATGCGCATAATGTGATTACGAGATGGTTGAAGTGTTAATTATGAATATTTCTTTAGGTAAAGAATTCGAAAGAAGAATTACAGAAAAAGTCTCTGAAGGTTTATATACCTCAGCGAGTGAAGTGATCCGTGATGGTTTGAGGTTGTTATTTGAAAAGGATAATATTCAAAATCAACAGCTTGAAATATTACGCGCAGAAGTCGCTAAAGGTTTTGAACAGCTAGCTGCGGGCGAATCGTTAAATCATAATGTCATGGATATATTTGAACAAGCCTCTCTTTCAGTAAATAAACAGTCAGAAAGTTAGGGTGATAATGCCAACCTATAGGCTTTCTCCTTTAGCAGAAGAAGATTTATATAAAACGGTTTCAACGTATCTGACCCCGCAGATCCTTCAACGTAACTTTGTCTCTGGCTTTTGTTGTGGAATAATTGGGCGATAAATGAAGGATTTTATAATGACTGATCAAACTTACTCTTCTATCGAGTTTCGAAATGAATCCTATTGGTTAGTCGAAGCGGTGCCGTTTTCCCCTTATCAGTATGGAATTGGTTCCTATGATATTTCTACCGATAATGTGTTGGGGTTTAGTGGCCATTTTGTTGTTCGCGAGGGAAAGTTATTCGTTAATTACCTTACCACTACCCATAATGCCCATCATATTAGCTCACGCAATTACTCACAATCGGACACTAATGCTGAGCAAGATCCAAATGTTGCCCCCACTACCGATATTGATAGTGAGGTGGAAACAACCGAGGATTTAATCCCAGCAGTGGCTAGTAAGGGTAAACCTGTGCCACCACCAAAATTAAACGGTAAAGAACCGGAAAAGAGTTTTGATAATCAATGGACGTATGATGACTTAAACATGCTCCTCAACTATACAGGTGAGTTAGTCTTAGAGGCGGTTGAAAGTAATGATATGGCTGAGCAAGACCCTTGGTCGGTTAGTCTTGAGACAACTTATGACCTAGGGCAAGTTAAAAAGGGTTGGACCTTGTACTGCCAAAATGGACGGGTGACTAAAGTGACACCAATTGGCAAGTTAAGTGATTCAGCCAATGGACTGGTTTATTAAAAAGTATAAGTTGCCGCCAACCAAAGTCTTGAGTTGTCTCTAAACTGGCCAAATTGGCTGTTTTCATCCCCAAATAAGTAATCAATACCCGAACGCAGTTTTAGTCTGTCGGAATATTCAAAGGCTAGCTCTGGACGCAACACTCCGTCTTTGTCGTTAAGGGTGCCAAGTATTTCTCCTTTAAATAGTAAGCGTCCACTTATAAAAGTACGCTGCGCTCGCAAGGTTAAAATGATATCGGTCGCTGGACGCACTAAACTGTGTCCTTCACTACTAATATAGTCGAGGGCAAGTTGGCCATTCACAAACCACTGATTTGGTGCGTTCCAATCCAGTCCCACCCCTGCTAATAGGCGTTTCGTGCGTGCCGATTGTAGGGGAACTTCGCTGATAATATTGATGGATTGATCGGGGATGTAGGCAATTTCACCACGCAGCACGGTTTCTCCCAAACTAAGGTCATAAGTCGCGCCGTAAAGGGTTCGTCGCAAATATTTTAGCTCTACAACCCCTGGCTCGTTAATTGATTGCTGCTGAGTTAAAGATAAAAGGGGATCGGTATCCGGTCCTCGAAAACTTAATAACGACAGTTCGCCAGAGCCAAGAGAGCGAGAAACCCGCAGTCCAATCGTAGACTGTTCAAGGCTAGCGTTGCGGGTTTCACCCATAACCGTTATCGGTGTAGTGGCTATATTCATACCCCCAGTGAAACGAGTCGAGCGGGTAAAAAATACAGTGTTTACTTCCGCTTGTTGGGAAACGGTGCCATCAAAAGCAAATGATCCATCGAGTTTAAATTGTCCTACTTTATTGCGCCAGCGAGCCCCCCACCGCGCTATGCGATCGGGTCTAACATCGGTAAGCACAAAGTCGCGGCGCCGCACTGGGTCAAAGCGGTCGGTTATTTGAATACCATCTAACACACCCCAAGGAGTCACTTGTTTTCCTAAAGTGAATGAATGGGCTCGTTCTCGCCATTGCACATAGGCACGGTCTATTTCGAAACGACTTTGTTGATTATCAATTATAGGTTTGTTAACGGATGAATAGGTATTAACTGTACCTAAACCAACCTCGTCGTCAGCCACTTCAGCCCGCAGGTCAAGCTGTAAACTCCAGTTTCGATTGATACGGTAATCTGTGTCTGTAGTGATACTCAATCGTGAGAGTTGTCGTTGCGCGTCATGCAAATTAAAACCTAAGCGATAATCCACTTGAATAACGGTCGCAGCGTTTTGTGCAAGAGTAAAATTTATCTGACACACAAAGACGCTCAGGGAAATAAACACAGCCTTACTAAGGCTAGTGCTTATTTTCAATAAGATGCTATTCATGGTGATACTCAACTTTTGTCTTCTAGAAGCATAAGTGGTGCGCCATAGGCCAGCTCATCGGCAGTCAGCAAATAGGATGGCATCTGGCTAACTGCACGCATATCACTAATTACAATCTCTGTTTGATGCTGGAGCTGGGAATTGTCAATGGTGAAATGTGTTGCCGTCCAGGTACCGTCAATACTATCTAGGCCCTCAACACTTACCTCTTTTAGTGGTGTATTGTCGGTATCTGTGTAGCGTATATGGACTGGAAACCAGGTATCTGAGTCAATTTTGGCGGTAAAACTACCGTAGCCAATCTCTGCTCGTATTTGTTCATTTTGAGGCACCCCTTTGAGTAAATAATAAGTTTTGCCATTTTCGACAATCGACTCACCTAAGCTAAAATGCCAATCTTCCAAAGCAAACTTAAAGTTGTCCTTAATGTCGCCATAGCTAAGATCGGTTCCCATGAAGTAGTCACCACGGCTTGAAGAGGGGAGCTTTCTGACTCGATCTGTGGCGGGTAAATAAAGCCAATTTTGGTCCTGACTATTGCTGTTATCGTGACTTAAAAAGCTAGTGTCACGTAACCCTGCAGGTTCGGTAAAATAGATACCAATTTTGGTTCTTTCAGGTATCTGTGAATGAACGACCAAAGCAGACCTTTTTCGCTCAGAACCGCTATTATTACGCATGGTAAAATGCATAAATCCTACCTTACTTTTATTTGACGAACGATTAGCCACTTTTTCGGCAAGCTCTAAGCCACTCATTTGCGGATTGGCTTTTACTCCTTGGCTGAACATTAGTAGTAAGGTTACAAGGCTTATGGTGACGACTTTTTGTATGATGTTCATTAGTATGCTCCTTTAAGCTTGGGTGATAAGGCGTGCTTTCTAAACAATGAATAAAGTGCAGGGATAACAAAAATCGCCCCTGCTAGACTGCCTAATGCGGCCATGGCGACAAGCGCACCAAACCATTGAAGCGGCGGTGCTGAGCTTAGACATACCACGGCTAAGGCAACAGCAAGGGCAAAGGCGGAAAATAAACAAGCTCTGGCAACAACTAAATAATTACCTAAGAATGCCTCTTCAATTGAAGCATTTTGCTGTCTGGCTCGCGTTACGCTCCAAATTAAATGAATGGCAAAATCCACACCTAATCCGGTTGAAATTGCCGCTGTCATAGATGTGGCTGGGGCGATATCAATGTTAAGAGCGCCCATTGCTGCGTAGGTAAACAACACCCCAGTGATAACGGGAACCAGACTAAGCAGTGCTTTGAAAAAGCTACGAAACATTAGTAAAGCCGAGGTAAATACAAACAAAATAGCTAATCCTAATCCAGTAAAATGCGACTCTGCTAAAAGTGACATCCAGCCTACATTTACCGCCACCCTGCCACTAACGCTTGCCTCTAATCCGGTTTCTAATGACCACCGTTTGGTAATCTCTTGGAAGTCTTGCACGGTATTTTTCACACTGCTAAAACGGTCAGTAGTCAGTTGTGCACGAATCAGAGCATGTTGATAGGTTAAGTCTATCTCTTCACTAAAATCGCCAGGATTGCCAGAGGCTTCATATAAAAACATGTATTGAGCAGGTGCATTTTCCCTGCTGGGAAAACTGCCAATTGGTTCATCTGTGAGGACGCTATGCATCAGGGTCATGTAATCAGCAATTGAGGTCGTTTTTGCCACAAAAGCTTGCTCGTTTAACTGACCCTGTAAACGGCCAATGGCCTCCATCGCATCAGGTGTCATCAAGTCGTTTGCAGCGCTGCCTGAAACCATGACATCTAAAAAATTTAGACCCGATAAACGCTCGTTTAAGGTGATATCTGCAATACGTACCTGTTCATTTGTTTGAAAGTAATTCTGACGTTGGTAATCAAAATTAGCCTGTAGCGCAAAATACCCCATAACCATAGTCAAAATCGCTAATACACTGGCTGTGGTTGCTGGCTTTTGGGTTGCTTGTTGAGTGACACTTTTCAAACAGCTATCAACAAACGTAAATTGGTTTTGTATTTGCTGCGGTTTTGCTTCTAGTTTGGTTAACGCCATGATTGCAGGTAAAGCGCTGACACTTAGTAACCAGGCTACAATCGCCCCAAGGGCAGCTAACCAGCCAAATTCAGCAATGGGTTGCATGGTTGAACCCAAGGCTAAACCGGAGAAACCTGCTACTGTTGTGATAGTGGTGAGGGTAATTGGCAGATATGTGTGATTTAGGGCCTCAAGCAAATTTTGCTGGCGATTTTTGTGCAAGTCGGTACGGCACTTATGTAGGAACAGAGTTGAAATATGCAAGCTATCAGCAATGGCGATGGCCATGATAATGACCGGCAAAGCGGTTGTAATTAAATAGTATTGCGCACCTATCCATCCCATGAATCCAATCGTTGTTGCAGCAGAGCCAGCAATCACAAAAAACGGGCCCATAAGACCGCGGAGATTGCGCAGCGCTAACCACACAATCAGCAGTGCAACTATTACCGCAACGGGAATAAACAAGCGGGTATCCATGGTAACCATTTGTGCCAAGCGTCCGTTCATAGACGCTACGCCTGTTACATGCACAGTGAGTGATGAACTTGATTCACTATCGGCAATGGCTAACACTTGGCGATATGTGTCAGTGGCATGATTTGCATCATTTACCGGTATGATTAGGGTTAACATATCGCCAGTTTGGGAGGCAAGTAGCCCCTTCATCATGCTCATCGTATTTAGACGGGAAAACGCTTGTTTTGCTATATCTAACGTGACTGGCCCTTTGGGGACTATTGCTTCTACTAGCAGGTCACCTTGGTCACTGCGAATGGCGCTTTCATTTAAGATACTAATGAAATTATGCTTCTTAACATTGGGCAAAGTTCGGACTAGATCCTCAATGCGGCGCAAAGTTTCGATATTTTCAGGGGTAAAGGCGGATGTGTTTTTAGGGGCGACTAAGCCTACCACTATGGGATCTTCTAGGCCGAAAATTTTGGCAGCACGATCTCTGGCGTAAGCCGCAGGATGATCTTGTGGCACAAATGCATCCACCGAGGATTCTTTATGTACTTTCGTAATCCCAATACCCATTGCCAGAACAAATACAAGTGAGATTAAGATAACCCGTTTCGGCTTCGCGATGACCCAAGTGAAGTAACGAGTAGTAAACGAATCTGTAGTATTTTTAATAGTCATAACCTTAGCCTCTTAATCAATCTGATTGATGAGTGTGCCTATCCCAGCGTGGTATTTTTTGTAGTTATTTAAGTAAGCGTTTATTAACTTCAAAAACGACACGGCTTTACTAATTTTTTGAATTTTTGAGTAAAGGGCGCTTAATTAGTCGTATATAAATTAATTCTTTCGGTGGTCTAACATGTAATCAGTGACCTGTTGAATCACAAATGCGTCTTTGAGGATATTGCGGTGGCCTAAGGTTCGCGTTTTGATGTATTGCGCGCCATGCCAAGCATCAGCTAGTTGGTCACCTACTTCAATGGGAATGAGTCGATCATCTTCGTCGTGAATAAGTAAACCGGACACGGGTACAGATTGAATTAAACGAGTTATGTCGGTCTTTTTTGCTTCCAATGCATATTGTTTTTTCAGTCTTTTTAACAGCTTATCCATTATTGCTTCGGGCAATCCGGTTATGGTGTTAAACACCTGCAAATGGCTATCTAAGGACTTCATAGGAGAAATTAAGCAAAGCTTAGTTGGCAACAAATGTTTATGTTTGCACAGTAACAAGACACTAGCCGTACCGCCAAATGAGTGCGCCACTATGCCAAATGGTTTCCCATATATTGAAATTACAAACTGCAATGTGGCAGAAAAATCGCCTAAATGAGTTGCCTGATTGCTTGAAAGTCCATGGGCAGGCATGTCGAAAGCAACGACTTTGTAACCCTGTTTGAGCAATGGTGAGATAAATGCCTTCATCAAGTTTGAGTTACTTTCCCAGCCATGCACAAGATAAACGACTTTGTCGCCATGACCCCAACTGTGGGCCACAATGTGTCCATTGCGATAGGCAATTTTGCGCGACTGCAATTGAGGCGGCAGATCGATTAGATTATAAGGGCGGCGTTTTCGTGTATTGGTGAAATGGTAGAGGGCTACTTTCAGCCCTATTGGTGGTAAGGCTGTGCAGCAAAATTTTAGTGCTAAGCGCTGCATTTTTTGAAATGCGTTTAATGAAAAGGTCTTATCTTTAGCACCGTTGTCATACTCTCGAACATGTGTCATCGCGCTTTTCCTTTTTCTCAATGTCTCCGAATTGCCTTTGGGTTTCAAAACAAGCTGTTTGAGGCTTGTTTAGTGACCTATTTAGGCGTCCTATATGGGTAAGCGCGAATTAAGTACAAAAACGACAAATTATTTTTAATCGGATGAATTGATTGTTTGTTTTTGCACATAGCAGCCAGAAAAAAACAAACAAGAAAGGTCAAAATTAACGTCGTTTTGAAGGAGGTAGGACAGATATATTTGCTAAATATAAAACAAAGGGAGTATATTAAATGATCTATTTGTTTGTGTTTAGTGCAAATTTTAGATGGAAAGTGTACGTAAAATGAGCTTCGTCACTTTTGTAGGGATAGATTTTTCACATGGGTGAACTGATATGCGAGTGGCACTTCGCAAAGACAACATAACTGAACTTTTATACCGGTGGCAAGAAGGCGACGAAGGCGCCTTATCGGAGGTCAGTAGTATTGTGTACGCAGAATTAGAAAGGCGTGCAAGAGTTTATATGCGTCAAGAACGCCCTGGCCACACTCTTGAAACATCCGCCCTTGTTAACGAAGTATTCTTGAGCTTATTTGATGCGGATGTCAGCTTTGCCGACCGCCAACATTTTTATAGTTTGGCTAGTAGAACCATGCGTCGCATTTTAGTTGATCATGCGCGCAGCATTGGTCGCGTAAAACGTGGTGCCAACGGCATGAAAGTTACCCTCAATACTGAGCTTTTGAGCGGCAAACAGGATATCTCACAGTTTCTATCCCTAAACACAGCCTTTGAAGGGCTGATAAAGCTAGATAATCGAAAAGCCAAAATTCTTGAATTAGAAACATTTGCCGGTTTAAGCATTAAGCAGATTGCTGACTTATATGCACTTTCGGTGCGAACTGTAGAGCGCGAACTGAAGTTTTCAAAAGCATGGATTTATAGAGAGATGGCATAAACCTCTATAACCTTATTGGTATTGTTTTTATCATTTGTTCATTTGCCCAATTCAACGACTTGGTGTTGGCTAACCGGTCCGCTTATGTTCGCCATAATGAGTGAGAACATATTTAAGTAGAGACAATTTATGAACAATAACGACTTGCCTATTATTGAAGAATACTTCCACAAAGCACTAGAGTTACCTGCTCATACTAGACGTGAATTCATAACCCAAACCTTTGAAGACCAAGTTGATATTCAACAGGCCATTATAAGTCTTTTAGAGCATGCTGATGAAACTAAAGGGCTTGATAAAATCGTTGAGATTGCAACACATGATGTATTAGATACTGATCAAGACTTAAGCGGCTCTATGGCAGGTGTATACAAGCTTACCAAAAGGTTAAAAACCGGTGGTATGGGAGCAGTTTATATAGGTGAGCGAGCGGATAATCTGTATGAGAAAAAAGTCGCCGTTAAACTTATCAAGTCATTAACGACCAGTGAGTACTTGTTAACTCGTTTTATGGAAGAACGCCAAATACTCGCTAATCTGGAACACAATAATATAACCCACCTACTTGATGGCGGCACGACATCAGCGGGTATCCCGTTTCTGGTGATGGAATATGTGGAAGGTTTACCTATTGACCAATATTGCGAACGGCAGCAATTGAGTGTGAAACAGCGACTCAAACTTTTTGGCAAGGTGTGCAGAGCCATCCAATATGCCCATCAAAACTTGGTGGTGCATTGTGATATCAAACCTGAAAACATCTTAGTTAATCGGGATGGCGAACCCAAAGTGATGGATTTTGGTATCTCCCACCTTCTCACGCAAAGGGAGATGATTTCTTCGGGACCTCGTTTGTTAACTATCCAATATGCAAGCCCTGAACAAATATTAGGGGAAAGCATCAGTGTTTCTTCAGATATCTATTCCTTAGGCGCAGTGTTATACAAAATGCTAACGGGAAGTCTTCGGTATCAGCAACAAGACCTTAGCAAGGCAGAGATAATTGCCTCTATTCAATCTCAGGAGCTCACCAGTCCAAGTGTGTGTGCTAAAAACAGTGATAATGCTTTTTACCAGAGCTCAGCCAAAGCAATCAGTACTGACTTAGACCAGATAGTTAAAAAATCCCTACAAGGAAAAAGTCAGGATAGATATAGTTCTGCAGCTGATTTTGCTGAAGATATAGAACGTTATTTAAACCAATATCCAGTTCAAGCCCACACCATCAGTTGGGCGCACAGAGCCTCGCTATTTTTAAAACGTAATGCGGTAGCGTCAGCAATGGGGCTCGGGCTCACAATTTCTCTAATAAGTGCAAGTGCGGCGATTTGGTATCAGTCTGAGCAAGTGAAGCAACAACGCGACATTGCACAACAACAACGGGACAGCGCGCAAACTGAACAACAAAAAGCCCAAGCGGTAACGGATTTTATAACCGAAATGTTTAAAGGCATTGATCCGGATAAGGCACAAGGAAATGAAGTGACTGTGCTTGAAATGGTGGAATTGGCACAACTCAAACTGACTAATCCTGAGCAATCTAAACTTGCCGATCAGCCATTGGTGCTTGCTCAATTGCGCTACGTAATTGGAGAAATGTATTGGCAAATAGGTAAGATACAAGCAGCAATAGAACAATTGGAAATGGCAGATGCAATTTATACTCAATATCCTGAGCAAGATATTGCTCTGCATATTTCAACGCTGAACGCTTTGAACTCGGCCTATAGTCGTGCAGATTTACCCCAAAAGCGAGCCGCGATACTCGAATCCATTGTGACTCAATCTCGACTACTTTATGGCGAACACCACCGTCACACAATCGGTTATATTCTTAATTTAGGTGGTTATTACAGTGATACCGGCGAAGTCAAAAAAGCAATAGATATGCACTTACAAGTGCTTGCAGATGCAAAGCAATATTTGGGGGAAAAGCACATTATAGTGATGCTGGCCTTAGCAAGTTTGGGCAACAACTATTTGCGCTATGGTGATAACGAAGCTTCAATTGACTATTTTAAGCAAGCCTTGTCTTTAGCAAAAGAGAGCTTAGGCAGCAAACATACTCTTGTCATATATGTCTTGGAAAGACTCAGTTATCATTACAATGAGAAAGCGCAGTTTGATTTGAGTAAACCCTATACCGAAGAGTTGCTTGCCCTTACTACAGAACTTTTAGGACCAGACCACCAAGATACCCATAGAGCACAATTTTTGTACGCAAAAATTCTCAGTTTTGAGGGAGACTTTCAACAAACACTTAATATTTTGAATAATTCGTTACAGGCTTTGCCTGGGATTGTCGGCGCTAATCACGTGGATATTATTAATACTAAATCCTTCAAAGCCGAAACCTTATCTAAATTATCAATGCATCAAAAAGCTATTTTAATGGCCCAAGAGGCTATTGATGGTATGGCGGATAAATACGGCGAACTTAGTCCAAATACCTTGTTTGAATACCATCACCTAGCCTTGCGTTATATTGCCGCCGATGAAAAAGATAAGGCCAATGAAGTGTATCGCGCTGTATTGGAAAAATGGCAACGTTTAGATGCCAAAACACCCTTTGATGTAAATGCAAAAAGCACCTCGTTGTACTTTTTGCACGAGCAGTTGTCAGACTTCGAGCTCTCTAATAATCGACCTTTAGATGCAATTAAATCATTAAAACAAGCGATAGATGTGACCCAAGGCTATCCTGACCAAAGCTACCCCGAATTGAGACAAAATATTCGTTTACTAATAAACTTAATGCAGTCACATACACCGAACCATAACGTACAAGATTACATTGAATATTTACAATTATTAGAGTCGGCACCAACTAAAGCTTAAAAAGATATTCCAAGTGTAAGTGGTGCTGCTTGCTGGCTTTTCCAGAAGTAAATTGCATTACATTCAATCTCCATTGCAATTCTTTCACATTTCACCTTGTAAACTACCAAATCCATCAGACTGTATTTGTTAAACCACTTTAAAAACAGTAGTTTAGTGTTCTGGTAAGTATCTTGCTCCTATCTCTTTGAATAAGTTTAATTTGCATATATGGCGGAATCCACAATGTATGCAAAAAACTTGAGTTAATTGGGCGTAATTATTAAAACGCCGTAAATTAAATGGAGATCATTAATGAAAAACACCAAGCTTTTAGCAGGAGAAAAATTTCCAAACATTCAAATCACCGATACTAACGGCAATCTGGCAAATCTTTGCGAGGCAGGTCGCGATGATAAAGCCTCTGACAGATGGTCGCTTGTCACAGTTTACCGAGGCTATCATTGTCCAATCTGTCTGAAGTATTTAAATAAGCTAGCTCAGTACACTGAAAAGCTTAATAACTTGAAAATCGACGTTGTGGCGATTTCGGCAGATACGCCTGAACAGCTGAATAAAATGGTCGATAAAGGCTTAGAGGTTAATTTCCCTGTGCTAACCGGTTTAACCTTAACGCAAATGAACGCACTGGGATTATACATCTCAGACCCGATGAGTGATTCTGAAACCGACCATGCTTTCCCTGAGCCAGGATTGTTCTTAGTCAATCCTGCGGGAGATACGGTAATGATTGAAATTGCCAATGCACCTTTCATTCGTCCTGATTTAGAACAGCTAGTTAATGGGATTGAATTTGCGTTCGATAAAGACTACCCAGTACGTGGTACTCATCAAAACTAACCTAAAATTAAATTGTTAGTTTAGGTCGGCAATCGGTGTTTTTACTAAAGCCAATTTGCAGCAGTTATCTACCATTGCCGACCGTCCATATATTTACTTTTTCGTTTCACTAATATTGCTTTATTCCCCCTTCAACAATAATCTTGCTAACCACTACTGGGTTTAAAAATTCAAAGCATTGATTAAGGCAACTCCGGAACTAGCGCTACCCACAATAAAAAAGAGCCGATACAATATCGACTCTTTAAACTTTCAAAACCTATTAAACTGCTCTTTATATTATATATCTCAACCTAATCATTGATTGATCATCACTGATTTAATATTAACGAATTCGGTTATGCCAAACCCACCATGTTCTCTGCCATAACCACTGGATTTCACGCCACCAAAAGGTAAATTGGGCTGTGCTAATCCATAACCGTTGATATTAACCATACCGGTATCAAATTCTTCAACGGCTAGTTTTACCGCTTTGTCTTCATCTGCTGAGAAGATACCGCCGCCTAAGCCATATCTGGAGTCATTGGCAACTTCCATTGCTTCTTTATTATCTTTGACTTTGATTAGCGCTGCGACTGGACCAAACAATTCATCGTCATAAGCAGGCATACCTGATGTTACGTTCTCAAGAACTGACGGTGGGTAAAAATACCCTGTCGTATCTGGGATTTCGCAACCAATCAAAACTTTCGCACCTTTATCAATGGACGTTTTAACTTGCTCATGTAATTCGTCTCGTAAATCTTCTCGTGCCATAGGGCCTAAGTCTGTTTCTTTATCGTTAGGATCACCCATTTTCATATTTTTAAGTTGGTCAACGAAGGCTTGTTTGAATTCGTCGTATTTCGCTTCAGTAACGACGAAACGTTTGGCGGCCACACAGGTTTCCCCATTGTTAATCATTCGCCCCTGAACACAGGCTTGTACCGCGGTTTCAATATCGGCATCATCAAGTATCACATATGCATCGTTACTGCCTAATTCCAAGACGGTTTTCTTTGAATGTTTGCCTGCTGTTTCAGCTACTTTTTTACCTACACCGTCACTGCCTGTAAACGTAACACCACGCACTTTGCTGTGTTCAATAAGCTGGGTTGCCATCGACCCTTTAATGATTAGTGATTGATAAACGTTTTTTGGAAAGCCTGCTTTTTCGTACATCTTCTGAATTTCTACAGCCATGCCAAATACGTTGGAAGCATGTTTCATCACTGTGGTGTTGCCGGCCATAATGTTGGTGATGCTATATCTAATTACTTGATATAGAGGAAAGTTCCATGGCTGAATACCCAAGATAACCCCTATAGGTTGGTAGCTGATTATCGCCTTGCCACCTTCAATTTCGCGCTCTTCGTCTTCTAGAGCTTTTATCGCTTCAGTGGCAGTGTATTCACAAATGCCTGCACAAAGTTCAATTTCTTGTTCACCTTGGGCTCGTACTTTGCCCATTTCTGCGGTCATTAATCTGAGCAATTCACTTTTATTTTCGCGAATTGTGTTGGCCAAGCTTAATACCAGTTCCGCGCGTTTTTCGCCAAGATAAAAATGCCTCATGACTTTTATCTACGGCTGCATTGGCTTCTTCTAAGCTCAAAAGTTGAAACTCGTCTAGTACTTGCTCAGTAAAGGGATTAATTGTTTTTACTGTGTTCGACATGATACTTCCTCTTTTTAATTCAACGAAGCTATAGGTGCAAAACCTTTACCAACTTGTAACCTAATGAATTTAAAGTGAAATTCTATTTTTTGAGTTTAATTATGTGAACTTGATTCAATAGCTTTGCAAAATATTCACAGTCAACATGCAAGGTGATTGGTCTAGACGAAGTAAATAAAAAAGCCCGTAAAATAGATATTTACGGGCTTTTCGACAGAGCAAGTTTAGATTGAAATTTCAGGTGGACTAAAAAATTCTAAATCCAAGCAAACTCTATATATTGCAGTGCAAAGAAAGAGCTAGTGGAATCTGACTTGTAATAATTCCACCGAGTCTGAAAAAGTAAGGGTTTGTAACTCACCTTTACCTTCAACATTAATAGTGTTGACTTGTTGTGGCCATAAATCGCGTAGGGCATCATATCGTATACTTAGATTCTCTAACTTAGCAGGCTGAGTGGTTTCCTGATAAACCCAGAAAAACTTTCCTTCTATTTCATGGCCAACCACTTTTAAAGGCAAGGCTTTTTGCTGACTATCAAACAAGTAAAAGCGTTTGCTTACATAGTCGCTAAACTCATTTTGCGTCTTTTCTGAATCGAGTATATCCGCGTCCTTACCGAATATTTCTTTTACTGCATGTTCGGCATCATGAACCCTAAAGCGGTGCATGATTTCAATGTTCTCAGTGCGCGGATTAAACAACACTGTGCTTATGGAGGTTTTTTGTTGATGTGCGCTTAAGGAAAACGCTGTTAATAACAGCGCCCCTAAAGCTAGTTTGATGAAATTATTCATGATCAATTATTGTCGTCTTCTTCAATATTGTCTTCATCATAGGTTTTTAGTTCGGTTTTTATATCTTGCATAATGTCCCGACTAACCTTGCTGCTACTCTTTTTGGATTTATAAGCTTCAATCCGAGAAGGAATAATTTTAGGTGGATAATGGTTGTTGCTTACATCCACGTCAGCCGTTTCCCAATGGGGGTCAACCGTCACACTAACTAGCTCTTTGTCTTTGTCAGTGATAATCAGTTTGCTAACCGCTTTAGGGGTACGACGCCAGATTTCTGCTGGAATATACTGGTTTTCAACACTGCCATCGGCAAAGGTTAGCTCCAGAATAATTGGCATGACTAGACCACCTTTATTGGAAAAGTCCAATACGTAGTAGTTTTTGTCTTCTTTCACAGCGCGCTCTAAGGCTGTTTTTTCCCATGGTTTGAGTTTGCTTAAGAACTTCTGATAAGCATTGCGTTCTTTGTTGGTTACCGTGAAACGATCATTCTCGTCATAAAAATCAGTAATATCTGGGAAACGCTCAATCCAAAGTTTGCGTCCTTCCGCTTTGTTACGGATGTCTGTTAACGACTTAGGTTTATCCAACTCTTCTTGGCGCTGACGAGCAAAATCGATATCTGGATCATGGGTGTCTAAACGTAGTTTATAGATTTTATCTAAGGAGATATCAACATGGTCAGTACTGTAGAACCAACCACGCCAGAACCAATCTAGATCAACCCCAGAGGCTTCTTCCATAGTGCGGAAAAAGTCTGATGGTGTAGGGCGCTTATACTTCCAACGTTGCGCATACTCTTTAAATGCAAAGTCGAATAATTCACGGCCTAGGATAGTTTCGCGCAGAATATTGAGGGCTGCGGCAGGCTTTGTATAAGCATTAGGACCTAATCGTAATACGCTGTCTGATTGAGTCATAATGGGTACTTGGTTTGATGACTTCATGTAATCCACAACATCTCTTGGTTCAACACCCCAAGGAATACTAGGATCCCATTCACGACCGGCTACACCGTCTAAAAAGCTATTTAAACCTTCGTCCATCCAAGTCCACTGACGTTCGTCTGAATTGACTACCATTGGGAAATAAATGTGACCAATTTCATGGATAACTACGCCGATTAAAAAGCGCTTTTCAGCTTGTGAGTAAGTGCGGCTGCCATCTTTTTGCAATTCAGTACGAGGACCGTTAAAGGTGATCATCGGATATTCCATTCCGCCCACAGGACCATTCACTGATTGTGCAACAGGATAGGGATAATCAAAGGAAAAACGAGAATATACTTCTAAGGTTTGGATGATTGATTCAGTGGAATACTTTTCCCATAACTTGCCGCCTTCTTTAGGGTAAAACGACATGGCCATGACTAAAGGTTGATCATCTCCACCTTGTTGGTGGCCGCGAGCATCCCACATAAATTTACGTGATGAAGCCCAAGCAAAGTCACGTACATTGTTGGCTTTGAATTCCCACGTTTTAGTTTTGTCAGTGCCTTCTTTTTCGTTTTCTAGTGCTTCTTCAGCTGTCACTACGAAGACGATGCGTTCTGCATCTTCAGCTTGTTCTAAACGTTTGCGTTGGGTGGAAGTTAGTACTTTTTTCGGGTTTTGTAATTCACCGGTAGCGCTGACTATATGATCTGCAGGTACGGTCAATTCAACCTCATAGTTACCAAACTCTAAAGTAAATTCACCACGGCCAATGAACTCTCGGTTAGTCCATGCTTCATAATCTGTATAGGCATGTAAGCGAGGAAACCATTGGGCTAATAAGAAAATATCGTTGCCACCTTCACGTTCATCATCAGGGAAGTGTTCATAACCGGAACGCGCTGTTACAGCATCTTCTTCAACAATGTTAAATGCATAGTCGATATTGAATACGGTCTTTTTGCCAGGCTTGAGGTGGCGAGGCAAGTCGATACGCATATTGGTACCCACTATGGTGAATTTAAGCTTATTACCGCTGCTGTCAGTTACTGACTGAATGTCGAAACCTAATTCATGATCATCGGTAAATTGCTGGCGACGTAGTGCACCTATACTAAGTTGTGCGGGTTTATCAGATGATGCAGATGCCGTTGCTGGACCGCGGTTACCAATACCACCAAAGGTTGTGGTCATGGCCGACATTGAGTCGTTGCGAAATTTGTTCTGCTCTAATTGCATCCACAAATACTTTAACGTATCCGGTGAATTGTTGTGGTAAGTGATTTTTTCACTGGCTTCAATTCGACGCTTTTCTTCATCTAATTTAGCCTTGATTTGATAATCAACTTGCTGCTGCCAATATTCATGACCGGGTTCACCTGCGGCGTTGCGATACACATTGGGAGTAGGAAGCGATTCATCTAGCTGACGAAATTTATCTTCAAAATCGCCTTTTGTTTGATTAATTGCTGCATTTGCAAAGCCAATGGCAAAACATGATAGCAGGGCTACCATAGAGAATGGTTTAAACATTGTGTTACCTGATTGTTGTATAAAAAATTTGCAATGTGAGCAGAGTCTTAATCGAAACCTTCATCGACATGCAGTTATTATTATTATTTTAGAAACATTTCTTCGGTTTCTTCTCATAACGAATTATGAGTAACCCATATGGGGAACAACATGGGCAGTACTTATGTTACAAGATAAGCCGAAACATTTCTAAAATAAGTTGTTTACAACGCAGATTTGAAACCCAAAAATGAGATCAGATCATTCTTAGTTTAAGCTTACAATAATGAATTCCAAATTGGAATGTTATAACATAATGGTTGTATGGCTAATTACTTCAGAAGTGTATCTATATGATTACACAAGTTGCGACTTGGGTTCTATTAAACGCGATGAATGGCGAGTAAATAGAGGGGAATAGCGAAGCTGAGTTAAGAGCTCTGGTTTAATTCTTTGCAATCAAAACTGCCGATATATTGTCTTTGCCACCTTGCTCATTGGCTTGTTTTATCAATTTATTCACTGAAGCGTTAAGGTCCTTCGTATTTTTAATGATGGCTTGCATGTCTTGTAAGCTAAGCTCGTTATAAAGACCATCTGAACATAACAACAATAGGTCATCAGTGCCTAACGTGATTGTTAGGTTATCAATAATAGGTTGAGGCAATCTGCCACCTAAACATGAGGTTACTAGGTGCCGCTGAGGGTGTTTGGCCGCTGCATGCTCATCAATCAAATTGCTGTCTTTTAGGTTTTGTACCAAAGAATGATCTTTGCTAAGTAGCCGTAGTCCTGCATCACACAATACATATGCACGACAATCACCGCTCCAGTAAATATGCAACTTTTGCTGCTGCTGGATTGCCATAATTATGGTGCAACCCATACCCGCATATAAAGCATGTTGTCGACTGGCTGTTTGTATTTGCTTGTGAACGTTGTAGATCCCTTGAGTAACTGTTTGATATGGCGTCTTAAGTTCAGTCGGTAAATACTTACAAACTATATCGGACGCTACTTCTCCTGCATTGTGCCCACCCATTCCATCTGCGACTATCCAAATTCCAATTTTATCATCCATAAAAATCGCGTCTTGATTCGTTGCTCTACGCATACCTTTATGGGAATTTCCCGCAGCCATATACATGCTAGTTTTTGACATCTTGTAGGCGTTGAAACAAGGTTTTGTACTCAGAAGAGTCGAGACCAAATGTAGTTTGTAAAATGTTCAATGCAGATTCTTCGTATTCAATTGCAGCTTCTGGCTGAGCATTTTTATACAGGGCAACGGCATACAAAGCGTTAGCCTTTGCTATCAAACCTGAGGGTTCTGGTGCTTTAGATGCTAATATTTGTAAAGCTTGCTCAAAGTTGTCTATGGCGGACTGGTTTTGGTTCTCATGTAATGCGAGATCCCCAAGGCTAACTAACACTTTAGCCACATATTTGTGACCTTCGGGAAAACTAACTGCAAAACGACGATATGACTCATCTAAATAGATGCGCGCTTGTAAGTAGTCTTTACTGAGTACATGTAAATTGCCTAAAGCTTCTAAAACACTTGCGTAAAACGGGTGTTCTTTGCCCACAGCTTGCTCCACCATGTTCAACATTTCTTCACGCATTTCGATACTGCGATCATAGTGCTTTTGTTTCGCGTAAATGTTGCTAAGCACTCCTGTACTGGCAATGATTTCGATATGTCCATAATCATGAATATTGCGCCTAATAGTAAGTCCTTCTTGGGCATATTTTTCGGCTAGTTCTAGCTCACCAAGTTGCAAATACGTGTCTGCAAGTTGGTTGAGGCCATGGGCAAGATCTAAGCTTGGCGCTTTATCTAACGATTTTTCAATTTCAATACCACGGAGCAGCACTATTTTAGACTGGGCGTAGTCACCTACCCTGCGAAGTGAATGACCCAATCCAAAATAACGACTTGATAAATGTTTTATCAATATCTCTTCGGCATACACTCCTCCCGCCGCTACCACTTGCTCAGATCGTGTTAAGGCATTCTGATAATGCTCGATTGCCAAGGTGTCTCGTCCACTATATGAGTAGGCGGAACCCAATCCGTATTCAAGCCAGATGTAAAAGTTATCTATTTGCTCTGCACTTAAGCTGGAAGTATCGGTATTTTCCAGATCTTGGATAAGTGACGCAGTTAAGCTGAGTGCCTGATCATATTGACCGGTATTTACGAGTAGGTTGGCCTTCTCATTTCCCAATAAAAATTTTAGGGCAATATAGCTCGCATTTTCTGAATCTTGTTTGGAGGCGAATAGATATTGTTCGGCTTTTTCCATCATAGAAGAGGATAAATCGTATTCCCCGAGTTGGTTATAAACGCTGGATAAAGTGCCGCTGAGTTGTGCCATGATCAATGGATCACTGTTAAGCTTGTCTAAATCGACGGCTGCTTGGTCGACTAATGATTTAACGCTAATGGATTCGCCTGCATGGGTATTGGGATCTGCGGCATCGAACATATCAGTCATGAATTTAGCTGTTTCTTGCGCGATAAAAGCTTGTTTTAACGCCGCATCACGTTCATTTTGAATCGTAATAGATTGCTGCATTATGACGATACTAGTGCTTATTAAACTCACCAAAAACAGGGATACTAGCATCGTACTTAAGGTATTACGTTGCACAAACTTTGTGACTCTATAAACAAGGCTGTCTGGCTTGGCAGATATGGGATAGTTGCGTTGATGTCTTACAATGTCTTCTAAAAAGTGCTCAGTACTTGAATAGCGTCGTTCAGGATCTTTTTGCAAGGCTTTCATTACAATCGTATCTAAATCGCCTTTTAGGAGTTTGGCGCGTTGCCGAATATGTTCAACAGAGGATTCTAAACACTTGAGGCTAGGACGTACCGGCAATATGTCGACTATCATGGACTCTAAGCTGGACTGGGTAGTGGAAGATGTATCGAATACGGGCTCATCGGTTAGCAAATGCATTAACAAGGCTCCTAATCCGTATACATCAGAGCGAGTGGTTATATTGCTACCAAGCACTTGTTCTGGCGAGGCATTCGCGGGAGTTAACACTCGGGTGAACTCTTGGGTTAAGTCTCCCGAAAGAGGTGAGTTTAAGCTACTTTCTTGCACTAACTTAGCGATACCAAAGTCCAGTAATTTGACTTCCCCTTGTGCATTTACCAGCACGTTGTTGGGTTTAATATCACGATGCACAATAAGGTTTTGATGGGCGTAAATCACCGCTTCTAACACTTGCTTAAATAAGTCTAGGCGTTGAGCTATATCTAAATTATGTTGTTGGCAGTATTGGGTAATGGTGCTTCCATTTACATACTCTAGAATAATATAAGGCTGCCCTTGGTGGGTCTCTCCGCCACCAATAAAACTGGCGATGTTTTTATGATTTAACGACGCGAGAATTTGCCGTTCTCGTCTGAAGCGTTGTAGGCTTTGAGCGGTAATATGTTTACGGTGAATAACTTTAATAGCAACTAACTGTTCAAAGTCTTCATCGATACGCTCGGCTAAAAACACGCTGCCCATGCCACCATCACCAATGGGTTCAACAACTTTAAAGTGCTCGACAATATCACCCGTGTGTAACACCTGATCGTCAATTAACAATTCCGACGCGGAAGCGGCAATGATGTCAGTTAAATTGGGATCACTTTTAGTTTCGTTTTCAGCGCCGAGCATTTGCATTACGTTTTCATAAACCTCACTATCCCCTTGACTGTGAAGGTCTACGAACGCTTGCTGTTCAGGTGTTGGTAGTGATTGTGCTTCGCTGAACAGCCGCTTAATAAGAGGCCATTTTTGTTGATCCATATTTAGTCTCGCTCTGGGCTCATATTAATCCGCTCTGGGCTCATACTAGTCCCGCTCTTGGCTCGTTCATTTGGACTTTAAACCAGGCTTTCGCGGCTTGTATGTCTCGCTCGACAGTGGGCACTGAAAGTTCTAGCAAATCCGCTATTTCAGCGTGAGTTAACATGGAAAAAAGTTTGAGTTCAAAAATTTGTGAAGCACGCTGGTCAAAGCTAGCAAGCTGACTAAGTAATTTATCAATATACATCAGCTCTACTTGGTCTTGATTTGAGAATAGTGCTTCATCCCCTTGTTGGTCTGCCAGCGTCACTTTAATTTGTTTGCCACCTCGTTTAGTCGCATGTTTTTCACGGGCGTGGTCAACTAAAATTCTACGCATTTGTTGCGCTGCAATGGCAATGAAGTGTTGTTTGTCAGTAATATTCATGCTCTTGTCGGCGAGCTTTACGTATGCTTCATTCACCAAAGCTGTAGCTTGTAGCGTGTGACCTTGTTGTTCCGCGCCCATAAAGCGTGAGGCAATACGGTGTAACTCAGCCAGCATCAGAGATTGCATGTCCGGGGGTAAAGATTCGATTTTATTAGCAAAAGACGGCATAACATTGTTCTCCCTGAAGGGTACAGCCGAGGTGCGAGCCTTAATGTTATTTTATTTTTGCACAAAAAATGAGCGCAGAAAAGCAAACAAAAATCTTCAGCTAAATCACTTCTTAACAGCACCGCAGGCACTATGTTTCGGTTATTCCTAGCCGCCAGAATTACGTATCTGTTTAATCAGTTGATTGAATGCATCAGTATCGTCTAACTGCTGAGGGATCATCTGATAATTAACCTCACCAAGAGCGCCATCTACGTTAATATCTAAGATACGGTCACCGGTTAATATAGCTTTTAGGGGGCCCTGCAATGGTAAATCATCACCCACAAATACACCTGGAGATTGTTGTTTAAATGGGTGGATCACCACCATGCCTGGCTGTATTTTTAACACAAATAAGTGAGTCCAGCCTTCGATGGCATAGATTCGGCCGCGGTCTATGCGGACTACCTTATCAAGGCTAGAAATTGTCCATAATCCATCGATAGGGGAAACTTCTTTGGGCTTTACATCGGTGATAGAGGGCAAAAACGCACCTATCTCTGGTATTTGATTAACTTGTGCTTGAGATGGCGCGATCCATAGAATACTTATGGCGATGAGTGCGCTTATTTTTAAATTGCTAAACATGATTAACTCCCTTGTTTTGATGGCACGGTACTTAAAAGTTTAATTAAACAGCTAGCAGCGAAAAGTGCTGCTAGCAATAGGTCAATTGTGATTCAACTCAGAGAGTTCTCTATTCGATATTGGCATTTCCGGATTGACCAGTACCTTCTTTAGTGCCGCCATTTTCACCTGGCTCGCCAATAACAAAAGTGTTGTCACTCAGTATCACTGTATAATTATCTGTTGGCACTGCGTCGAATACGCCGAAACTCCAGCCTCCATAACCAGCGGCAGTGTCATCTTCTGAACTAATTTTCGCAGCAGCACCCTCTCCACCCATTCCCGTGGTAACTTGGTTATTGCTGATGGTTGCCGGTGTATTACCACCTATGAAGATGCCAAATGATGGACCACCAGCACCTGAACCACCGACTCCCCCTTGACCACCGTTACCGCCATCACCACCGTCTCCGCCTTCGCCACCACTGAGGTTGCCTGGGTCGCCTTCGCCACCACTGCCACCTTCACCACCATCAGAGCCCAGCCCGCCCTGGCCGCCGTTTCCACCATTGCCAGAAATAAGGATGTTGTCGACGACTTCATTTAAGGTTCCTCCGACTATGTGAATGGCGATGGACGCGCCGCCTGAGTATCCGCCAAAACCACCTTCACCCCCACCGCCGCCTTCGCCGCCACCGCCGCCAGCGCCACCGTTTTGGCCAAACGAACCGCCAGCGCCGCCGCCACCACCGCCGCCGCCGGCACCTGAGTAGCCTGTACTGCCCGCATCACCCTTACTGACGCTATATGCTCCAGTGCTATGTAAAGCGCCCCAACCCAAGGCTCCGTCGCCAGAGGTACCTCTAACACCTTCTTCTCCGTCTGAACCAGAGGAACCTTTTCCATCATTGTAAGTCGAAAATCCTTTAGTACCTCCGCTACCACCGGATATAAATGGAGACGTCGTTCGACCTTTACCTGACACGCCGTCTTCTCCTGTTTCAAACGAATTATTACCTGCATTACCGCCAGCACCGCCATCCCACCCCGTTGTACCAGAACCTCCTTCACCTCCTACTGTATTAAAGCCAACTCGACCATCTTCGCCATCGTTACCATCGGAGCCTTTAGTAGAAGGCTGGGTTGTCCTGTCGGCACTGGATTTTCCATCACCAGCGCTTATTTGATTGTTCTTTACATAAGTCGTATCCATGTTGTCGAAATAAGCTCCGACTGTGTAACCAGGTGTACTTTGTAAATCGGTGGATCCGAAGCCGTCAACGGTAATTATGGAGTTTTCGAGAGTGAAAGTACTTGCGCCATTTGAGACATATACTCCTAGTGTGTTGAGATTTGAATCGGCTTTTTCAGTGACCTGCAAATTAATCCCTGCCACTTTGGAGGGCAGGTCGACATCTTGAAAAACTAGTCCAACGCGTTCCATTATTATTGGTGTAGGATTACTTTGAGGTTGGTAATTCCAGTCGTCGTCATAGCCTCCATAGATACTGTTTCCTCCAGTTAAATTTTGACGTTGAGCATAATCAAGACCTTCCCATAGGGCATAAACAACTTGTTGATCGGGAGTTTGTAGATAGAAATCAGCAGTATCTGGTGATTGTAGTATTGCATTCGTAAAATCAACAAAGGGAGCATCTATGCCGCCGGTAGAGGTACCGCTGAAATCTGCGTCTACAAAGACCGCAGTATCAGTATCTTCAACTACGATAACAGAAATAGTATCTGTGGCACTTTGCCCGCCTGCGGTCGCGGTCACTCTGAATTGAATCGTGTTCACATCATCAGGCGCATTAAAGGTCGCACTTTCACTACTGAAGCCTTGGGTATTGGCTACGGGATCACCGTTAAGTTGCTGCCAAGAATAGCTAATGCTGTCAGCATCTGGGTCGCTAGCAGTGGCAGTAATGATGACTACATCACCGGCGCTGACTAACATACGAGAGTCAACCGACACTGTAGGTGGACTTCCTGTACTTTGCCCTGAGCCTCCGCTGCTACTTCCACCGCCTCCACCACCACAAGCCGATAGGGCGATTGCTACTACAGGGACGCTGGCGTATCGGCAGCAGTGATTTAAATAGGTCATCCGTTTCTTATTGGGCAAGTTCATTTTATTCACCTTTATCGAATATGTTGTTTTATTAGTGCCTTAAACTAAGAAGCGTAAAGCAGCTTAAAAAACCATCAAAAAAATTGGGAAAATAAAAAAATGGGTGACATTAATAAGGTATGGTGTTGATTTATATTAATAATTTTATTTTTAAAGGAAGAGGAATTGCTTTCTAAATTGGCTGTTGCTAGGATGCAAGCAGCAAACATGATGTGAGGACGACCTCACCGCTCTTTTTTATTAATGGGGACGACCCCAACATAATAAGAGTGTATTTATGTCTTGGTTAATTCTTATCATTGCAGGGTTTTTGGAAGCTGGCTGGTTAGTTGGTATTCAAAAATCTGAGTCATTTACGCATATCCCTTACGTTTTACTTGCCATATTATCTATGACACTAAGTTTAGTGTTGTTTGCCATTGCTATAAAAGACATCCCCATTACTCATGCATACCTTGTTTGGTTGGCTGTAGGCGCGTCTAGCATTGCAATTATTAATCATTACTTTTTCCAGCAAAGCCTTTCAATTGCACAATTGTTTTGCCTTATCATCATCGCTTTAGGGGTGATAGGGTTAAAAATAGCCAGTTAAGGGTTTGCGGAAATACAAACATCAACAAGGGGAGATTTATGTCTGGAGAAAAAGACTTAGCAACACTGATAGCTTCTATGGAGCCTGTTTTATCGCAACACGAGTATGTGTTTACCACCTTTACAAGCTACGATTACCCAAGCTTAGGGCGATTGAATCCCGTTGGTACCTTTTTAGAAAAAGAAGGCATGACTGCGATTATTCAAAAAGACACCGCTGATGAGGCTGAGATCCCCTATTCCGGTGTCTTCAACTGTATCACTTTGAATGTACATTCGAGTTTGGTTGCCGTTGGTTTAACTGCCGCCATTTCTCAAAAGCTGACCCAATCCAATATCAGCGCTAACGTAGTGGCAGGTTATTACCACGATCATATTTTTGTCAGTACCAAGGACGCCGCTCAAGCTGTTAAAGATTTAAAGGATTTGGCTGAAAATGGGCTAGATAACTAACTTGCTGATGCTGAATAGCAGTTGGTAGTTTGCATACATTACCGTATCGTGGCGCAATATTTTGATTCTATGCTAACGATACGGTAATGCTTAATTGTGAATTGTCTTTTTATAAACCTGTTTTGACTTTACTGGGCTAAGTCGAGATCTTCGATTATGTATAAACGATTTGCATCAATAATTGTTTGCCCGGCATCAAGGTATTTTTGTTCCAACACCCCTTCAGAAGACCAAGTTGCAAAATCATCATCGTTAATCACACCAAGGGTGTTTTCGTTGATCAACCAAATACCTTCCAATTTGTCGTGTGGATAACCCGTTTCAGCCACTAAATCCACTAAAAAGGTTTTACTAACAGGCTCTATTCCAACGTTCGCAAGTGTCGCCCATCCCTCTGATTCTAGGGTAACTTCTTCTAAGGTTTTGCCATCAATTAACAGTCCCAA
The DNA here is from genome assembly GCF_039982535.1 of Aliiglaciecola sp. NCBI lineage: Bacteria > Pseudomonadati > Pseudomonadota > Gammaproteobacteria > Alteromonadales > Alteromonadaceae > Aliiglaciecola > Aliiglaciecola sp. The sequence goes on from NZ_JBDWYG010000039.1 coordinate 272,569, forward strand.
AGAAGCGTCTTGGGTGATAGACGAGGTTGCTGTGATTGTTTCGATATCCGTTGCGTTGCTGATATCGATTTTATACAAGTGCTTCATTGCTGAAACATCTTCATTATAGAAATTACCGTCACGCTCTATGACCACAAATTCTGTGCTGCTTAAGGCGACAATACCGGATTGAGAATTTTGGGTTTTTTGTTGTTGGTACAAGTATTGGCTAATGCTACCGTCTACCAAGCTGATAGTGACAATGCGAACCATATTGTTCACTTTAACTGCACTACTTGGGTTATACATTGTAGATTGCATTATCCCCACTAAGGTTTGTTCATCAGGTGTGATGGCAAGGCCTTCCATTCCGCGATTAGCGCGGCGGTTGGCAAACTCGGCGGGTAAAGTGAAGGTATTGCGGGCATCATCAGCAAAGGCATTAATACGGCCAATTTCAACCCCTTCGGCATCATAGTGAACAATATGCGGACCATACTCATCACTTACCCAAAATGTGCCATCAGATACTGCGACTAAGCCTTCACCATCTAAACCGTAATCATCAAGTTTAATGGGATTGCTTGTTTCGTCATAGGGTAAGTCCATGTTTTCAACAATGACATTACCTTCTACATCGTATGGTGTTTCGCCGGTTCCGCCTAAAGCGGCGGTATTGGGTAAACCTGAAATAGGTGTTCCATCAGGACGCTTAAGTAAAATGTCCTCTATTTTTTGCACATCTCCATTGGCTTGTAATTCAAACAAACCAATACGCGGCGTGTAATCAGGTGTAGGAAACTTTTTCCCCACACCTTGATCGCCAGTATACGCAGCGTTTGGGCCACGGTCAGTCAGTGCATAGAAGCGGGTGGGTTGAGTTGGATGGGCGACCATATCAGAACCATAGCCACCGTTTCTGATTTCCATCAAAGTACCGGGTTTAGCGCCATTTTCCACATCAGCGCGCAGAACGGAATAGGGCAATGACGAACCTGAAGTATTTACCGAGTTTGCGTTGCAATTTGTGCTAGTGGCGCTAACTTCATCTGCGTCTAAAACATTGTTTGCATTGGTGTCCAAGCCTGACTCTACTTTTAAGCCGCCAAAGAAACATTCGGCATCACCCAGAGCCAATGTTTGTTGTGAAATTAGGCTGTTTAAGCCTGGAGTTCCTTGTTCACCTTGAGAACCATCTTCGCATGCAGCCAAAGCGAGAACCGCAATGACGGGTAATGTTTTTTTAATAAACTTCATTTTTTATTTTATTCCTAAACCGATACATTTATGACGATGGGCTGGGAATCTAATTAAAAAATATGACAAAGCTATGATGGCAATATTGCAGTTTTATGATTTTCAGGGGCGATGATAGTCAACCATTGCTTTACATTAAAGTGACGCAATTTGGGGGTTGCGTCACTTTAAAGACAAAGGTTAGTTACTCACTCAGAGCTTCCTAGTGCCCTTGTCTTTTTTATCAGCAGCGTCAAGCTACCATTATTCTCCACGGGGAGGTGGATGGCCATTTGGCGGGCCACCTGCGCCATCAGGCCCGCCCGGAGGACCGCCAGCAGGGCGAACAGATTCCCCATGCAGGCAACCTATGAACATATTTTCACTGGGGCTGGCAGCGTGGTAGTGATAACCTCGTATTTCATCGGTACTGCCTCGACATTCGTCCAGTCCTTCCGATTCCCTGCCTTGAGCATCTTTCATTGCATAAATACCGTATCCATCGGATGCGTAGCCAATTAATGGAGCATGACCATCATTGGTGTCTTCGAGGGTATCAGTACAACCGGTGGTCGAATGATAGTGATAACCTTGATGCACGTTAATGTGCCCACCACAATCATCAAATGCGGCTATGGTGTAAGCACCTAAAATGGCATCAATAGGCGCTGGGCCGGATAACTCTGTGCCGTCTAATGCAATTCCCACGGTGTGAACACGACCTGTTTCTGCTGCCGGAATTGGCTGGGTGGGGATCAAATAGGTGAGTGAAAAATCGTCATCAAGATAAGCCAGTTCGCACTCAATACAATTTTGCATATATTGTGGATCAACGTCAGGACGTGCCGCCCCTAAACAGGCTTCTTTGGTTGCGGTATAACGCACTTTACCCGTGTCGGCATCATACACCATCCACTTTTCGTCACCATAATACTCGCCTAACTTTAAGATGAATTCTCCAGTGATATCGACTAGATCACCGGTTCCTTCTTTACTAAACCAAGTGCCACCTTCCTCCGCACCGTCGCTAATGTTTCTGGGGCAAAAAGGGCCGGGTTCTCGTCCCGCTGGTGCACCAGAGGTGACAAATTTATAACAGCTGGTTTTTGTACCTTGGGCTGTCTCACAATCGACGATTGTCGGCGTTTCCAGGAAGGCCCCTTCTGCAAACATTGAAAGATCGATGCCTTTAGTAACAGTAGTTTTCTCGCTACTGCTTGTCGGCTGTTTAGGGTTATCAACGGACCCATCGTTGCATCCTACTAATGTAATTGCCGCTGAGATGGCAATCATTATGAAGGATCTGTGATTGACTACTCTCATAATTTGACCTCTGTGATTTTAACTCGACTAAACGTCTTTACTGACATAAATCACAGTTTACAGAATAAATGTGCAGATATTATGGAGGTTACTTTACTGATTAAAAGAATCTGCCCGAGGACCCCCCACTTGGGTTTCGGGATTTCGAGTTTCGGGTTTTCGAGGATTTTGCCGTGTTAGACCAAATTTCGCCAGTTTCCCCCGTGAATTGTAAACATTCCTAAACATTTTTATCAGTTGCGTTTATACGTTAACCCTGCCTTAACCATCACCTTGTTAAGCTTTACTCAATTATCGGCAAATACACTTTATGCATAGAGCATTAGGCAATCATAAAGTGGCTTTAGCTTCATCTTGTTTTATGTATTTAATTAGGAATGCTTAATTATGAAATCTTCAATCAGCACAGTGGGACTAGTCGCGGTACTAACTTTGCTAATAAGTGCTTGCCAGCAAGAAAGTGCGCCCACCCAAACAGTTTCTGTTCCTGCCGTCTCTTATGTAGCCGTAACTACAGGCGAGCATAAAATTGATACTAAAATGCAAGGCCGTGTTGTGGCTTCCTCCATTGCCGAAGTACGCCCTCAGGTTGGCGGTATTGTGCAAAAACGTTTATTTAATGAAGGCAATACGGTTGAGCAAGGAGAGTTGTTGTATCAAATTGATCCTGCTACTTATCAAGCGGCTTATAACGAAGCAAAAGCAAGTTTGAATAGTGCTAAGGCGGCCCTTGAAACAGCAAAGTTAAAAGATGAACGTTATGCAAATTTATTAAAGTTTGAAGGTGTGTCTCAACAAGACGCTGATGATGCCCATGCCACTTATCTAGAAGCCAAAGCTAATATCGAAAAATATGAAGCTGCACTTGCCACTGCTGCTATCAACCTTGAATTTACTAAGGTGACAGCTCCTATATCTGGCCATATTGGTATTTCTAACGTTACGCAAGGCGCGCTGGTAACGGCTTTACAAACTGACGAGTTAGCGACCATTCGTAAACTAGACCCAATTTATGTGGACATGACAAAAAGCAGTAAAGAGATGCTTAAACTGCGTCAAATGTTAGGTTCTAACGGTATTACTCAGGGTTCAACAGAAGTTTCCTTAACCTTGGAAGATGGCTCTGAGTATGACCATAAAGGGCGACTAAAAATGCAGGAAGTATCCGTGGATTCATCTACAGGTACAGTAACGTTACGTGCTGAGTTCCCCAATCCAAATGGATTACTGCTGCCGGGTATGTTCGTTCGTACTCAGGTAAATGAAGCGGTAAATGAAAACGCAATACTAGTGCCTCAACAAGGTATTTTTCACTCTGCTTCAGGCGAGGCTTATGCCTATGTGATTGGTGAAGATAATGTAGTGGAAAAGCGCGTAGTAGAAACCGTTAATGCCGTTGACAATAAATGGTTAATTTCAAGCGGCTTATCAGAAAACGATAAACTCTTGGTGGAAGGCGCGGGTAAAATCCGCCCTGGTAGCGAAGTGAAACCTATTTTGGTGGAAATGAACGAGCAAGGAACCATGATTACCGTGGTTAAACAAAACCAAAATACCTCTTCTATCCAAGTGGGAGGTTAGTAAATGTTAGCTCGCTTTTTTATTGATCGCCCTGTTTTTGCTTGGGTTATCTCGATCATTATCATGCTCACAGGTATTGCCTCGATCTTGTCTTTACCTGTGGCTCAGTACCCAAGTGTAGCACCGCCTGTAATTAGTGTAAGTACTAGCTACACAGGGGCAGATGCCGCCACCGTCGAGAATAGCGTTACCCAGATTCTAGAGCAGCAGTTAACGGGTTTAGATGGCTTATTGTATTTTTCATCTTCGAGTACTTCTGATGGTTCGGCCTCGGTAAAAATCACCTTTGAAGAAGGAACCGATCCAGATTACGCCCAAGTACAGGTGCAAAACAAAGTTGAACAGGTTAATTCCCGCTTTCCAGAGTCGGTACAAGACCAAGGCGTAACCGTCACCAAATCAAACTCTGATTTTCTATTGGTTACCGCTTTATATGATAAAACCGATCAGGCGACTGCCTTTGATATTGCCGACTACATATCTTCAAATTTACAGGACTCTTTAGCCCGTGTTGAAGGGGTGGGTGACGTGCGAGTTTTCGGCTCTCAATATGCCATGCGCATCTGGTTAGATCCGAATAAACTGGCGGCTTATGAGCTTATGCCTTCGGATATCAGCAGTGCACTAAGTGCGCAAAACGTGCAGGTTCCGGCGGGCAAAATTGGTGCTGTACCTGCTCTTGCTAATCAAGAGCTAAACGCTACAGTTACTGCGCAATCAATGATGTCTACTCCTGAACAGTTTCGTGACATCATCATCAAATATAATTCAACGGGTGCCAATGTACGCTTAGGCGATGTTGCGCGTGTGGAAATTGGTAGTGAAAGTTATAGCGCTATCCCTCGTTTGAATGGTCACCCTGCATCGGGTATCGCCATTATGTTATCACCAGGTGCTAACGCCCTTGATACTGCTACCCGAGTGAAAGATAAAGTGGCGGAGTTGTCAGTTAACTTGCCCGATGGTTACGAAGTGACTTTCCCCCGTGATAGCACCGCATTTATTAAAATTTCCATTAGTGAAGTGGTTCAAACCCTCATTGAAGCGGTAATTTTAGTTGTATTGGTTATGTGGCTGTTTTTGCAAAATTGGCGAGCTACTCTAATTCCAGCCATTGCTGTACCTGTTGTGCTGTTGGGTACCTTTGGGGTGTTGTCAGCATTTGGCTTCTCAATTAATACCCTCACCATGTTTGGTATTGTGTTATCCATAGGGCTACTCGTGGATGATGCCATTGTGGTGGTTGAGAACGTCGAACGCTTGATGCGTGAAAAGAATCTATCGCCTAGAGATGCCACCATCGAGTCTATGTCAGAAATTAGTACGGCATTGGTGGGGATTGCCGTTGTGCTTTCCGCGGTATTCTTGCCCATGGCCTTTTTTGGCGGTTCAACCGGGGTTATCTACAAACAGTTTTCCATCGCTATTGTTTCTTCCATGACCTTATCAGTCGTTGTGGCGTTAACACTTAGTCCTACTCTTTGTGCGAGCATGCTTAAGAAAAGCAATCACAGTAGTGAAGGGAAAGGTTTTTTTGCTAGCTTTAACCGTAAATTCGACAGTTTAACTGAATCTTACACTGGGCATGTGCAAAGCATTATTACCCGTAAGGTGCGCTGGATGTTGGTATACGGCGGAATTGTTGTGGTCCTTGGTTTGCTAATTGTGCGCTTGCCAACTGGTTTCTTACCTCAAGAAGATCAGGGTAGTACCATGTTCCAAATTAACTTGCCCCCTGGCGCTTCAATCAAACGCACAAGAGCGGTGGCAGAGCAGGTAGATCAATACCTAATGGAAAATGAATCTGACATTGTTATTCGCTCGTTTTCTATTTCCGGGTTTAACTTTGCCGGTAGTGGACAAAATGCCGGTATGGGATTTGTGGCACTGACCCCTTGGGATGAACGTCCTAATGAAGATCAAAGTGCTGATGCCCTCATCGACCGCATGAATAAAAACCTGTCTAGTATTCGCGATGCGAGTGTTTACTCTATGTCGCAACCAGTGATTCAAGGATTAGGTCAAAGCAATGGCTTTACCTTTGAATTACAAGCCGCAGCAGGAACAAGTCGTGAAGAGCTAACCGAGTTGAAAAATGAGTTACTCGAAAAAGCGCGTCAAAGTGGTTTGTTGGTTGGCGTTCGTGAAGGAGCGTTAAGTAATACTCCACAATTGAAAGTGGATATTGATAATGGCAAAGCTACCGCCCTTGGGTTGTCGTTATCGGACGTGGCTAGCACCTTAACGTCAGCTTGGGCGGGTTCTTATGTCAATGATTTCATTGATAATGGCCGAGTCAAAAAAGTGTATATTGAGAGTGATGCGCAATTTCGTTCCAAGCCCGAAGACTTGGGTGAATGGCATGTGCGTGGTACCAATGTTGATGGTGAAACCAGCATGACGCCATTCTCTGCGTTTAGTACCACATCATGGTCGGATGCACCGCAAAGTTTATCTCGCTTTAATGGTATAGCGTCGTATCAAATTCAGGGTGCTGCCGCCAGTGGTGTGAGCTCCGGTCAAGCGATGGCTGAGATGGAGCGCTTAACCGAAGAAGTGGGACAAGGTAAGTTAGCTTACTCTTGGAGTGGATTGTCTTATCAAGAGAAACTCTCCAGTGGACAGTCTTCTACTTTATACGCGATTTCAATTTTAGTGGTTTTCTTAGCCCTAGCTGCCTTATATGAAAGTTGGTCTGTGCCTTTCTCGGTAATTATGGTGATCCCGCTTGGGGTAGTAGGAGCTGCATTAGCGGCAACACTACGAGGCTTGGAAAATGATATTTATTTCCAAGTAGCGCTGGTGACAACCATTGGTTTGGCTTCAAAAAATGCCATTCTGATTGTGGAGTTTGCTGAGGCCTCTTATCAAAAAGGTATGTCACTAATTGATTCAGCAGTGCATGCAGCTAAGTTGAGATTACGACCTATTATTATGACTTCATTGGCGTTTATTTTTGGCACCATACCTTTGGCTATCTCAACGGGAGCCGGGGCGAATAGTCGCATATCCATTGGTACCGGTATCGTGGGTGGAACCTTCACCGCTACTGTGTTGGGGATTTTCTTTGTGCCCTTATTCTTTGTGATTATCCGTGGCATTTTTCCAAAAAGACGCCCGGTCTATGACGATGCCAATGGCCTAGCTAACGATGAGCAAACTAAATTGGAGAAAGCCGATGTTTAATTTCTCTCTACCTAAAACGGGGGCAGCTCGGCTGCTACCCATTGCCGGTGCATTGGTGTTGGCAGGGTGCAGTACCTTAGCGCCTGAGTATTCTCGTACAGATTTACCTGTTGCTGAGACTTGGGACAATACACCCCAAGGGCAAACTCAAGGTTTGTCAGAACAACAGGCCGCCGAGGTGCCATGGAAAAGTTTTATTAAAGATCAGCGCTTAAGCCAAGTGGTTGAACTTGCTTTAAACAGTAACCGAAGTTTGCGTCAAACCTTGGCCGATGTCGAAGCTGCGCGCGCGACTTATCGAATCCAGGACGCTGACTTATATCCAACTATCAATGCAGGCTTAAGTGGTAATCGAACTAAGGCCTCGTCAGGTACTATTAGCACGACTTACCAAGCTGAAGCAGGGTTAAGTGGTTACGAAATCGATCTATTTGGTAAAAATCGCAGTTTAAGCGAAGTGCAAATGCAAGCCTATTTGTCGAGTCAAGAAACGGCAAAGGCAGCAAAAATTTCGTTAATAGGCGAGATTTCCAATGCTTGGTTAACCTTAGCGGCAGATAAAAACCAACTTAAGTTGGCTAAAGAAACTGCTAGCAATGCTGAACAAGCCATGGAAATAACCAATAAACGCTTGGAAATGGGTATTGATTCAAGAATCGATGTGGCCAGTGCTGAAACCATCTATTATAACGCCCGCTCTGATATTGCCAGTTACACAACCCAAGTAGAGCAAGATATAAATGCCTTACGATTGCTTGTGGGCGAGCAAGTTGACGAGAGTTTACTGCCTGATTTATTGCCAACCAGTGAAAGTTTAGTGGCTGATGTGCCTGCTGGTTTGTCATCATTGCTGCTATTAGAGCGTCCGGATGTATTAGCCGCTGAGCATACGTTAAAGTCGGCGAATGCCAATATTGGTGTTGCCAGAGCCGCTTTTTTCCCTAGCCTTTCTTTAACTGCAACTGGTGGTCTTGCCAGCTCGGTGCTGGCCGATATTTTTAGTGGCGGTGCAAGCTCAATTTGGACGTTAGCGCCAAGTATTACTCTGCCTATATTTGATGGAGGGGCGAATGATGCCACCTTGGCCTACAATGAAGCTCAGCAACAAAAATACTTAGCGGCTTATGAATATACTATTCAAAGTGCCTTTTCTGAGGTGGCTGATGCGCTAGCGCGTCGAGCAACAATTCAAGATCAGCTAAACAGTGAAAAGTCCTTAGTATTAGCCGCTACTCGCAGTTATGTGTTATCCCTTGCTCGTTATAAAGGTGGCATTGATAATTTCCAAAGTGTTTTAGAGGCCCAGCGCACTATGTATCAGGCTAATCAATCTCTTATTTCAACCAAACAGGCTGATTTGCAAAACCGGATCACCTTGTATCGGGTGTTAGGTGGTGGCCTAGCAGAAGAGAAAGCTTCGTAAAAATATCTAAATGTTAGTTGTGTCTTTAGGGATATCTGCAAGTGGTTATTAGGAAAAAGTAGGAAGAGTTAAACAATCATGAACGTATTGTTAGTTGAAGATGATATCGACCTTGCAACAACCATTGTTGACTATCTTGAAATTGAGTCTATTGAGTGTGATCACGCCAGTAATGGGTTGATGGGGTTGAATCTAATCGAAAGTAACCCTTACCAAATGATTATTCTCGATATAAACATGCCCAAGATGGACGGTTTAACCCTATGCAGTACCCTGCGCGAAAAAGGCATGGATATTCCTATTTTAATGTTAACCGCCCGTGATAGTTTAGAAAATAAATTACAGGGATTTGAGGCTGGTAGTGATGACTATCTAGTCAAACCCTTTGCCATGAAAGAGCTGGTGGCTAGAGTACAGGTACTGGCAAAACGTCGGAGCGGTGAAGTTAAAAAATTATCTGCCGGTGATTTAAGTTTGGATTTAGCCCAACATAAAGCTAGTTTAAAACAAACGACCTTGAAGCTATCGCCAATTGCATTTAAGTTATTAGAGGTGTTGGTGCGCGCGTGTCCAAAAACCGTGAGTCGGCAACAACTTATCCAGCAAGTGTGGGGCGATGAACAACCTGACAGCAACAGTCTTAAGGTACATATTCATCACGTTAGAAAGCAATTAGATGTTGAGCAGAGCAACGTTAAACTGGAGACGGTATCCGGTGTGGGTTTTGCCATTAAAGTGAATCATGAAGGAATACAAGCATGATAATCAGGCCAAGCCTTAAACTACATTTTTTCCTGAGTGTTGTATTGCTTGGTTCTTCCATGGTAATCGGTTTTTCGTTTTTAAGTGTTAACTACTTTGTAGACGGACTCGACCGAAGTTTAAATGGGGTTATGTCAGAAATCGCTCAATCCACTGATGTTGAAGATCAGCAGCCTAAAATCATAGCCGGTATTCATGTTGCCAGTCGCTGGCAGGACACCCCTGAATTAATTCAGCAAAAATTCCCAACCCCCCCAACAGAAGTTGGCCAACTACAAAAAATAAAAGACCAAAGTACTTTTTTATCCATGCCTAAAAACCTCTATTTCGTGGTGCTATATCATGACCTTAAAGGGGAAGATCGTTACATATCTAAGGTTTTACTCGAAAAAGATTTTGTTCCACATTATTCAAATATTCATCCAACTAATCGGTTAGTTTGGACACTAATAATGGCAATTGTGGCCATACTATTATTTGCATTGCTTTTGATTATGATAATGCTAAAAGTTACTAAGCCAATTAAATCATTAAAAAATTGGGCAAAGTCTTTAGGTCAGCATAACCTACAAAACCCGCCACCGGACTTCACCTTTAGTGAGCTTAATGAATTGGCTTTTTTGGTGCAAAACAGCCTAGCCTCAGCCAATCAAAGCTTAGAACGAGAGCAGCGCTTTTTGAGTTATGCAAGTCATGAGTTGCGAACCCCCATTGCGGTCATTCGAAGTAATGTGGATTTATTACAACGAATAAATGAAAAAATGCCTGCCAGTGAAAAGCAAAAACAAGTTCTGGAACGCATACAGCGCGCGGGTCTTACAATGACCAATTTAACCGATACCTTTCTCTGGTTGAGTCGAAATGAGGAAATAAAGTTATCACCGGAATCGGTCAATTTAGGGGAGAAAATTAATCAAGCCTGTTGTGATCTAAATTATTTGCTTAGTGGTAAAGAAGTAGACCTAAAAGTGGATACCGATGACAGCGAGGTGAAAGTTGTTGCGGTAGCTTGTCACATTGTTATTAATAACTTGATTCGAAATGCATACCAGCATACGCAACAAGGTGAAGTGCATATTAAACAACAAGGGAGTCGGGTAATTATTATTAATAGTAATACCGCAACGGATAGCAATGCTTCAGTGGTTGACTCACAAGATGACAAAGTCGCCTTTGGATACGGCTATGGATTAGGCTTGCAGTTAAGTGAGAAGATTGTCAGCCATCATGAATGGCTTTATGAAAAAACCAGCACAACAGGCTTTTATCAAGTTACAGTAGATTTCAGTGGTAACAAGTAATTATCCTTAGCTAACAAAACTAAGTTAGTTTAAAATTTCACTTCTTTTTCACCTTTATCTAGGGCGTGTCTATTAGCCCGGTTGGACTAATATGCAATACAAACAGAAAAGATGGATCAAGTTGTTCATCGGCGTCATCCTTATATGTTCAGGCTGCGCAACTATAGCAAGCTTAGATTTAAATCGACTTTACGGTGAAGAAGACACCAATAACCGGGCCCATGCAATAGCTGCTCTTGCCACTCCAGAAAGCACAGCGACTCTTTTCTATGAGAATGAAGTTGCCCCAGTTATCAATGCCCGCTGTGTCGTTTGTCATGCCTGTTATGATGCCCCTTGCCAGTTGAAAATGACTCATCCAGATGGCATTGAGCGCGGCGCAAACAAAGAAAAGGTGTATCACGGTTCGCGAATTATTGCCGCGACACCTAATCGTTTGATGATTGATGCACAAAGCTCAAGCGAATGGCGAGAAAGGGGCTTTTACCCAGTATTAAACGAGCGTGAACAAACCGCAACGGCTAACACCCAGGCGTCGGTTCTAGCTAAAATGCTAGCCTTAAAAAAGGCCAATCCTTTACCCGATGACAAAATTTTGGATGAGCGCTTTGATGTGAGTATTGACCGCAGCCAACAATGTCCCACAATCGAAGAATTTGAAGGTTATGCCCAAAGCCAAGCATTTGGGGGAATGCCTTATGCGTTACCGGAATTAAGTGATGATGAGCATAATACCTTGATCAACTGGATTCAGGGCGGTGCTTATATGCCATCTCCGGCACCGATTTCTGCAGCACAACAAAAGGCCGTTGATCAGTTAGAACAGTTTTTGAATGCCGACAGTTTAAAAGTGCAATTGAGTGCCCGCTATATCTACGAACATCTATTTAGCTCTCACCTATTTTTTAGTGAGCTAAATGAAGCTGACGTACAACCGCAATTTTATAATCTAGTGCGTTCTCGCACACCCACAGGCCAGCCCATCGAAATAATAGCCAGTCGTCGCCCATTTGACGATCCAAAGGTGTCTAGGGTCTATTACCGTTTATACCCCGTTACCTCAACCATTGTGAATAAAACCCATCAGCCCTATGCCATTAACAAAGAATTGACCGACAAATGGCAGCAGTGGTTTGTGGATGCGGATTACCAAGTGACAGAAATGCCTAGTTACCAGCCTGAAGTGGCTGCAAACCCGTTAACAGCTTTTACTCAACTTCCGGTGAATGCGCGCTATCGATTTATGTTGGAGCGAGCGCAAAATACCATTATGGGATATATCAAAGGGCCAGTGTGTCGTGGCCAAGTGGCGCTGAATGTGATCAATGATAGGTTCTGGGTGTTTTTTGTTAAACCCGAAGTGGCTGCCTCAACTGAGATCAATACATTTTATGAAACCCAAAAAAACAATCTGCGTCTACCCGCAGAAAAAGAAAGCACTGCCTTTGCGGTAACTTGGATTGAGTATGCCTCACGCCAAGGCGATTACATGCGGGCTAGGCACAACTTCATGAGTGCTGAAATAGACAAAGAACATCACTTCAGCCCTGACGATATTTGGGATGGTGATGGCGAAAATCAAAACGCCACCTTAACGGTGTTTCGCCATTTTGATAATGCCACTGTGATTAAAGGGTTAGTGGGTGAACAGCCGAAAACCGCTTGGGTCATTGATTATGCGTTGTTAGAACGTATTCACTACTTGTTGGTGGCAGGCTTTGATGTTTATGGTAACTATGGCCATCAGTTGATGACCCGCTTGTATATGGACTTTTTGCGTATGGAAGGTGAAAGCAACTTCTTGGCATTCCTACCGCCAGATAGCCGCCGTAAAGAACTAGCTTCTTGGTACCAAAAATCTAGTCCTGAGCTCACCTCTTTTTTCGAAGGCAAAGTGAGTATTTTTGATCAACCAAGTGGCATGGAATTTAAAACCAAAAATCACAAACAAGAGCTATTTGATATCTTCACTCAACACGTTGATAAGGTTTTGCCCGAGCGCTACCAGGTTAAGGATAGTCAATTAACGACTAATTCTAAGGCGTTGCTGGCTCAACTAGGCAAGATTAAAGGGACTAGCGCTTCTATCTTACCTGAGTTAACCATGATTATGGTTGAACCTAAAGATGGTAAGAAAGAGGAAATATTCACCCTAGTACGCAACAGTGCGCATTTTAACGTGAATAGTTTATTTTCCGAAAATGCCAACCGTGATCCAAAAAATGACAACGTGACGTTAGTGCATGGGTTGTTGGGAAGTTATCCAGACGCATTTTGGCAGGTCAAAGAAACTGAGTTAGCACGCATGGTTGCTTTGGCTCAACAAATCAAAACAGAACAAGATTACGCTAGTTTTCTTGACGCTTTTGCTGTGCGCCGCACCTCCAAAGACTTTTGGCAATTTAGTGACAAGCTCAACCAAATATTCATGCAAGATAATCCCATCGAAGCCGGTTGGTTAGACTACAACAGGTTAGAAAACCGGTAAATTCCCCGCTGTAGCACGGGCTTCAGCCCGTGAAAACGATAACCAAACCCTCGCGGGGCTAAAGCACCCGCCTACAATTAAGGCGTGCCGTCATCTCTTGTAGCATGGCCTTTAGGCCATGAAAATAAACCAAACCCACATGGTTGTAGCACGGGCTTCAGCCCGTGGAAACGGTTGCCAAATCCTCCACGGGGCTAAAGCTCCCGCCTACATTTAAGACCACCCGCCATCTCTTGTAGCATGGCCTTTAGGCCATGGAAATAAAACAAACCCCCAAAAGGTCGTAGCACGGGCTTCAGCCCGTGAAAACGGTTGCCAAATTCTTCGCGGGGCTAAAGCACCCGCCTACAGGCGATGCACAGGTTAATCTTTTTTTCTGTAGCACGGGCTTCAGCCCGTGAAAACGATAGCCAAACCCTCGCGGGGCTAAAGCACCCGCCTACAGGCTGTGCACAGGTTAATCTTTTTTTTCTGTAGCGCGGGCTTCAGCCCGTGGAAACGGTTGCCAAACCCTCCGCGGGGCTAAAGCCCTGCCTACAGGTTGGTACGTTAAATTTCATCAATTATAGCGCTCACTTTCTGCAAATAAATTTGTTCAGGAATCTTTCCATTTAGATACAACTGTTTGAGCTTTTCTAAACGTACTTCGATGTCTGTTTGCCTTTCTTGGTCAGGTTGACTTGAACTTGCTTTTTTTTCTGCAGCTTTGAAGGTTAAGTTACTTTGATTAACATTAGTTTGATTTGTTGTTGTAGGAGTTTGTTGGGATGTGTTTGCGATAGAATTTGTTTGCTGTAAAGGCGTATCTAATGCAATTTTTATCCAGTCTTTTCGTTGGTTAACCTGAGTCACACCATCGGACAACTGGAGTTGCCATGAGTGAACAGTTTCTGAGCTGTAGTCGCCATTTGATAATTTAAACCCCTTTAATTCTGAATTGGTGGCAAAGCGTGAATTATTGACACTATTTCCAGCTCTAATGTACTTTTTTTGAATATCGACCTGAGCTTCTGCCAACAGCAAATACAGATCATTTCCGCTAACATACACAGAACCACTGGAATACAATGTATCTGCGCCTATACCAAGAAACGAAGTGTGCCTATCAGACACTGAAAATATCAATAGTTGATTACTAGAAAGGGATTGTAAGGTGTTAAATAAACCCTCAGATAAAACCTTTACCTCTCGTTCTGTAAAAACTGATTTGACCTCATCACTGCTTACCCAAGAAGATAACAGGCTGTCTGAAGATTTAGGCTCGATGTTAATTTCAGATAAAGCAGAGGCTAATTGGGATTGTGAAATCTGTGCTGCAGGTTGTTTTTTTGTTGGTAAATTTTCAACTTCTTGAATGGCGATATAATCGAGCTTATGCTGCCAAATTGTTTTTTCGAAGCCATGCAGACTGGATGTGTATCCGAATAACATTAGAATTGCTGTAAAACATTGTAAGTTGCTCATAATCATTAGCTGCCAGTCATGTTTAGTTGTTTTATTAGTAGCCTTAGATACAGCAATATACATACCATAGCCCTAATTACAGAGCTTTATATTCCTTAGAAGAATTAAGGTTAATCTGGATGTGTTGATAGTATTGAGTCTAACCATGCTTGAGCGTGTGGTCATCTTAATAAGATCAGCCATGTTACAACTGTCTTAAAAATCACCAAACTGTATCATCTGCGACACTTGGACATGCAACACTTGATGCTTTTTCTCCTTTATTAAGTTCGCTCAAATCTGCATAGCTTTTGTCATTTTTATCCCATTAAAATAAAAAAACACTTTTATAACATTGGCTTAACAATAAAGTGGCGATAGTTATAACAGCTGGTGTGACGCTTGCACTAAGTCTTAAGTGATGTTTTTTTACCTGGTTATATTACAAAGCTAAAAGGTTGCCTGGTAATCAACAATCATTCTGTTTAAACGGATTAGAGTATTCCGAGCCGATACAGTCCTTGAAAGGAGTCTCATGAAGACACGGCGCAATGATTTATAAACGACTTGAAATTAAAACGTGGGAGTAATTCAAGCATGTCTGATATACCAGTTTATCGTAATTATATTAATGGTGAGTTTAGCGCTGAGCCAACATCCACCATTGAGGTGTTCAACCCTGCAAATGGCCGTTTGTTGTCTAAGGTTCCTAATTCTTCAGCTGAGGAAGTTGAACAAGCTATTCATGCTGCGCGAAAAGCCCAGTCTTCATGGGCTCAAAAGCCGGCTATAGAACGCGCAGGTTTTTTAAAGAAAATCGCCGATAAGGTAAGGCAGAATGCTGAAAGGCTGGCTACTGTCATCGTAAAAGAGCAGGGAAAAACAAAAGAGTTAGCAAACGTAGAAGTTAATTTTACTGCTGACTATATTGATTATATGGCTGAGTGGGCACGTCGAATTGAAGGTGAGGTGGTCACTAGTGATAGACCCGGAGAAAACATCTTTGTTTTTAGAAAACCATTGGGTGTTGTGGCCGGTATTCTACCTTGGAATTTTCCTTTTTTCCTAATTGCTCGAAAAATGGCGCCAGCACTAATAACCGGTAATACAATTGTCGTTAAACCTAGTGAAGAGACACCTAACAATTGCTTTGAATTCGCTAAGCTTGTTGCCGAAACAGATTTACCTCCAGGTGTATTTAATGTTGTTTGTGGCACAGGACATGAAGTGGGGAATGCTCTTTCTACAAGCCCTAAAATTGATATGATCAGCTTTACTGGGAGTGTCGAAACGGGCTCTAGAATTATGTCAGCCGCAGCGCCTAATGTAACCAAGCTTAATTTGGAGTTAGGTGGAAAAGCTCCAGCAATTGTTTTGGCTGATGCTGATTTAGACCTTGCAGCGCAAGCGATTAAAGACTCCAGAGTGATTAACTCAGGACAAGTTTGTAATTGCGCTGAACGCGTCTATGTTCAGGCTTCTGTGGCTGAAGAGTTTATCGCAAAACTAAGCCAAGCTATGTCCGCCACACGATACGGTGACCCTATGGCCCAATCTGATATTGATATGGGACCATTGGTAAATAAAGTAGGTTTGGATAAGGTTGCAAAAATGGTTGAGTTTGCCAAGAAGCAAGGAGCTGAAGTGGTGACTGGAGGCCAAGTTGCTGATTTAGGTCAAGGTTTTCATTATCAACCGACGGTTTTAACTGGCTGTAATAGTGACATGGAAATCATGCAAAAAGAGATTTTTGGTGCTGTGTTACCGGTTCAAATCGTTGCCGATTTAGATGAGGCCATTGGTTATGCAAATGCTTCTGAATATGGACTAACATCCTCTGTATATACACAAAATCTAAGTCTCGCTATGAATGCAGTCAGAGGTTTAGATTACGGAGAAACCTATATTAACCGTGAAAACTTTGAAGCGATGCAAGGGTTTCATGCTGGAGCACGTAAATCAGGTGTTGGAGGAGCCGACGGTAAACATGGATTATATGAGTATATGCGCACTCAAGTGGCCTATATTCAGTCTTAATCTTATTAAGTGGGTCTCGTTTGACGAGGCTCACTAAATTAAGGTCAAAGTGGTATGGAATTTCATGGAAAGACTAAAACGAAAACTTAAGAATCGAGGTGTTCATGTTGTTGAATGCAGCAAGGAAACTTACCAGAATAAGAGCGCAGCATTAGAAAGAACAACAGGCTTTAATAGTAACGATGAGTTTGCGAGCTTTAGTGCTATCTTAGCTGTTGATGAAAGTGCAATGTTTTACCTTGATAGAAAAACCTTCAATGATTTAGCTTTATTATCAGAAGGACATCCCACGACTATATCCATTTATGAAAATAATATTTTTGAAAGTATCGAAATAGCTTCATTTTTTATACAAAATAGCATTCCTAAAAACCAGTTACCGCTACGCAATATTAATCCCGCAGAACTATCTAATTTGTATCGTGTTTATATAATAAAAAATTAACTTTGAATTTGGCTTTTTGCTTAATAAAAAGGGCATATTAAGTATGCCCTTGCAATTGATTATTTAATTATTCTTCGGCTATAGCCAACACCATTTAGAATGTTACTGAAGCTTCAGCAATTATACCGTCCCACTCAGCGCCGCCAGCAGCACCAAACTCGGTAGCTCCACCACCAGAGAATTGCTCTTCTTCTTGTTTCACATATTCAATTTTAAATAAGGTTGAGTCATTCATCCACCAACCGGCACCAACCTGCAACCTTGTTGCATCATTTTCCGTTTCAATTCCTTCACTATCGTTTGTAGATTCTTGATAGCGCACCGCTAAGTAGGCACTAGCGGTTAGATCATATTTACCTTCAATTGACCAAAATGCCATTTCCGATTCTTGTTCGATATAATTGGTCTGCAAGCTGCCTTGACCGTTTGCCCAACTGAAATCGTCGGTGGCTTTACCGTATAACCCATGGATCATGAAGTTATCCGTTTTGTATTGAATATCAGCTTGCCAGATAAAGGCATCGACACCGGGTATTATTAATGTGTGAGTACCTCTAGCACTTACTGGCGTGTTGGCGAACTGATAGTTATCGCCATCACCTAAACCTATTGCGGAACCAAATGCTTTACCTGTTACCGCATCCATATCATGATTGGTCTTGAAGGTACCCGCACCGAAAGAAAGTCCACTCTTGAAATTCAACGTTCCTCTTAAACCATAGTTATAACCACGACCGTCACTAAAGTCAGCAAAGAAGTCAGGTGTAGAAACAACTGCATCCCAAGTCACGTTTGTGTCATTTGAGACATCATGAACACCGTAAATCCAAACACCTTCTTCAGCGGTGATCATGTCAACTAACCCATTTCCTACAAATGGGTTAGCTTGTACCGCGGCACCATCTGAATATCGTAAGAATGTCTGAGTTGTGGAAATGAGATTACCTAAACGCAAGCCCATGGTATCGCTCATATCAAATTGAATCCAAGCCAAATCTTGCGAGATAGCCGCACTGCCGTTATTCCAATCATTTGGTTCTTCTGCAAGCTCGGCAAATATCGACACTTTTTCGGAAACCTGCGCATTAACGTTCAATGCAAAGCGCAAACGATGGAAGCCAGAGTCAGATTCCGCATCTGCTGGATTTACCGCGGCTCCATCAACTTCCATTCCTGTCTGCCAAGACTGCATAACGGCACCGCTAAATTGAATTTTACTTGTATCAGCAGCGAAGGCTTGGCTAGCTAATAAAGAGGTCAGAATCGCTGATGCGACTTTTAATTTTTTAAATTTAATTTTCATGATTATTTTCCCATTGTATTGTGGCCTGTGAATGGTTAGCCATCGACTATTTCGCAATTCGCATGCCATGCTTTTTACATTTCAGTAACAAAATAAATACAATTAAAACAATGGGTTGTGTTTTCTATAAAAATTAAAAGTGATGCTTATGTCGCAATGTTGCTTTAGCGATGCGACAACTGAATGATACCTGTGATAAACATACTAAGAGCGGATTTGAGGGAGCAAAAAAAAGCCAACGCAAGACGCGTTAGCTTTTTTGAAAGGGGTTAAATTAGGTCAATTAAGCCGTGCAATAAGACAGTATTTTATAGTTCGTTTGCTAGTAAATTTCGTTAGGTTGAACGATGTTATATTTGCGCATTTTTCGATATACAGTGGAGCGGCAAATATTCAGTTCTTCAGACACTTGGGTGATATTCCAGCGATACTTTTTAAGTGTTTCCAATAAGTGGAGTCCTTCTTGATTTCCAACATAATTTGAAAGCGTTTTATTTTGTTCCGCTGACTCTTCAACCGGCTCTTTCTTTTCAATTTGTACGTTGGTACTTACTATATCTTTTGGCAGGCAATCTAAATCGATTTTGTTATCTTCAGATAAGGCTTCAGCGAACTTTAGAGCGCTGACTAATTGACGGATATTTCCTGGCCAATGATAACTGTGCAAAACATTCCGTGCTTGCTCTGAAACTTGGATTTCTTGCTCAGAGTTTAGATTGTTCAACAGGTAATTAATTATAAAATCCTTGTCTTTTCTGTCTCTTAAGTTTGGTAATTCGATAGACATACCATTCAATCGATAATAAAAATCTTCTCGAAACAGTTTTTGACTAATTAGTTCCTGTAAATTTTGATGGGTAGCCGATATGACCTGAATATCAATGTGAGTGGGTTCTGATGCACCGAGTGGGATAGTTTCTCGTTCAGCTAAAACTCGTAGTAAGCGAGTTTGCAGTTGAATCGGCATATCCCCAATTTCGTCTAAGAAAATTGTACCTCCGTGGGCTAATTCCAATTTACCTTTCATACCTTTCTTGTTCGCACCGGTAAAAGTGCCACTGCGATAACCGAACAATTCACTTTCAATTAGAGATTCAGGAATGGCTGCACAATTTAGCGCAATGAAAGGACCGTCAGCACGGTCGCTGGCTCGATGAATTGCCCGTGCAAATGCTTCTTTACCAGTACCTGTTTCACCGGTAATTAGAAATGGAATATCTTTATTGATAACCCGCATTATTTGTTTGATTTGCGACTGAGCCACGGCATCTTCACCTGCTAGTTGTTGCAAGCTAGGGTGAGCGTTCATGGCTATGCTTTCCGCAGGTTTACGTTCTGCAACAGCGTGTACACTGTTCAATTTATTTGATGGAACTCGTAAGCCGATTTCTATTTCTTCGAGCATTTTAGGAGAAAAGGAGCGGACGACTACTCCTCCACCTTTACTTTTGCTCAGGAGTTCATCTATGGATTGTCCAACGATATCCTCTATTTGACTACCAGGCAGTTGTTGGTCAGCTTGCAGTAGAGCATCATATTCAGTAAAAGCTGAGCGATTAGCGCCAACAATAATCCCTCGTTCATTAACTGCTAACAACTGCTCCTGAATGAGATCTGCAAAGCTCTCTGTTGGCCTTATACTCATGGTGATTTGATTTCGATAAGCCTGTCGAAAATAACTATTTTCAATCATTCTTCCGTACATCATTACCATTTGTAAGGTAAGAAATTGGTTTTCTTTGTTTTTCGAGGCACCTAAACAAGAGGCATTTAAACACCCCCTCAATTCACCCATTGGATCAAAAATAGGTGTCACAGAGCAACTTAATTGGCTTTGTTCGGCGAAAAAATGTTCGTGTTGATGAACAATAATTGATTCTTTTTCGGCTAAACAAGTGCCAATTCCATTCGTTCCCACTTGTTTTTCTGACCATCCAGCTCCGATTCGCAGTCCAGATTTCTGACATTTCTCTCGCATACTACTGGGAATTTTCGCGTCCAAAGTGAGGCCTGTTTCATCTGTTAAAACTACAGAAAATCCCGCATTGGAAATCCGTTTTGAGAGACCCGTAACACCATGTTTTGCGATATCCAAAAAGTCTTCTTGTCGTTGCAATTGTTGTTGCATTTCAGTACTAGAAAGAATCTCCACTTCCTTTTGTTTATATGGGTCCAGGCCATATTTAAGGATACTTCTCTGCCAGGAATTTACGATTTTTTCGCTTGGACTGATATCTCGGTTTTGGAAATTTCCGGTCATAAAAGCGATGACATCATTAGTTGTTCTGAGCTGAGGTGTTTGTCTCATTTTATCCATTCTCCAACACTATTAAATTCCCAGAATAAAAAGTAAAACGATACTCTTTTTGCCCTAGTTATTTGAGCCTGTTTTTTCACCAGTCTTTTCACCATAACACCGAACTTTTAAATTTTTAACAACTTTTTGACAAATGTTTGAGAAGTTTATTATATGCAGAGTTTAGGTGTCTCATTTTCGCATTTGTGCTGCAACACCTGTGTACTATTTAAAAATAGTGTTTTTAAAACGTTAAAAGTGAAAAATAAAAAATCATTACTATTCAGTAGTTTAGGAAAGTTACCGGTTCGATATGTTATTGGCATGTTAATTGATTTGTAAGTTCGCCAATCAAAAAATCAAACAGGGGCACGGATAATAATGAAATCTTTAGTATTTAAAATGAAATATCTTAGTTGTTGCATTGGCGCTGTCGGACTGATATCCGCTTATTCAGTATCAGCAGCGAATTTGACAACGCTTAACAAAAAAATTGAAAACTACAAAACGGTTACCCACAAACGATTAGTTGAAGCAGCACCCCAAGACTGGTTGTTGCCTAAAGGTAATTACGAAGGCTGGATGTACAGTAAGCTAAAAGAAATAAACTCTAAAAACGTCAGTAAGCTTAAACCGGTTTGGACTTATTCTACGAACTTGGATTCTGGTCATGAAGCACCTGCACAAGTTAACAATGGCGTTATGTTTGTATCTACGCCTTACAACAACGTACTTGCGTTAAACGCCAAAACAGGACAACTGTATTGGCGTTATAAGCATGATAATCCGTATGATTTAAGTGTTATGCACAATACTAGCCGTGGTGTAGCGTTGTGGGGTGACAAAGTTTATGT
This sequence comes from Aliiglaciecola sp., assembly GCF_039982535.1. Classification (NCBI taxonomy): domain Bacteria; kingdom Pseudomonadati; phylum Pseudomonadota; class Gammaproteobacteria; order Alteromonadales; family Alteromonadaceae; genus Aliiglaciecola; species Aliiglaciecola sp. The sequence goes on from NZ_JBDWYG010000039.1 coordinate 294,226, forward strand.
TGCTGGCTTAGATGGAACTTTAAACGCGTTGGATGCAGCAACTGGAGAGCGTTTGTGTCAAAGCCAAATTGGCGATTGGAGCATAGGTGCATACATCACGTCAGCTCCTACTCCAGTGAAAGGTAAAATTTTAGTTGGTCCTTCAGGCGGCGAATATGGTGTACGTGGCTTCCTTGAAGCTATGGATGCAGAAACCTGCGAAACTGCTTGGAAAACTTATAGCGTACCTGGCCCCGGTGAGGCTGGTCATGAAACCTGGAAGAAAGAAGGTAAACGCCCTGATGCATGGAAATATGGTGGCGGCAGTATGTGGATGCCTGGTAACTATGACTCTGATGAAGATATTCTTTATTGGGGTGTAGGTAACGGTTCGCCTTGGTTGGGTGACCAACGTCCAGGTGACAACTTGTATGTTGCATCTTCTATCGCGATGGATCCCGATACTGGCAAAATTAAAGGGCATTATCAGTACCACTATAATGACTCTTGGGACTGGGCTGCGATGAACGCACCTATGCTAATTGACGGTCTTAAAGACGGTCGCAAAAAGGTTAAAGGTTTAGTTTCTCCACAACGTAACGGTTACATGTATTGGTTAGAAAGAGATGGTAAAGGCAAGATTGAATATCTCGAAGGTAAACCTTTCGTAGCGAACAATGCGTTTAAATCTTTGGATCCTAAAACGGGTCGTCCAACCTATGACTACGACCACGTGCCAGTTACTGGCAAACGAGTTTCTTACTGCCCAAGTCTTTGGGGTGGAAAAAACTGGCCTTACGAATCATACAACCCAGATACTGGGATGATGTATGTCCCCGCAAACGACAACATTTGTAATTCCTTCGAAGGTAAATTCCAAGATGATGTTGAACCTGCTTCAGGTCAATTCTGGGCTGGTATCGATATTCCTGATTTAGATGTGTATTTAGCTGATCAAAACAAAGGTGTTGGCCAGATGCAAGCTTGGGACGTGAACAAGCGCGAAAAAGTATGGCAGCACGATTACGGCAAAACCATGAACTGGGGTCCTGTTCTATCTACAGCTGGCAACATTGTATTTAGTGCCGGTACCAATGATCGCATATTGCGAGCATTCGATGCCAAAACTGGCGAAGTACTTTGGGAATTCCCTCTGAACTCAACCGCTATTGCACCGCCTGTTGCTTATGAAGTAGACGGTAAGCAATACATAGCTATAACCGCTGGCTACGGTGTTGATCCTCATTGGACCAATGGTGTTTTGGCAGCAAAAGACGAAAGTGGTGAGTGGATATCAGATGTGCCTGAAGGTGGCGTTATTTGGGTATTCGCTTTACCTGACGCTTAAAAAGCTATAAGGGGAGGCGAGTGTCTCCCCTGACTTTCATAAACCAATAAAATAAAAAGTCTATTTAGCCTGCTGAAGTTCGAGGTGTAGCAATGAAACAAAAAATAAATAATAAGCATGATGATATCGAGCAAGAAGCATGCTGCGGTTGTGCCCAAACCAATCAAAATAACATTACAGATAGCAAGAGACGCAATTTGCTGAAATATCTTGCTTTAGCGATACCGGCAGTGAACTGTTTTACTGGCAATACAGCATTAGCTGCAATCAAGAAAAAATCGCCAGAAAGTAAATTGCCGCCACAAGTGGGTGATCGTTTTACTTATTTTAGTAAGCGTTTACAGGGACCTTTAATTAAAATATCAGATCTCGCCAAATCGGATAAGCAAGTGCTAGTGGTGCCTGTCGATCCAAAAACCGGGGAAGTTCGGGATGGCTCTCGTTACAACCAAATTCTGATTCAAAAACTTTCTAAAGAGTCGCTATCCACAGAAACACAGCAAATGTCTGCCGACGGCATAGTTGCTTACTCCGCCATATGTACTCACGCAGGCTGCCCAGTGACTGGTTGGGTAAAAGAGGAAGAAAACTATATGTGCCCTTGCCATCAGTCAGTTTTTAATCCCAAAGAAGGCGGTGGAGTAGTGTCTGGTCCTGCCCCAAGAAAATTACCTGCCTTGGCATTAACCGCTGAAAACGATGAACTCGTAGTTGCCGCAGAGTTTAATAGTTGGATTGGATTTGGTAAGCCACGTCGGTAAACACGTTAATTCAAATTAATTGGTAGTGAGTCAAATACTACTTAATCGATAACCAAAGAGAGTGAATTATGAAAAAAGTCAGTATTAGTTTAATTGTTATTTCGCAAATGCTTTTGGGACTTACTGCATCAACAACTGTGTCAGCCGCAGCGAAGCCCATCACCGGAGTGAATTGTAATGGTGGTTTTTTCGTAAGAACACCTGACAAACACATTCATTGGATTGATGAAGAAACCGAAGAACATGTTCAGGTTTACGATAAAAGTGATGACATTTATGCCATGGCACAATGTGGTACAGGTGTAGTGACGGTTTTTGAAAAGCAAATTGATGGTGAACAACAATATAATGCGACCTATAGTCCAAATTGCATGAACATTGGCAGTGAAAAAGGTTTGTCGTCACATATTTATCAAGGTAAAGAAAAGATAAATAAGATTGACGCAAAGGACGGAAAACTCGAAATTCGTTTTGTTAATAACACTTACCTGCGCGGTGAGACCTGTGCGTCAGTTAGTGCAGGAAAATAAAGTGTTAGCACGCGCTTTAGGGCACGTTGCAGTGGTTAAGCAGTTATTCTGCTTTGCCACTGCTTTTTTGTTTTTAATCAGCTGTAGTGGCACTAAAAGTCCGACTCACGCAACAATAGACGCTGACCGAGTGATGCTCAGAGCAGTGCTTGATAAGCTAGAACAAACTTATCCTCTTTTACCCAGCGTCGATGAAAAACCAATATCATCCCCGCTTTTTAGGTTGGGCAAAGAATTATTTTTTAGTCGCTCGTTAAGTGGCAATAAAGATGTTGCCTGTGCTAGTTGTCATCATCCGTACTTAGCGGGCGGAGATAAACTTAGCTTGCCAGTTGGCGAATCAGCTTATGAACCCGAGTTGCTCGGTCCCGGTCGTTGGCATGATTGGCAGTCTTCTGCTGATCCTAATGCTGATGGTGCACCAAATGTTCCGCGTCACGCACAAAGCACTTTTAATTCTTCATTATACAATCGTGCAATGTTTTACGATGGTCGTGTTTTTGTTTTAGATGAAGATTCTAAGAATGGCGGTAAGGGCCAAAACCATCGCACACCTGATAGTAATTTATGGTTAGGAGATATTGCTGCAGGCAATGATTTGCTGGCCAGTCAGACCCGTTTTCCTGTCGTCTCAAATGACGAAATGCGCGGCTATAGTTTCGCCACTGCACAAACTCATGAAGGCATACGTGACGCACTTGTAGCAAGAATGAAACAACATGATAAAAATCAGTCATGGTTAAAATTGTTTCGTGCCGCATTTGGTGAACCTGATGCGAATGCTGAAACATTGATAAATTTTAGCAATATTGAAAAAGCCATTTCTTATTACCAATCGACCCAAGTGTTAATTGATAATGATTGGTATGCCTATATCAAAGGCGATGAAGATGCACTAACAGATTTGCAAGTTGAAGGTGCGTTACTATTCTTCAACCAGTCGCAACAAGGCGGTGCTGATTGTGTTGCTTGTCACACTCCGCCAATTTTTTCTGATGAACAATTCCATAATATCGCTGTTCCGCAATTTGGTAGGGGCAAGCAGCCCAATGGAGAAGACTTTGGGCGTAGAGGGGTCACTCAAAAAGACCAGGATAGATTCGCGTTTCGGACACCCACTTTACTGAACGTGACAGCTACTGCTCCTTATACACACTCGGGGGCATTTACCCAATTGCAGGACGTTATTGCTCATCATATCGATCCTGTTAAATCCATAAAAAGTTATGATTTTAGTTTTGCCAATAATCCTCAAATGCAGTATGTCAGTGAATTAAATCCGCAGGCCGAAGCGCATTCCCAAAAGCCCCTTCAATTTTTATTAGAACAACAACAGCAAGGGCTGAGTAAACTGCCTAGTGATGTGAATATTAATGGCCATCAAAGGGATGCCATTGCTGCTTTCCTCAGTGCGTTGACTGACCCGTGTTTAAATAATCAAGAATGCCTAGCGGTTTGGGTGCCAAATGAAAATGAAGTAGCACCTGACTCATTGCGTTTAAATGCAAAAATTGGCGAGTTTGCTCCTCCTCCTAAACCTTTGGCTAGTCTGAGCAAAACCTTAATCACTGATACCCGTAGTAAGGTCAAAGCTTCAGGTCGCATAAAAGCCATCGTGCTTAAATCCAATTTATTTGGTTGCGAAATCGCAAAGGTAGACGAGATTAAAAATAAACCACATAAATTCCAAGAAGTGGCTTTAAGATCAGGGTTAACCAAGCGACACCACATTACTTGGCCACTTTATAATTTACAATCTGCGCAACGCCTAATTTTTAGCGGCGGTGTTGCCGCAGGCGATGTTGACGGGGATTGTTGGCCAGATATTTTTCAACCTACCGGAGATGGTTCGGCAGACGTTTTATACCGAAACAACCGAGATGGCAGTTTTACTGACATATCCAAACAGTGGGGAATTACTTCTAAAGAATTATCGAATGGCGTCGCCATGGTCGATATTGATGGGGATAACGATTTAGATATTATTACCTCGAATTTGGTTCACCCTAATTTGTCTTCTATATCAGGTGAGTTAAAAGGTAATCAACATAGTCAGAATCCCACGTTATACATTAATCATAACAACCAAAAATTTATACCGATTAAAAACTCAGGTATTGCAGCGCAGTTAACCAGTTGGTCATTTGCGTTTGCCGATTATGATTTGGATGGTGATTTAGATGCACTAACGACCCACTGGCGAGGGCCTGGGGTGGGGGGTAAGCAGCCCAATCATTTGTGGGAAAATGTTAGCTCTGACACTACTTTGGAATTTGTTGCTGCGGATAAAAAAGCGCATTTAATGGAAATGATTGGCAGCACTGACTTTACCTTTACAGGTACCTTTTCTGACATTGATGAAGATGGTTATCCAGATCTGTTGTTGGCAGCTGATTTTGAAACTAGTCAGGTGTATAAAAATACTGGTAATGGTCACTTTGAAAATATCACTCATTTATCACAGATTACCGATAAAAACGGTATGGGTAGTGCTGTAGCTGATTATGATAATGATGGCGATCTGGATTGGTTTGTCAGCAGTGTATCTGATCCTAACGGTAAAGCTGAAGGAAACTGGGGAGTAGAAGGAAACCGTCTGTACAACAATATTGATGGACAATTTATTGATGTGACGGACGAAGCTGGGGTTGCCGAAGGCTTGTGGGCTTGGGGAGCTTGCTTTGCCGATTTCAACAATGACCAATGGCTCGATATCTTTCACGTAAATGGTTTCGATTTGGATAGTGAGTTACGCAAACACTTGGGTAGCCCCTATGCCTATATGAAGTTAAAACGCTCGATGCGGGAATTTGAAAACACCCCAAGCCGTCTATTTATGTCTAACCAAGACGGTAGTTTTAGCGAACAAAGTGCCGAGCTGGGCATTACCGATAGGCTCTCTGGGAGAGGTGTTGTTTGCTTCGATTATGACCGAGATGGTGATGTGGATATTCTTGTTAGCAATCATCAAGACAGGTTGCTGTTATATAAAAACAATGCATCTTCATCTGCAGACAAAGGTTTCATTCATTTGACCCTGCAAGGGTTGGCTAAAAATACTCAAGCCATAGGTGCAAAAGTTTATGTCACTGCAAATGGTATTACCCAACTACAAGAAGTTCGTTCTGGCGGAAGCTTTATCTCTAGCTCCCCATCTGAATTACATTTTGGTTTAGCCGGTGCTGATATTGTTAATGAGATTCGTATTGTTTGGCCTGGGGCTGAGCAGTTTGAAAGTATTCATCGTAATATTTCGATTAATCAGTTTTATACCATTAAGCAAACCGAAGAGCCTGAAGGTGACATCAGTGACTCAGCTCTTAGAGCAATGACAGTATCGTTAAAAAATGTAGATGACATCAGTGAGTAAATCATTACAAAACTCAAAAATTTGTTATTTAAACCTTAGCTTCAATATAGGAAAAAAGTGAATGAGATTAAGTCAGTGTCATAATTTTCACGACTTTAGAAAACTTGCAAAAAAACGTTTACCTAGCCCCATTTTTGATTACATCGATGGTGGTGCTGATGATGAGGTAACTATGCAACGTAATACTCAAGCGTTTAATCAATGTGACCTTATTCCGAGTGTCTTATCAGGGGTTCAAGAAATCGACATGTCTGTTGAGGTGATGGGCACCAAATTACCTATGCCTGTCTATTGCTCGCCAACGGCGTTGCAACGCCTGTTTCATCATCAAGGTGAACGCGCCGTTGCCGCCGCCGCTGATAAATTTGGAACTCTTTTCGGTGTTTCTTCTCTTGGTACGGTCAGTATGGAAGAGATCGCTGAAAAATTCAGCGCACCGCAAGTTTATCAATTCTACTTTCACAGAGATCGAGGCTTAAACCAGGCGATGATGGAGCGTGCGAAACAGGCCAATATCAAAATCATGATGTTGACGGTTGATTCTATCACTGGTGGAAATCGTGAAAGAGATTTGCGTACTGGCTTTTCCATTCCCTTTAGATTGAATTTAAAAGGACTTTGGGAGTTTGCATCCAAGCCTATGTGGGGAATCAACTATGTTACCCATGAAAAATTTTCGTTACCGCAATTAGAGGCGCATATCGATATGAAAGGTGGTGCCAGTTCCATAGGTGGTTACTTTACTGAAATGCTTGATCCTTCAATGAATTGGCAAGATGTCGAGCAAATGGTGGCGTTTTGGGGGGGCGAGTTTTGCCTTAAAGGAATTATGAATGTAGAAGATGCTCGCAAGGCAGTAGATATTGGTTGTACTGGCATAGTGGTATCGAATCATGGTGGTAGGCAGCTTGACGGTTCTAGAAGTTCTTTTGATCACCTAGCGGAAATTGTTGACGCAGTGGGAGATAAAATTGATGTGCTGTTTGATAGTGGAGTTCAAAGAGGAACCCATGTATTGAAGGCCCTTTCTCTTGGTGCTAAAGCCGTTGGTATCGGACGGATGTATCTGTATGGGTTGGCAGCAGCGGGACAGCCTGGTGTTGAACGAGCCCTTAGTTTAATGCGCACTGAAATTGAAAGAGATATGCGTTTGATGGGCTGTAAAAACATTCAACATTTGAGCACCAATAACCTGCGTTTCAGATAGGGTTTTGGTTTCCACAGTGGTTAGAAATTTGGTCCACTAAAGACATTTATGCACAAACAAAACAAGGTGAAAAAATGAATTGTCAGAAGTTTAAGATTATTTGGTGCAGTATTTTCACTATGGCTGGGAGTGGAGTATCTGCTGTCAGTTTAGCTGATTCATTAGCTATAGATGAAAGAATTACGGTAACCTCAACTCGTCAACCCCTTGCGATTATGCAAGCCGATAGTAGCGTAAGTATTATTGATTCAATTGAGATTGAAGAAGTTGGTCATCAGCATATCAATCAGTTATTTAATACTGTACCTGGAGGCTGGATAAGCCGAGGAAATGGTCAAGAGCACTTAACTGCTATTCGTTCCCCTGTTTTTACCGGTGCTGGTGGTTGTGGAGCATTTTTATTTGCTCAAGACGGTATTTCCTTGAGGGCTCCCGGATTTTGTAACGCTAATCAATTGTTCGATGTGAACTCTGAACAAGCTAGCAGAGTGGAAGTGGTTAGAGGCCCTAACAGTGTTTTTTACGGCTCGAATGCAGTTCATGGGTTGATTAACGTTATTAGTGCTGATGTTGAAGATGTACAAAATACAGTTTCTGCTGACGTAGGCGGATATGGTTTTCATCGACTCAAAGGCACCTTTAGTCAAGGTACTGAAGAGGCTGGTTTTGCCTTGCTAGGGAATATCACTGACGATAATGGCTATCAAAACGACAGTGGCTTCAATCAGCAAAAAATTGATCTGATTCATCAGCAATCTGTAGGTCGGTGGGAGGTTAAAAATGTCCTTAGTTATGCCAACTTAAATCAAGAGACGGCGGGTTTCATTGAGGGTGAGTTGAGTTACAAAGACGATGCTATGCGACGTATGAATCTAAATCCAGAAGCCTTTCGAGAGTCTAAGAGTTTTCGAGCTCATAGTCAGTGGCAAACAGAACTAGAACAAGGCGTTTTCAAACTAACCCCTTACGTTCGTTGGACTGATATGCGTTTTTTACAACATTATTTACCTTGGCAAGCACTTGAAGAGAACAGTCAACAAAGTGTTGGTGTTCAGGGGCAATATGAAAAACACTTTAACGATGTGGAATTCATTTCAGGAATTGACATTGATCTTACCAATGGTGAGTTAACAGAGTCTCAAGCAGAAGACTTTTCGGCGACAATTCCCAAAGGTGTTCACTATGATTATGATGTGGACGCGACACTTATTTCGCCTTTTGTGCATACAAGGTGGAGTATTACAGAAAATACCCAATTAAGTGTTGGTGCGCGCTTCGATATGACGAAGTATGACTACGATAATCACCTAAGCGATGGTGATGTATGTGAGGAGGGGGGCGAAAATTGTCGTTTTACTCGTCCCTCTGATCAAAATGTAGACTTTGAACAGTGGTCTTGGCGTGTAGGTGTTTTACATTCAATTACACCTAATCAAATCATTTTTTCTAATTTAAGCAGTGGGTTTAGAGCTCCGCAAGCCGGCGAACTATTTCGATTACAAAGTGGTCAGCAAATTGCGAACTTAGAAGCGGAGGAAGTGCTTTCAGTTGAGTTAGGGTGGAAAGCATCGTGGGAAGGGTTTAAGGCAGAAGCCGTTGCTTATCAGATGGAAAAAGAAAATGTGATTTTCCAAGACACCGAAAAACAAAATATCAGTGAAGGCAAAACCATGCATGCGGGACTGGAGTTTAACTTCCGCGCAGCACTGGCTGACAATGTACAGCTTGATGCCAACGTTGGTTGGGGGCGACATACGTATAAATCTGACTTAACTTTGTCGGCTATAAATATTGAAGGGAATTATATTGATACGGCCCCTAAAGTGTTGGCTGGCGCTCGATTGCATTGGCAACCCGTTAACGCTTTAAACTTCCGTCTTGAATGGACTCACATGGATGAATATTATTTAGATCCAGAAAATACTGCCACTTACGCGGGACACGATTTATTTAACCTGCACTCAAGTTGGCAAATGAACGATAACCTAACCTTGTCATTGAAACTCAATAATTTAACTAATCGCGATTATGCAGAACGGGCTGATATTTCATTTGGTAACTACCGCTATTTTGTTGGTTTACCTAGAACCTTGTTCGCCAGCATAACCTTCGTTTTATAGCATGGCCTTTAGGCCATGGAAATAAATCAAACCTCCACAAGTTTGTAGCACGGGCTTTAGCCCGTGAAAACGATGGCCAAACTCTTCGCGGGGCTAAAGCACCCGCCTACAGGCGATGCACAGGTTAATCTTTTTTTCTGTAGCACGGGCTTCAGCCCGTGAAAACGATAGCCAAACCCTCGCGGGGCTAAAGCACCCGCCAACAGGCGATGCACAGGTTAATCTTTTTTCTGTAGCACGGGCTTTAGCCCGTGGAAACGGTAGCCAAACCCTCGCGGGGCTAAAGCCCCCGCCTACAATAGGGATGCAATTTCATAAGTCTGTATGTGTGAAATGGGGTGTTTTGCCTGCATAAAACTTGTGTTTATAAGGGGTCTAATGCTAATTTCGTTGCTGTTATAAAAATCACTAGAAAATTGGTTGTTCTAGTGGTGTTGGGAATCTACATAGGAATAAAAAAATGGATAATAATGAAAATAGCCCTTATCAAGCACCGGAGTCGGATCTCACTTCGACGGAAGCACCTTCTGGAGAGTGGATTTATACAGGGCCATCAAATAAAGCCGTCGGCGATGGAATGACATGGATATCTGAAGGTTTTAGTTTATTTAAACAAGATATAGGTATGTGGATTGTAACTATGATTGTTGGCTTCATTGTCGCAATCGTTATCAATATCATTCCTTTTGTTGGTTCCCTTATTAGTATGTTCTTAACCTATATTTGGGTTGGTGGACTAATGTTAGGTTGTCAGGCCGCTGCAGAAGGCAAGCCCTTTGATATTAAATATCTGTTTGCTGGTTTCTCAAATCATGCAGGCAGGTTAGTTGGGCTTTCGGCTATTGGGGCGCTTATTAGTATTGTGGTGATGTTTATTGCGATGGGGTCGGTCTATATGGATCTACTCGCAGGCGAAAGTACGCCGGAAATGATGGGCGCGCAATTTTGGTTATCATTTCTAGTGGCTATGGCGTTAATGTTACCTATGGTCATGGCGGTGTGGTTTGCACCAGCATTAATTGTTTTACAAGACATGCCGGTTTTTGAAGCGATGAAACAAAGCTTTATCGGATCATTTAAGAATGTGGTGCCATTTTTAGTTTACGGCATTGTGATGTTAGTTCTCTACATTTTAGGAGCAATCCCTTTTGCTTTAGGATTGTTGGTTGTTATTCCTTTACTATTTACATCCATGTACATTTCTTATCGTTCAATCTACTTAAGCAAAGCCGCTTAAGTTTCTATATATGACTGGATTCACTTACTGTAAGTGAATCCAGCTTTCAAACTAAGATATATAAGCACCTATTAGCGCGATAACAATTATCAATAAATGTGGAGCGAAAACTGTCGGTGTTAACGCATTTTTTAGATAACTAATCACTAACTTCATGCTGCTAGGACGACTAAATTCCCACTGACTATTGTATTGCATGCCATTGTCTTGCATTGGATTCAACAATGCTTTTTCAACAATTAAAAGACGATCGCTTATTCTGCCCTGAAAAGTTTTCCAAATGCCATCCAACATCCAAAACACCATACAAAGAAGCGGCACGATAAAATCAAGTTGAACATGAAAGAGCAATAAACTGCATAAGATCCCACTCGCTACCTTAATCAACAAAGAAAACTTCTCATAGCTATCGTACTGATATTGTAATGTTGTCCATTCTTGCTGAAGGGCGCTTGGCGTGTGGTTGTCCAAAATTTATTCCTTATGATGGATACGTTAGGGTTAAAGTGAAGTGGAATCTAACGACAGTATTGCAAACAAAAAAACGGCTCACAAGGAGCCGTTATCGTTTTAGTCTATGCTTAGCTGTCAGTTTCCCCAAATCTCTGCAACGAATTCTGGGTGATCGACAAATGGATTACGGTTGCCTTGATAAGAATGGGCTGCGTCATTGCGATCTATTTCAAGTTGACTCACTGGATCTTGGTTATGCCAAGTTTTCATTAAATCCACAAACCACGACTCAAAAACTTGATTGGCGGTACCGTTTAACACCGCGTCAACGGAACTGCTGTTAGAGTCCCAACCGGCAATCACGTTTTCATAACGGGTTGCCATATAGAAATAAGCTCGGGCTAAGTCACCTTTAAATTCGTCAATGGGTTCGAATACCGTTCCTGAATAGCCTAACCCCGAGCGTGCGGAGCCTAACAGTGAGCCATTTTGAGAGGTAAAACTCGCACTACCCACTTCGCCATAGGGGTAACTACCGCGCTTAGAATTGACGTAACCATCGGTGGCGAAAATATGATGTACGTCTGAATTCATGGGTTCTATGGCGCCACCAAACCAACTACGGGGGAATGAATGCTCTCTGTTATAACAACTCCCTTCCCCTGAATAATTACCACATTGGTCACTACCGGCAGAATAAGTGTAAGGGTCGTTACTTGTTGGTCGTTCCGCATATATATCTAAAATGCTGCCATCATTTTCATAATATTGATCTAACGAATAGCTGCTGTAGAACGTCCACAAACCACTGTAACCCTGGGATGAATGATTTTTAATAATATCGTACAGCGCTGACTTTAAGTTATAGCCGCTAAGTCCAGAGGCATTGGCGTAATATCCAGTTAAATCTGGAGGAGTACCACCTCCACCTGTTCCACCGCCACTGCCGATGCTGAAACTAAAGGTCTCTATTGAACCAAAGTTACCACCGCTAGTCAGGCTGGTGCCGTCGATAACGAGCTCGTAAGAACCGCTGCCGTAACTACAGCAAATGCCATCACCATATGCATCATTAATGGTAAATGTATAGTCACCATCGTCTAAACATAAATCCTCAGAGTAACTGGTGTTGTTCGATAACCCAGAACCCGAGGCCTCAACTCCCGACTGAGCGTTTTCAATTTGCCAGCTGGTTTCTGAGGCATAGTTGTCCGTTGTAAGGTTAAAGCTACCTGATGTTGTTACACATCCTTCTCCACCTCCTGAGCCTCCACCAGAACCGCCGCCATTGCCAACACCGTCATGGGGTTCAAAATCATCTACGTAAACAACTTCAGAGCCATCAAAACCGGAAACATCGTAGAATCTCAAACCCACTTCAATATTGCCGCTAGAGCTTGGGGTAAAGTTATAGCTAATTTGTTGCCATTGGTTGGTGACACTAGCATCTGAATATCCGCGATAGCCATCCACATAAAGTCGCGCGCGCATTCCACCTTCGGTGTGGTAAACCCAAGTGCTAAATTCAATGGATTGTCCCGAGGTTACAGCAATGGATTGACGAAAATCGGTAGATCCTTGAGTGCCTGTGGTGACGTTAATTGCGGCGGAACTAATACCACTTTTAACCACGCTGGTAGATTCACTTACTGCAATACCACTATCAACAGTAGTCCAACTATCTGCAGAGCCATTGGACCAATCCTCAAAAGCTCCATTGTCTACATTGGCGTAAACCAACTGTGGAACTAGCCATGCACTAAATAATAAAATACTGAGTTTTTTCATTGTTCTGCCTCTTCGCCTGATTGGTAAGCTAAAACAGTGTTGTTTGACTGCAAAACAATGCAGTGCACTAAGGGTATATTAATGGCGTTTGGTAAATTAGTTGACCATGAGGTCATATTTTAGTCAATGTTAATTTATAAAAAGCGGAAACTTTCGGCATAACAATAAAAGCAAAATTAACCTAGAGTAAAAAGCAGCGAGAGGGGAAAACAAGGCGGTAACATTCGTCGGGCAAAAAACAACGAGGGAAATCAGCTAGTTTAATTGTCGTTAGAAAACAATCAGCCTAACCAACTCCCTCGAATTTGAGTTAATCCAGCATTTCTATTTTTGCCAACTGCTTGGGGAGTTGTTGTTTTACAAAGCGATAGCGAGCCCAAGTTAACATGACCACTCCTGTCTGAATAATTACTTGAATTGACCAAAATCCCTCATAACCGTTGAACATATAATTAATACTGGCAACCACGAATAAACCTAACCATAAGCCAATCACCACCCATGCACTTACTCGCCAATATTGAACTTGTTTGATAAGTTTTTGCCGTTTAAATTGCAGCAGTTGATGAATGTCGAGGCTATACTCTACTGACGCAGATTTACGTAACCTGTATGCCCAAATACTAAAAGCCAAAGGAATTGGAGCCAATATAGCTACAAATAACTGTCCTATGGTGGTGTCAATGTGATAGATAATCACGTACACACAAAATACACTGACCATCACCCCTGCAACTAAATCGATTAGTGCTTTTAAGGTTTCCCGTTTATGCATTTTGGATACTTGAGACACCAGCTTTTGTGCATCCACTTGAGGTGTACTTTGTTGAAACGATTGTTGCCATTGTTCAAATTGCGGATCCATTTTCTTTCCTTATAACAATTGTTCGAGTTGCTGTCTGGCTCTGCTGGCGCGTTTAGCTACGGCAGCTTCTGATAAACCTAAAACACTGGCGATTTCTAATTGCGTAAAACCTTCTAATTGCATGGTAATAATCTGCCGATACTTCAGGTTTAAGTGACGTAAGGCTGACATTAGGTCCAGTTGTTTGTCTTGATTAGAGACATTTGGAGAGATAATTTGCACATCATCAATATCTTCATTTGAAAGGTTTTTATTGTGTCGGCTTTCCCGTAATACGTGATCAACCGCGCGATTGTGTGCCACTCGCGCAATAAAGGTTTTTACACTACTGTCCCCTCTGAATGTCTCCAAAGCCCGCCATACGGCCAAACTAATATCTTGGATTAAGTCTTCTCTTAACCCTAAGTCTGCTTCGTAGGTGGCAGCAATACGCGCCAACAAGGGCGCGTATTGTTGTAATATCTCGTCAATTCCTGTTGCTTGCGTCACGCTTCGTCCTATTGATTGTCGGTGAGATTTTTAAATGCCACATAGTTGATGCATAGCAGCCAAGGGCCTAGCAATATTGCACTAAGTAATAGTGTGAAGGGGACAGCCATAATTGCTAATAAGTTGATAATGAATACAACCGTTAAGGGTTGCCATGCTCGAAGGGCTAAGCTAAGTCCCTTTTTTACTGACGTCCCTATACTTTCATTTTCTAACAAAAGGTAGGCGGGTATAAACATAAACAATATGCTAAATGGGGTTGCTGAGGCAAATATAATCGATAACTGCACAGGGGTAACATCGACCATTTGCCCATATACCAATAAATCAATTCCGCTGTCTCCCAGTATGGCTATGGCTGTGAGCACTTGCATTACAGTAGGAAGCAATAACAGTAGACTTAATAGAGGCAGTTTCGCCCAGCCATTATAGCTGCGGATACTTTGTAATGAACATGATTTATGTTGAGAAATCAGATCTAACACTGGCCATAAAGATGCAATAAGCATAACCATTACTAACTTCGATAAGATCATTCCTACAGGCGCTGGGGCTAATTGAATTACACCTTCAATAATGATGCTTGCTAAGAGCAAAAAAAACAGTTTAAAGGGGGCTCTTAAGCATAAATTCAGTCCTTGTTTTATCCAACTAAGGCTTTGCAAAGAAGTTGTTTTTTCATTTAGTTTTAATGTTGCAGAGTGCATATCAAGTCTCTCTTTTTAGTGAATTACTTAGATAGTCGAGACAAATCAAAATTTCCTGACATTTTTTTTGAAAAAGTTTTTCCAAAGCCTTAAACCTGTTTTTATATACAGTTTTAAGATTGGTGTTATAATCTTCACAGGATTTTAATAGAGACATGGACATGCACAATCTTAAAACCATTTTAGTAATCGCGAGTTTCTGTATTTTAGGGTTGATTGTGGTCCCTTACGCGCAAGTAGTTTATTCAGGAGATCCCAAATTGAACATGGAAAAGGTAAAAGGCGAGTTTGAAGTTAACATGCAGCCACAAACAGACGTAGATTTTTCTATGGGCAGAATGACCTTGGATAAAAGCTATCATGGCAAGCTTGAAGGCAAGTCAAAAGGCCAAATGCTAAGTCATATGACTGAGGTGAAAGGGTCTGCGGGTTATGTAGCAATGGAAATTTTTACTGGTACCCTTGATGGAAAAGTCGGTGGTTTTGTTCTATTGCATAAAGGTGTTATGAACAAATCAGAACAGTCCTTAGAGATTACTGTGGTTCCTGATTCCGGTAGCGGTGATTTGTCAGGAATTGTTGGCACTATGGATATCGAAATTGAAGATGGTCAGCACTTTTATGTGTTTGATTACAAATTGCCTTAGAAAATATTTGTTGCCTTGAATGAGTCCTTATTTGATCTGATAAGCCAAAAAACCAAGGCTTAATTCCCAGTTAATTTAAATTCCTCTATTTTTGCTCATCTATTTACTTGCATTTATATATAAGCAGTTATATAAATGCTTATATTGAGGTGTGTATGAACAAAGATTTTTTAAATGAACTGGGTGAACTGGCATTAGGCAGTCGCCTAAAAAGAGTAAGCGAACGAATGATGGCTGATGCTGCGGCGGTTTATCAGCATTTCGATATGAATATTCAGCCTAAATGGTTTACCTTGCTGGCGTTACTCGATAAAAAAGAACAGGTTAGTGTTGTCGAGGCAGCTAATTTATTAGGCTTAACCCAACCTGCACTGAGTCAATTTAGTCGACAATTGGCCGCTAAAAAACTCATTAATATTACGTTAGGCAGCGAAGACTCGAGAAAAAGGGTACTAAGCTTGTCTGCTTTAGGACGGCAAAAAGTCACTGAAATGCGACCTGTATGGACTGCTGTAGACAAAGCCGCTAAAGACTTATCCCATGAGTTTGAAAATCATTTTTACGATTCCTTAAAAACATTCGAACAAGCCTTAAAAAAACGTTCGTTACTTGAGCGTAGCAAAGATCATTTCGAACAATTAGATTCCTTAAAAACTGCCCATATTGTGGATACTGACATGTTAGCAAATAACCTCACCTTTCTAGATTTCGAACCTGAATTAGCGCCATTTTTTGAGCAAATAAACAGCCAGTGGATCAATAGTATGTTTGTCCTCGAAGACGTCGACAAACAAGTGTTAGGCTCTCCTAAGGAAAACATTATCGACAAAGGCGGCAAAATTTATTTTGCTAAACATTCACAACTTGGCGTTGTTGGGGCCTGTGCATTATTAAATAAGGGGGAAGGCGCATTCGAACTCACCAAAATGGGAGTGTTAGAGAATGCTCGTGGTTTGAAGGTAGGAGAGAAACTCTTACAGCATGTGATTGCTCAAGCGCAATTTTTGCCATTGGACTGTTTATTTTTATTAACCAATGGCAAATGTGAAGCTGCCATTCATTTGTATGAAAAGAATGGATTCCAGCATGATCGTGAAATTATGGAAAAGTATGGAAAAAGTTATCAACGATGCGATGTGGCGATGCGCTGGGTTGGCATATCACCAAAGTAAGTGAATGCTAACTAATTCCCGGTCTGCCTAGTTACAGTGACTCACACCATTGGGCTAGTTCTTCGCTCACCGGCTTATTATGCTCGGCTAAAAAAGCTAAGTAGGTTTTAGCATCACGATTAACGATACGCTCTATGGGAAAGCCAATGGATTCTGCATGAGTAATACATTGTTCGTAGTTGCCTAAATTGAAGGCTATATGAGCATCACTTGAAAACACCACTTTCCAGTCGTGCTTGTTCACTAATTCCAAAATACGGATACAGTTAGGTTCGCTACCTTGTCGAGATTGAATAAATGAGCTGTTATTTATCTCCGGCACCACATTATGCTCTTTAGCTGCGATGATCACCGCTTCATAGTCGATGGGAAAATTTGGATTCCCTGGATGTCCTATAATCTGACAATCTCCCGTCGCTATGGTGTTAATTAGCGCCTGAGTGTTGACCGCTTGGGTACTAGGCGGGAAGACAGGTTCATGAAAGCTGGCAATCACAAAATCTAAGTAAGGTTTCATTCCTGCTGGCACATCTAAGCCCCCATCTGGCGGCAAAATATTGGCTTCAATTCCTTTCAAACAGGCCACACCATCAATTAGTCTGGGAATAACGTTACGGTTACCAAAATGCCAAGGGTGGGGCGAGTCAGGCATTTGCGGACCATGATCGGTTAATGAAAACATTTGCATCCCTTTTCTTTTCGCCTCAACAAAGTATTCGTTCACTGTGCTGTAAGCATGAGTGCTGGCGATGGTGTGAGAGTGGGTGTCTACAAGTATTTTCATTTGGGTTATTTTCCTTAGAAATATTACAGCTTAAATGAAACCGATTCGCGGTGTAAGAAAGAAATTTAAGTGGCCTGTTGGCCAATAGCTTAGAGCAAGTTTATAACCTATTGATGTTGCGCGTCCATGACAGGGTATGTTTGCTAGGTTCTGTATTCAATGCTCGGAATAGGTTGTAAAACTATACACAAGCAGTATATCAATTTATGCTAAATTGGTGAATCACAGTACAGTATATCTACCCGCTGAAAGCGAAAAAAAACGTTAAACCTGTTCATAAGTTATTTCAATACGAACATAACCGTCACGGAGATCTAAATGGATAAATTCATGGCTGCAGCCATTGATGAAGCAATCAAAGGCAAACAAGAAGGTGGTATTCCAATTGGCTCTGTTATCGTTTATCAAAACAAAATTATTGGACGTGGGCATAACCGCAGAGTGCAATCAGGCAGCCCTATTTTACATGGCGAAATGGATGCTTTTGAAAATGCTGGGCGGCAAAGCGCCAGCGTTTATCGGCAATGTACCCTGTATACAACACTATCACCCTGCTCAATGTGCTCTGGAGCGATTCTGTTATACGAAATCCCCAAAATTATCATAGGCGAAAATCAAACCTTTATGGGCGAAGAGCAATTGCTTAAAAGCCGAGGGGTAGAATTAGAGGTGCTGCAGGAACCAAAGTGTATTCAACTTATGGAGCAATTTATTACCGAATCTCCCGAATTATGGAACGAAGATATAGGTACTGAGTAGTTGATAATACTAACTTAAAGTTATTTGAAATTAACTCTATGTTAATAATTTTTGACATTGAGTTTGTTTGAGTATACATTTTGTCCAATTACTATTGGAGAGAAATGTATGGATATGTCATTTAAAGAAAAAAGTCACTGGATCTCATTGCTCAGTACAGTTTGTATATTTGGCTATTATTTTTACAATATCGTCATGCTTGAAGGTGTTCCTGCGGAGGAAGCAAAAGACGTTGCAAAAAGCCTACTGTTACAGGCAATTGTGTTGAGTATTTTAGTCGAGGCAGTGCTGCACGGCATGTTGGCCGCCACTAACCATAAAGCCGCTGAAATGGGTGCCGACGAAAGAGATAAACTGTTTGAATATCGGGGCAATCAAGTGGGCTATACGATTTTGGTCGTTGGTGTGGTCATTACCCTCGGACGAATTATTACCATTGAATATAATCCCGAATTTGTAGACCACTATAGCTCTATGCAAATCCCCTTGTTAACGGCGCATATATTGATGTTTAGTTTTATTTTATCTGAAGTCGCTCGCTTTGCTGTCACCTTATTTAATTACCGTAGAGGGTATTAGAAGTGGCTGATTTACCCATTACTAATCGCATTCGTGAAAAGCGTTTTTTTGCCGATGAAATGACACAACAAGCTCTGGCGGATAAAGTCGGCGTCACCCGACAAACTATAATGGCAATCGAAAAAGGTAAGTATTCTCCTTCTTTGGAAGTTGCCTTTAAAATGGCCGAAGTGTTTGAATGCCACCTTGATGATATTTTTCAATATCAACCCAAATAAATTAGTACCCTTTTAGAACTCCAGCAAAGTATAATGCTGGCAATTAACAATGAATTTAAGTTGTTTGAACAATATTAGAAATGGGGCAATTCCTTTTGAATTGCCCCATTTTTTCAAATACTGGCAAACTTCGGAGTAGATAAATGAGCAAACCCGACAATTGGACAATTGAAGACGCAGAAAAGTTGTATGGCGTTAAACGCTGGAGTGGCGATTATTTTGAAATTGGTCCTAACGGAAATTTGCATGTTACCCCTGATGTAACAAATGCTGAAATGCGCATAGATTTCAAAGATGTAATTGAAGAAATTAAGGAAGAAGGCATTCAGTTTCCTGTGGTTCTTCGCTTCCATGACATTCTGCGCTCACAAGTAGCATTGTTAAATGAAACCTTCATTAAAACCATTAAAAATGCCGATTACCAAGGACAGTATCGTGGTGTCTATCCGGTAAAAGTGAATCAGATGCGCGAAGTGGTTGAAGAAATCGTCGATGCCGGAAGTAAATATGCCTATGGCTTAGAAGCTGGTTCTAAAGCCGAGTTGCTCACGGTATTAGCTTACAACACCAATTTAGATTCACTCACTATTTTGAATGGTTATAAAGATGAAGAGTTTATGCGCCTGTCATTAATGGCCCGTAAACTTGGTCGCAAAATCATTGTGGTAATTGAAAAGTACTCCGAGCTGTTGTTGTTAGTCAAATTAGCCAAAGAACTGGATATTGAACCTATTATAGGACTGCGCTCTAAAATGACCGTAAAAGGTCAAGGAAAGTGGGAAGGTTCTGGTGGTGATAGAGCTAAATTTGGGTTAACCAATACAGAAATTATTCAAGCTGCCCGTTATCTTGAAGCAGAAGACATGGGCCAGTGTTTTAAACTTCTGCACTTCCATATCGGTAGCCAATTAACCGATATACGAGCAGTTAAAGACGCCATAAGCGAAGGGGCAATGATTTACTCTGAATTGCACCACATGGGCTTCAAACTTGATTATGTTGATGTAGGTGGTGGTCTTGGAATCGACTATGACGGCAGTAAATCGACTAATGATTCCTCACGCAATTATACCATTGCCGAATACGTTGCTGATGTTGTGTTTGGCATGAAGGAAGTATGTGATCTTGAAGGTGTACCTCATCCTACTCTTGTAACTGAAAGTGGCAGAGCGATTACCGCTCACCATAGCTGTGTTGTGGCTGAAATCGTTGGTGAGATCCGTTCCAATAGTGCGGAAATGGAAACCGACTTTGAAGAACACGAGCATATCTTAGTGACCAATATGCGCGATCAAATACGTTTGTTGGAAACCCAAGAAAACCTGCAAGAAATTTTTAACGATGCATCCCAGTATAAAGAGCAAGCCATATCTGCTTTTCAACTCAGAGTCATTAGCTTTGAAGAACTGGCCAAAATTGAAACCCTGTATTGGCAAATTATGGTCAGTTTGCAAGAACGTATGCAAACCGCAGATTTTGTACCGGAAGAAATGCAAGAGTTGGACTACAACTTATCATCGCAGTATTTGTGTAATTTTTCAGTGTTCCAATCAGCGGCTGATACCTGGGCTATCGACCAAGTTTTGCCGATAGTGCCTCTTTCGAGAATGAATGAGCGACCCAATGTTAATTGTTCATTGGTGGATATTACCTGTGACAGTGACGGTAAAATCGATAAATTTGTGTTAGGTAAAGGTATTTCAGATGTTTTGCCGATGCATAAATTAAACAAAGATGAAGATTATTACCTAGGCATGTTTCTCACCGGTGCTTATCAAGATGTAATGGGTGATATGCACAACTTGTTTGGTCGTTTAAATGAAGTGCATATTTTCAGTCATGATGACGATCCCCTTGATTTTTATATCGAGGAAGTTGTTAGCGGCTCCTCTGTCGATAACGTGTTATCGATCATGCAATATAATCCGACCTTTATGGCGGCATCGGTTAAAAAATTGATTGATGCAAAAATCTCTGAAGGTGAAATTAAGCCCCGTGAAGGCGTGAAATGGACTGACTTTTACGAAAATTGCTTGAAAGGTTATACCTATTTAAAAACATCTTAGTTGAGGTTCATTAGGCAGTGTTTCGACGCTGCCTAATGATTATTTACCAGTCTGTTTTGCTAGTTGCTGCTTTTGATGCTCTTCGTAGGTTTCAAAGTAAGCTTGCCAAAATTTGGCAGTAAAGCTATTGATTAAATTTGATTCGGCATTCATCAACATGGCGTAGCCGACTTCCTGATCGGGTGCGAAAGACACATCCGCGCGATACCCTTTCACCCAACCACCATGATAATTTAGTTTGTGGCCGTTAAAGTCGTAGATCCGCCAACCCAACCCATAATGGGCATCTTTTAAAAATCGACGCCAATCTCGTCTGCGTAATTCTCTTTTCGTTTTAATTCTTTCTGAAGTCACGGTTTGTACTATCTCAGGGGGAATAATTTGTGGATATTCCCCTAACATTGCACGAACCCAAATAGCCATGTCTTCAATACTTGCATTTACACCAGCCGCAGGGCCGAAACGGTAATAATCATCTTGGACTTTGGTTTCACGCCATTTTGAACGAGTGATTGCAACATGGGGTTTTGCCCACTTAGGTGAACTCTGTAGCCCTTGTCTGCCTGTGCTGGCGTTGGGCATCTTTAATGGCTTAAATATGCTCTTACTCAACTCTTTGCCATAACTACTTTTATGGTTAATGTAATAGTCTTCAAGGACACCAAACAAGGCGTTTTGGTAGGTGTAACATTTGCCAGGAGAACATAAGGGTTCTAACTTTGCCAGCTGACCTAACACGCGTTTTAGGGAGTAGTTAGCTTCAATTAAATTGTCGTAGGCATTGGGAATATAACCACTGGATTGACTAAGTAAATGGCCTAGGGTGATAGGATTGGGATCTAAACGGTTAAAACCATATTCAGGTACGATTTCAAGTAAGGGAGTTTGCCAAGTGAATTGTTTTTCAGCGACTTTTTTAGCCATCAAAACACCTGCGAAGGTTTTCGACACTGAGGCTAATCTAAAAACCGTATCGCCATCAATCTTTTCACCAAAATTTTCAGTTAAACCATAGCTAATTATTTTGGCAGGCTCACCTTTTCGCACGAAAACAAGAATATAGCCAGGCACATTGTGCTTCATAGCTTGTGCTTGGGTTTTTGAGGCAAAATCGTACAGCCACTTGTCTTCCTCGGCGAAAGCCGATGGGCAGCTAATAACGGTTAAGCAAAAAAGGAAAATTAACGTTAAACATCTCATCCCTCTAAGGATACTAGGTGAAAGAAAACGACACAACTGACAAATGAGTTCATGGCTTGAATGAAGTTATTATCTATCAGTTCCGTTTTCAGCGCGTTTTATTCATTTTTTGCAGGTAAACTGAACCCAATTAAGCTAAAAGTAACGGTTATGAATACACTGCAAATATATCAACAAGCGCGCAAATCACGGGATCCTCGTTTCGATGGGCAGTTTTATGTTGCGGTGAAAAGTACAGGCATATTCTGTCGGCCAATTTGTCCCGCACCAACACCAAAAGAAGAAAATGTTGAGTATTACCAATTAGCCCCTTTGGCTATGCAAGCAGGTTTTCGACCTTGTTTGCGCTGTCGACCTGATAGTGCCCCCGGTTCCTATGCATGGAAGGGCACGACGACGACTCTTGAGCGAGGCGTAAAATTGCTACGCGCTCACCCTGAACTGACGGTGACCGATATTTGTAAGAAATTAGGGGTAAGCGACCGTTATCTACGGGAGCTATTTCAACAAAAATTAGGCATATCACCCAAAAAGTTTCGATTATTTGATCAGCTGTTAATTGCTAAGAACTTATTGCACAACAGCCATTTGAGCATTGAAGATGTAGCTATCGCGAGTGGATTTTCCAGCGCCCGTCGATTACAAGCGAACTTACATTCCAACTTACAGCTCACACCCTCTCAGATCCGCAAGAATGGACCAAATAAACCCCTTTCAGTTAATCAAGAAGATTCTGCTTCCTTGCAAATTCAACTAGCTTATCGAGCCCCTTACAATTGGGCACACTTTATAGACTTTTTAACGCTTCGGGCTATAGCTGACATTGAGACTGTAACTGAAAATAGTTATGGCAGAAGCTTTGTTTACGGCAATGCAAAAGGGTACTTTGTTGCCAGCTTAAACCCGACTAAACACTGTTTTGATATTGAACTTAGTATCAACGATTTAAGCTATTTTCAGGGAGTTGTTCTACAAATTCGTCGCTTGTTAGACTTAGATTGCGATCCACAGGTGATTGATGCTTGTTTACAGGCCACCGGCTTACCCCAAGACGTTATTGCTTCAGGTATACGGATCCCTGGTGTTTGGAGCGTTTTTGAGGCTAGTTGTCGAGCCGTGTTAGGGCAACAAATCTCAGTGAAAGCCGCGGTAAACTTGGTTTCACAATTAGCCCAAGAATTGGGGGGACGTTACCAACAACAACGTCTTTTTCCTACACCAGAAGCCGTAGCTGAATCGGATTTAAGTTTTCTAAAAATTCCCGAAAAGCGCCGACAATGTTTGCGAGATCTAGCTCAATTTTACTGCCAAAATGGTGTGTTTGACGAGATGCAAAGTATCAAAGGAATTGGCCCTTGGACGGTGGCTTACGCAGCTATGCGTGGGCAATCAAATCCTGACATCTGGCTAGATTCCGATTTGATAATAAAAAAGCAAATTCAAAACCACCTTCTAGTACCCGATGAAGCGGCTCCGTGGAGGAGTTATCTTACTTTTCAATTATGGAATATGGCATGAATGAAACCAGTGATTTAAATTACAGTTACCTAGACACACCCATTGGACAACTGGAAATATGCGCCAATAGTCGCGAGGTTGTTTCCATATATTTTTCTGATCCCCAGCAAGGTACATATCCAAGCAATGCCATCACTAAAGAGGCGCTAGCTCAACTCAAAGCATATTTTGCAAGAAAGTTAACTCGATTTGAATTACCGTTAGCAGCACAAGGAACAGCGTTTCAACATCAAGTTTGGCAGGCGCTAGCTACTATTCCTTATGGTTCAACATGCAGTTATGCTGACATCGCTAATCAACTACAAAACCCTAAGGCGGTTCGCGCAGTTGGGGCGGCTAATGGGAAAAATCCACTGTCTATTGTAATCCCTTGTCATCGAGTCATTGGTAAAAATGGTACTTTAACGGGTTATGCTGGTGGGTTAGGCCGCAAGTCATGGTTATTAGACTTTGAACAGGGTGCTGAGTAAAAAACGTAAACCCTGGCAATTAGGGTACGCAATAAACAATTAGGACGTAAGGTAAATGATGTAATGCGATTAAAAGATATGCTTGAACTCGTGATTTTGGGAGCGCTTTGGGGATCTTCTTTTTTATACATGCGCTCTGCAACCCCTGAATTTGGTGCGTTTGCACTTGTGGCGGTGCGCACAGGCATTGCGGCTCTGTGTTTGTTACCAATACTCTTTATGCGTAAAAAAGTCTCGGTGGTTAAGCAATACTGGCGTCCCATTTTATTTGTTGGTTTGGTAAATACCGCCATTCCGTTTGTGATGTTTAGTTATAGCACAGTGCTGTTAGGCGCTGGCATGGCCTCTATTCTAAATGCAACTGCGCCTATGTTTGGTGCCATTGTGGCATTTTTATGGTTAAAGGAACGTTTGAACGAATTGGCCGTGTTTGGGTTGTTTATCGGTTTTGGTGGTGTTGTGGTTATCAGTTTGGTGCGCACAGGCGTTGATTTGCATTTGTCTATTTTGCCCATATTTGCTGCGTTAGGCTCAACATTCGCTTACGGAATCGCTGCTTGTTACACCAAAAAACATCTTACTGGCATAAATACCCTCGCTATTGCGACTGGCAGCCAAGTGTTTGCCACCCTCGCCTTAATTCCCTTTGCCGTGGCACTTTGGCCACAACAGATGCCTTCAACCCATGCGTGGTTGCAAGTAATAGTGTTAGGTGTGGCTTGTACCGGCTTTGCTTATATTTTGTATTTTAGATTAATCGCCAATATAGGCGCATCTAAAGCCATTACCGTAGCCTATTTAGTGCCGGTATTTGGGGTACTGTGGGGAGCGGTATTCTTACAAGAAGCCGTCACTCTAGGTATGTTGTTGGGAGCCGGGTTAATTCTACTTGGTGTGAGCCTGACAACTGGTGTTATAAAATTCAAACTGAAATTAGCTTAGATGATGAATTCAAAAGTAGTAAGTACTTACACTTACTACTCTGACTTAGATAATTGCATCCTAACTATATTACGCCCGTCGCGTTTAGCTTGATATAAGGCATCGTCAGCATATCCAACTACTTCCGTTAAGGGGCGAGGAGTATCTGTGTGTGATACCCCAAAGCTAGCCGTTACCTGTAAAGATGCTGAGCCGGTTGAAGCTGTCATACTCGACATAGTTTCACGAAGCTTTTGAGCAACGTCAAAAGCCTGGTCAGGGCTAGTATCAGGCAATAAAAGCACAAATTCTTCGCCGCCCCATCGTCCTACTACATCGCCATGGCGTAAATGGTTACTCAACATGTTTGAAATTTGTCTAAGTACATTGTCACCGGCATTGTGACCGTGAGTGTCGTTAACCGCTTTAAAGTGATCAATGTCTATTAAAATCAGCCCAACTTGCTGACCTTTATCCAGCATTTCCGCGTAACGTAACTCAACTTTATTACGATTAGGTAAGCGTGTTAACGGATCTGTTTGGAAGTTCTTCTGCATGTCTTGCTTGAAGTAATACAACAAATGATAAATGATCATGAATAATGCGAATATGATCACCAACAAAGTCACGATACTGATGATAAAGCTGCGACTGATTTCAGTTTGTCTTTCTTGTAAAGGCGTTAATAAATACATAGTCCATCCAAACGGATCGACTTTAACTTCAGCAATCAGAGCGTCCATTCCTGAGGTCTTTACTAATAAATTATTGAGTGAACCCTCGGGCAGACGGTCTAAATCTATGTCTTGATACCAATCTAAACTCTCTAAGGTTTTAAAGGTTGCGTTTTCAACAATTAAATCAGGGTCGGAAGACAAAGCGATATTGTTATCTTGATCAACAAATATGAAATCATAACCATATTGGCGTTTATATTGGTCAAAAATGTCTACAAAACTATCAAGACTTTTACTGATCCCGAAGAACCCTAGAAACGCTCCGTCATCATCATATATTTTCAAATCGATATAAAAGTGTGGGTCTTGCCATTGGCCAATATCTGCTATTGCATCTTTAGGGGCTTCTTTATAGCGAAAATACCAATCAACTTCCCCTTCTACTAGGGCCAGTTTAGTACCGTCAGAATTATATTGAGTTCGGCTGCCTTCGCTAGCGATAAAGAATTCCATGTTGAACTCTTTTTCTATTCTTTTAAGCATCGAAAACATTGCACTTTCGTCAATATCTTTGTTTTTCATTAAATCTTGCAACTCTTTGGCTTTGCCTAGAGTTTGTGAAACATGCAGAGGTTCTAATAAGTGATCGATTATCAGAGTGATAGCGGGGGAAATGGATTGCTGCTGGGCTCTGCTTTGTTCGGCAACAATTTTAGACGCAGTGAAGTGAACAAGGGTCACGATTGAGATAACCACTACGGCAAATAAAATTAATATACTACGATGTAAAGTTCTAAAGGCGTTCAACGAAATCCACTTTCCATTTAATAATCTCAAGGAGCTATCTTAACTATAAGCAGCTTATACTTCTACGAATAAAAATAGAACACGCTTTAGTCAGACAAATAATATCTGCTTTGAATGATATTACTAGACCTTTTTGTGAGCTTAGTTAGAATAAATAGAATTTTAAGAATTAAGGACACTCTATGACGTTTTCAGTAGTTGTGCTTGCTGCAGGCAAAGGCACTCGCATGAAGTCAAAGTTACCCAAAGTGCTTCATCCCATAGCCGATAAACCTATGGTGCAACATATTATTGATACGGTGAACACGCTGGGCGCTGAAAACATTCATTTAATTTATGGTCATGGTGGTGAACAATTACAATCCGCATTAGCACATAACCAACTCAATTGGTGCCTACAGGCAGAGCAATTGGGCACGGGACATGCTGTTCAGCAAGCGGCTCCTCATATCAAAGATGATGAAGATGTACTTATTTTAGTAGGTGATGCACCTTTAATAAAAGCTCAGACATTACAACAACTCATTGATGTTAAACAGCAATCGGATCTTGCACTGCTGACTGTAGAGTTAGACGATCCTACAGGTATGGGGCGCATAGTCCGTGATGGCGAAAACGTTAAAGCCATTGTTGAGCATAAAGATGCAACAGCGCAACAACGACAAATAAAAGAAATTAATACTGGCATGATGATCATGGGTGGCGCTGACCTAAAACGTTGGTTGTCAGCATTAAATAGCGATAACGCCCAAGGTGAGTTTTATTTAACTGACGTGATTGAAATGGCAGCCAATGAAGGCAAGGTGATTAAAGCTTCTCACCCTACTAACTCCGTTGAAGTGGAAGGCATTAATAACCGTAAACAGCTTGCTATGATTGAACGGGCTTACCAACTAGAAACTGCCGAAAATCTGCTAATGGAAGGTCTGTATCTTTTAGATCCTCATCGTTTTGACTTACGCGGCGAATTATCATTTGGTCTAGATTGCAGCATTGACGTGAATGTGATTATCAAAGGCAAGGTTGTATTAGGAAACAATGTAAAAGTTGGCCCTAATTGTATTTTGATTGACTGCCAAATAGGCGACGATACGGTAATTGAAGCGAACTCAATAATTGAACAAGCCGAATTGCATAATGGCTGTAATGTTGGTCCCTACGGTCGACTAAGACCTGGTGCGGTGATGCACGACAAGTCTAAGGTTGGCAATTTCGTAGAAATGAAAAAAACCGTATTAGGTAAAGGTTCAAAAGCCAATCACTTAACTTATTTAGGCGATACCTTTGTGGGTGAGGGCGCGAATATTGGTGCCGGCACTATTACTTGTAATTATGACGGTGTGAACAAATCCAAAACCACTATTGGCGATGGCGCATTTATTGGTTCAAATAGTGCGCTAGTAGCGCCTGTAACAATCGGTAAGATGGCAACAGTGGGCGCAGGCTCTACAGTAAGTAGTAATGTAGACGACCATGAACTTGCTGTTGCAAGAAGTAAACAGCGAAATATTCAGGGCTGGAAGCGGCCAACTAAAAAAACCTAAACGACTCAACACCAAGTTTTTAATAGCAGTTTAAAATTATCCAATTGCTAATTAAAAATACAAAGAGGTTAGCTTAGGTTAATGCAAAGTATTTACAGGCCTTAAAGAAGGCCTGTAAATCAAATTATTGGATAGCAATTCGGAAATGTTTGAAAAATTAATCTCTCGCTTGTTTAAGCGCACTAAACCTAAAGTTACAACTAGTGCGTCTTCAGGTAATGCACCTCAAGCCAAGAGTTCGCCTGTTATTTCTTCAACAAAACGTGAATTAACAGAAACCCCGAAACAGGCCGCCCCTGCAGAATCTAACTTACCTGATATTCCGGTTCCATCGAAAAGCATCACCATAAGTGTTGCCTCGTTTAATCCTTTGGAGTTTTTGTTTTACGACTATTTATTAGGGCCCTCTGAAACCAGCACAACCCTAAACCCGTTAGAACAATATATATTAACTCGGGTTAACCATGCCCTTAAAAATCCACAAGATGTGTTAACCCATTTCCCCGTTCTGCCGCAGTCGGTGCTGACCCTGACTAATTTATTAAACGATCCTGATTTTAACTTAACCGAATTCATTAAAGTGATTGAGCAGGAGCCAAGTATTGCCAGTGAACTAATGAAAGTGGCGAATAGCCCAGCTTACAAACGTGGCGAGAATGAAATCACAGATCTGCAAAAAGCCTTTATGTTGATGGGGGCTAAAGATATAAAAGAATTTGTCTTAAATGGCTTTGTGAAAAAACTATGTCACCAAAAGCCCATTTATTTTAAAGCCTTTGGAGAGAAAGTGTGGCTGCACAGTCAAGAGGTGGCAACCCTTGCAAAGTCTCTAGCCAAAGCTCGAAATTTAAATGCCGATGCCGCCTATATTATTGGGCTAATGCATGATCTCGGCAAAATCGTTATTTTCCAATTTATGGTGGAAGCATTTCAAAAGAGTCACCCTGACTTTAAACAGGACTCATTGGTGTTCAAGAAGTTTTTGAGTCAACGCTCCATGTTACTCAGCGTTGAGTTAATGAAAATATGGAAAATGCCTTCACTAATTATTGATGTGGTAAAAGACCAAACGATTTCCATTTCGAATATCTCAGAACTCTCACCTCTATCGGCAACATTGTTTGAAGCAAACTTAATGAGCGAGATAAGTCTTACTTTCCAAGCGGGCAATTTTGATGAAGCGGCGCTGGAGGAAATGCTCAAAGATGCAATTATGAGCGAGCAAGCTAAAGAGTTACTCAAACACAATCTTGGTATTGATACAGCTGAAGAGAGTTAGCTGACAAAACTAGGGATTTAGCCAGAAAACCACAAAATCGAACAAAAAATACCCACGTATGAAAGTTTATACTTGCAAAACGTAAATTATTAACTATTATTTCTTTCGTTTTGAAACTAAAGTGCTTTCATGAGTGGATTAATCGTGCAAAAACGCAATACCCAACAACGTCGTCGAGCCATCATCGAACGACTAAATGAGCATGGAGAAGTGGCTGTAGATGCCCTATCTAAGCTTTTTTCCACCTCTGAAGTCACTATTCGAAAGGATTTATCTGAACTCGAAAGTAACGGTTTATTACTCAGAAAGTTTGGTGGAGCAGTATTATTGCCCTCAGAGTCTTCTGAATTAACCAATGAAAAACTTTCGAATCGAAAGAAAGCCATTGCCATTACAGCGGCAACGCTAATTAAAGATCATAATCGAATTATTATTGATAGTGGCAGTACTACCGCCGCATTAATACCCCATTTACCAGCCAAGCGCGGCTTAGTCATTATGACCAATTCACTGCATGTGGCGAATGACTTATTAGAGCGTGAAAATGAACCACAAGTTTTAATGACGGGTGGTACTTGGGATCAACAATCCCATTCTTTCCAAGGTCAAATGGCTGAACAAATGCTCAAAGCCTACAATTTCGATCAGGCGTTTTTAGGGGCGGCAGGCTTAGATACCCAGCGCGGTTCCACAACGTTTAACGAGTTAACTTCATTGAGCCGCACCATGGCTGAAGTCTCTAAAGAGGTGATTGTGATGGCTGAGTCTGAGAAATTACAACGCAAAATTCCCAATGTGGAATTGCCTTGGTCAAAAATTTCAATATTGGTTACCGATGATGGCATTGATGAACAAGCCAAACATCAAATTGAACAACACGGCGTAAAAGTGATTTGCGCTGCAACTCTTGAAACACATTAGGAGAAGATTATGTGTGGGATAGTAGGCGCAATCGCCGAACGTAACGTGGTAGAAATATTATTAGAAGGACTTAGACGACTCGAATATCGCGGATATGATTCTGCTGGAGTTGCGCTATTAGACGGCAATGGAAATTTAACCCGCGAGCGTCAAATAGGTAAAGTCAAAGCGTTAAGTGATGCCATTAAAGCTAATCCTGTGAAAGGGTCTACCGGTATTGCTCACACTCGCTGGGCTACACACGGCGGTGTCACCCAAAAGAACGCTCACCCACATTTTTCTAACGAACGTATCGCGGTGGTACATAACGGTATCATCGAAAACTACGAAGAATTGCGCGTGGACTTGCAAAACAAAGGTTATACCTTCGGTTCAGATACCGACACTGAAACCATTGCCCACACAGTGCACGAAGAGCTTAAAAAAGGTAAAGATTTACTACAAGCGGTACAAGATTCAGTGGGCCAATTTCACGGTGCTTACGGTACTGTGATTATGGACAAAATGGATGCAGATCGGGTGATTGTCGCTCGTTCAGGTAGCCCATTAGTTATCGGTTTAGGGATTGGTGAAAACTTCATTGCATCAGACCAAATGGCGTTATTGCCAGTTACCCGTCGTTTTATGTTCCTAGAAGAAGGTGACGTAGCCGAGATTACCCGCACAACGGTGAAAATATACGATGGCAACGGCGAACCCGTTGAACGTGATGTGTTTGACTCTGACATAGAGCATGATGCCGGAGACAAAGGCGGATATCGTCACTATATGCTCAAGGAAATCCATGAGCAGCCTACGGTTGTGCGTAATACACTGCAAAACCGTTTGGGCGAAAAAGATTTAGTCGAAGGTATTTTTGGTGCAGGCTCTGAAGCCATACTAAAAGACATTAAACATGTGCAAATTATTGCCTGTGGTACAAGTTATCACGCTGGCATGACTGCCCGTTATTGGTTAGAGCAATATGCCAATGTGTCTTGTAATGTGGAAATTGCCTCTGAGTTTCGTTATCGCAAATCAGTGGTGTTGCCCAACAGCTTGTTGGTCACTATTTCCCAGTCTGGCGAAACCGCGGATACCTTAGCAGCCCTCAGATTAGCTAAAGATGTGGGATATATGTCGAGCCTAGCCATATGCAACGTACCAGGTTCATCGTTAGTGCGTGAATCTGACATGGCATTTATGACCTTAGCAGGTGCTGAAATTGGTGTTGCCTCTACCAAGGCCTTCACGACTCAGCTTACCGGCTTCTTGATGCTAACCCTCGCTCTAGGTAAATACAATGGCATGTCTGAGTTAGACAAAAGTTCGATTATCAGTGGCCTGCATAGTCTTCCCGCCAAATTGGAAGAAACCTTAAGTTTAACCGCTGGCATTGAAGACTTAGCCGAAGAGTTTGCCGACAAGCAACATAGCTTATTCCTAGGACGCGGCGACCAGTACCCCATAGCTATGGAAGGGGCGCTAAAACTGAAAGAGATTTCTTATATTCACGCCGAAGCCTACGCTTCTGGTGAACTCAAACACGGTCCTTTGGCACTGATCGATGATGAAATGCCAGTAATAGTGGTTGCACCAAACAACGAACTACTAGAAAAATTAAAATCCAACGTCGAAGAAGTACGCGCCCGTGGCGGCATTATGTATGTGTTCGCCGATAGACAAGCTAAATTTACAAGTGACGACACCATGCGGGTTATTAATGTGCCTCATTGTGAACCCGCCATCGCCCCCATCGTGTACACACTGCCCCTACAATTACTTTCCTACTACGTAGCCGTAATTAAAGGCACAGATGTTGACCAACCTCGAAACTTGGCAAAAAGTGTTACAGTTGAGTAAGTTATTGATTTTGTTGTTGTTTTTGAAGCGTTAAAACTAAGTTGGAAAGTTATAAACAAAGATGGAAAGTGACAAACAAAGTTGGAAAGTGGATGTGAATTTTGCAGGCTGAACACTTAGCTTGGTCTGCATTATCTGTATCTTATGGAAAAGAGAGTATGAAGTTATATGTAATTGGGAATGGCTTTGACTTACATCACGGGCTCGATACTTCGTATATCTCGTTTGGGTTGTTTCTAAAAAAGCATTATTCCGATGTATATGAATTACTCTTAGAGCATTATGGATTCGAGGACATTAATTCAGAGAATCAATCAGTTATTAGAGGTCTTCTTTGGTCTGATTTCGAACATAGTCTGTCATTATTGGATACACAAACAGTTTTAGATGCACATAATGATTATCTTGCTAATCCAAGTTCCGGCGATTTTAGAGATCGAGACTGGGGAGCATTTCAAATTGAAATGGAGTTTGTTCTTGAGAAGTTAACTGTGACTTTATTCAGCGCGTTTAAAGAGTTCATCCTTTCTGTTGAATTCTCTAATCTTGATCAACTGAAAGAAATAAAACTAGTTAAAAAAGCAAGATACCTAACATTTAACTATACAGACACCCTATCAAGATACTATTCGATTTCAGATGATAATGTATTGCATATACATGGAAAAGTTGATGGAAGTGTAGATAAATTGGTGCTTGGACATGGCGTTAATCCTGATAGTTTTATAGAAAAGCCAGAGTCTCCGTCCGAAGGTTTATCCTCTGAGCATTTAGAAGCTTGGTATGAACAAATGTCGGATCAGTTTGATTATTCATATGAGCTTGGTAAAGAAACTATCAATCGATACTTCAATGAAACTTTTAAGTGCACGGAATCAATAATATCGAGTAATGCTAAGTTTTTTCGAAACCTAAAAAGCATAGACGAAGTAATAGTAATTGGCCATTCATTAGCAGATGTTGACATGCCTTACTTTAAACATTTAGCTAAATCGGTTAAACACTCGGCAAACTGGACGGTGACATTTCACGATGAAGGTGATCGAAATACACACTTCAGTAAGTTAAAAAACTTAGGTGTTAAAAATATTTCAGTAGTCAGAATGAGTTCTTTGTAGTTTGTTGACACAAACATTCGTATTAAATTACACCATGACACTTTTTATATTTTAAGCCAGAGCCACAAGGGCATTGTTCGTTTCTTCCAACTTTACCAAATGACTTTTTGCTTTCTTCCAGTTGTGCGATTTGGGCTAGATGTGAAATCAAGTCAGTCTGGTTTTCGATTTCGGTGCGCTGTTCGAGGCTTAATCCTTGGATATATGGATTCAGATTTCTAATTTCTGAAGCTGCATCATTATGTAATCCGCAATAAGCGAGAATGACAGCATATTGACTTCTCACCTGCACCATCCTGTTTATCAAACCCGCTTGATTTATAACAGGTAAAATATGTTGCTCAACTAACTCTTTTGCTCCTTCATAATCTTTCCTCGCAACAAATTCATCAGTCAAATCTTGCCCGACTCGAACCATAGAGTCTGGAGCCATTGTCATATTGTAGAATTTCATAGCATGAATGCGCGTAAATGAGGTATTTTCATCAAGCTCATCTAAAATCCGAGCGTATAGCTCCAATGCATCTGCTAGGTGTTTGATATGCTCTTGTACATTTTCAGGTCGATTGATAATCGTCCATAATACATCTGAATTTTTGCCAAGAACGTCTTTAGGGGTAATGCCCAAAATATCATAATACTCTCCAACGACTTGTTGGCATATCTGCTTGGCTTTTCTGTATTTTTTGAGCTTCCACAACGCAATAGCATAGTTATAGTTGAATATTCGTTTGTGCTCCGCATCAGGAAGTTTCGTTGAATACTCTTCTTTCAGTCGCTCAACCTCTTGAGCCTTACCATTTTCGGCTGCAAGTAATATTTTTTTCATGCCAAAAGCTACGTGCTCACGATAACTAAACTCATTTTGTGCAATCAGATGTTCCATCGCTTCAAGTCTTGGTGGAGCGTCTTGAAAGTGACCTTCCCTAAAAGCAGAGAACACTAATCCATCCAGAGCCCAAAACTTATGTTCTGCCTCTAAAACATCGGAGTTCAGAGCCGATTCTATACTCGCCAGAATATCTGTATTGATACCCATCTCATAAAACAACTCTTCACCTGAAATTGAGATAAGTGCCATAACGTCATTTAGTTTAATAAAAACTTGGGTCAGCAATGCAAATCTAGAAGTATCACGATCTTTATGTAAACTTGAGATAATCAGATCTTTTAAAGTGATTAAACTGGTTTGTATCACCTCCTCATCTAACAGGTTTAAGTGAATTAATCCCAGAGCTCTCAGAGAGTCATGCACTTTCAGCGTTTTATTCCCAAAAGCCTCTACAGCTCCTGTGGCTTTCATTTTCTTAAGATATATGACAGCTTTATTTGTTGGTATATTTAGCGAGTGACTGAGCAATGTAACTATTTCATCCGTGCTTAATCCGACGTCAGCCAAGCTAAATATTGCAAATGAATCTTGAATGACTTTATCTAAGCCTTGATAAATCCGTGAGAGAATAATTTCTTGTGCCGTTTCTGTGCTGCATTTTTGTTGTGCTAAGTCTGCACACAGCGTATCAATGTTGTTTTCGTATTCTGTAGAAGCTAAATTTGCAGCGCTTTGAACATAAAGTGGAAGGCCTCCAGTATAGTTTTTTAAATTTTCAAAACCTTGAGGAGTTCCGTATCCTCCCAGCATATTAACTACAGCTGCGATAGAATCAATATCCCAGCCCTTAAGTGTTTCTCTATGTATACCTATAAGAGATTCTAATTCTCTAACGCTCTCGTTCGGCTGACATAGGAGTACAAATTGAATCGATTTAGTTGAGTTTAATAAGTTTCTGATAGTTTCAGCTGGGATACGGTGTGAGTTATCTAAAACGAGAAGGATATTGGTTCCCTGCTGCGTAATATATGTGTCAAAGGTTCTTAAAGCATCATAGCCACTCACGCCAGGAAGAAGTATTTTTCTAAATCCATCATTGTCTGAGCCCGCGAATTTAGCAGCAAGTTCACGTACCAAAGTACTAGCGAGTGCAGGTGCAGGAATATCGCCAGTGTCATAGTAAGCACAAAGCTGTGAGCTATGGAGAACTGCTTGTGCTGCCCACGCAGTTTTTCCGGAACCGGATAAGCCACAAATAATACGTATTCTTTCATTGGATATGAGAGCCGGCTCACACATTTGGGGCACGTAGTTTTCTGGTGGCTCAGGAAAGTCTTGTAATTGAATCAGTAATTGCTCAAATAACTTAGGTAAGTTCCTAGTTTGAAATACATGTGACATGTCCTGTGAATCGCCTGTGGCTGCTAGCTGCACAAGTCCTGCCAATTTCCAGATAAGTGAGTCAGGTGACAACAATGAAAACTTCAATTTTTGGGCTTGCGTAGTGCACCACTTTGCAGCTTCAGAGAGTGACTTCCACGCTGGGGGAAGTGCAGGATCGCAACCAGAAGACGCTTTTGGTGAGATAAATTTAATATCACCAGGAAATAGTTTGTTATTGATGTTTTTCTGAAGTTGCGGACTAGGCTCTTGATTAGCTATCAATACAAATAAAGCTTCTCCTTTTCTATTTCCGTCAGTATGCTCCTTACCTAGTATGTCAAAGCGTTCTATAGCCCCAGAGACATCGCTAGGAATTATCGGTTTAGAACGAGTTTTCACTTGTATGTATATTTGTTTCTTTTTACTTAAAAGCTCTATGTCTTCATCTAATTCAACTATTGTTGACTCTATGTTTGCTTCTTGAGCTAATAACAAACAACCAACAGTATATAAATGTTGATACAAGAAACCTCTATGTACTGCCTCAATTCGAGTTAGCTGAGCTTCATCAAGAACATCGAACGAGTGTTCACTTTTTCTATCAAGCATATGAACTATATTTCCGATCTAAAGTAATGAAACAGTTAACTGACAGGATCAATTAAGCCTCTCTTACGCCAACGGTTTCCATTGACTAAGGATTCAAATTTAACTCCATTTGATAGCTCTAAATTGTCCGCATGATCGGTAACAATAATTTGCGGGCTAAAGCCATTGCTTGATTCAAGTTCATTACAATAGATAGATAGCTGACTAAAAAGGTTCTCAACCGCCTTAATATCTTCATCAACGGGACGCTCCTTCTCTGTTCTTTGCTTGGCTTCCGTGCTTTTTTGCTCATCAAAGGTATCAGCGTTATCACGTGTGAAATTAGGAAAATAAACTTGGGTTGGCTGATCTAGGAATAATAAAGAAGGGATCGCACACTTGCTTCCTAATTCAGCAAAATATTTATGTAATGCTAAAAATAACGTTACATGGCAGTAAAGCCAGTTTGCACCACTGCCCATTGAACGCAGGTAAATCTTTTCGCCTTCAGGCGTTAAATGATAAAGGTCAAAAGTCTCAAATGAGAAATGTAGGTTAATTGGCTTGTAGCTTGTTTCAAACTCAAAATGACTGCCTATATCAGTCATATATTTGTTTACCTTTATCGAAGCATTTTTTAATTCATTTTCTACATCATATTCTTTAAGACTTTCGTTGATTTGTTTTAATTGTTTTCGTAGTTCTTTCAAGCTCTTTTCTATATTAGAATCGTCAGCCATGTTTAGCGAGTCTAAAAGAGCGAAAAGTTTCGCTTTATGCATAATGATATTTTCATAAAGGCTTTTGTTTTTAGCTATTTTTTCTTCTGTGGCTTCAACATCTTCAATTTGTTTACTTAAGACCATCAATTCGTTGTTTAAATGCTCGGTATCGCGCTGAATAGTCACTAGTGAGGATTCGAACTTTGCTTTCATAGGGCGAGCTTGAGCAAGGTTGCCAGAAACCTTTGTGATAGCTTGCTGTAGCTTTTCAGCACTTAGTTGTAGCGTGTCTTTTTCAGTTTTGCAAAATGGACACACAGATGCTGAAATATGAACGTGTGTAGGTGTACTAAACTGCTTTACGTTATTAGTGAAACGTTCTTCTTCCCCGATATGTTTGTTAATTGACGCTGTTTGACGTTGTAATCTTCTCAACTCAGACGTCTTCTGGGTGCGCTCTAGTTTTAATTGATTATACCGTTGAGTAATAGCATCGGAGTTGTGGTTGATCTTCTCAGGCACTATTATTTCATCAAGTTCATCTTTAGCATTTTGCGGGTGGCGAAGCACTTTTTCCAATGAAAGCGGCTCTTCTTCAAACCCCATCAAAGCATATAGTTGACTCAACTCCGGGCCTACTTTTTGTTTGTAGCTATCTACTGCACGTTTGTTTGTTTCTTTACTTCGCTCTAAACGTCTAACTTCTGCCGTTAAACGCTCTTTCTCTTGTGATAGATGAAAGAACTTTTGATCGACTAGCCCTAGAAATATTTTGGTATGCTCAATCGCCTGATCTCGCTTTTTCTTCTCGTCGAACCGATAAAATAACGCATGCTTATTGGCAACCAAGTTTTGATGCTGAAGCATGAATGATGAAAAGCTACGAATAGATGGTCGAGGTGCTTTTTGATTAAATCGCCTATTTGCTCTAGCTGCTAAAGATTCATCGACATCATCAATATCTAAGAAAAATTCGTCTCTTATATAATGTTTAAAGTCTTCCAATGGTCTAAAGTAGTTAGCGCTAAAATAGTGTAGTTGAATTTCTTCTGTATTGAATGGCTCTATTCTACGAAAAAAAGCTTTAGTTGGAGTCTTAGGATCGCGCGCAATCACCATGCTTTTGTCATTAACAGCAAGTGCTACGTAATAAATGGTAGCACTATCAGTGATCACTCCTTTAGGTATGGTGTTTTCACCACTGCCAAAGCAGTAATCAAATATTTCAATCAAGGCACTTTTACCAGTCGATGACTTTCCGGTAACAACATTTAGCCCTGCTTGAAAATTAACAGGATGTTTGACTCCTTGCTTATCAATCACGCCGATTTCATGAATAAGGGTTTTCATCGCGGTTTCACTCCTAAAAACGCATAAATCTCGACCACTGAGTGACCGCTAAATAATTGACCTAGTTTTTCTGCACATTTTTGTTGGGTAAATACTGAATCAGAACTGTCAATTTTACTTAAAGACAAATTATTTTCATCGACTGATAGCCAGTCGTTTATTAAGCAATATTGAATACATTGCTCTGTTAAAGTTTGAAACCCATCAATTCGTTCTTGAAGGTCATAAAGTTTTGTCCGATCATCAAACACAGACCAAATTGAACTTCGCTTTTTATTGCCAAACACGGCTCCAGAAATTTTCTTACTAAAAACAGGATGACTACACAACGGGATCACTAACTGAGCAAGCAATAAATTATTTTCTGACTCATCCAAATGTTTGTAAAACGAGGCCATAAATGGACCATAATCAAATGGGTTGTACTTTAATTCGTATAAGGCATCGACAATGCTACTCATGGCTCAACCTTCCATTTCAAGTCTCTCTCCTCATCATCCATAGCATCATGCAGAAGGCCATTTTTATACTCAATCGGTGGAATATCGTTGCCCATATTTAGTGGCTGTTCTTGCATGATCTTGTTGTACAGCAACTTTGAGCTTTTAATTTCATCAGTTGCTTCAAGTTGAGCACTTGAATGTGCCAACTTGTATTTTTTCACCAATTGGTTCTGATAGGTTACCGTTTTGTCTTTATATAAAGGATATTCATCTAACTGTTCTAGAAGGGAATTTTGCAGTTCCAGCCAGTTACCTACGGCATCAGGGATCACTTCATGATGTTCTATTTCAGTTATTTTTTGGACGAATAGTCGTTCTTGATGTTTTTCAATTTCAACATCTGATGCTCCATATCCTGAAAATAACGGAAAAGTGAATTCCTTCTTACAAAGAAGAGCTGTTAATTCTTCACATTTCGCTGAAAAATCCTGTTGAGTAATGCTCCATGATTGCTGAGAAGCCTGTGCATATACAAAGCCAACTAAGCCATGAAGATAACTACTTAAGTTACTCTTGGGAATGCCAACAGGTTTAGCAGTAATATTCTTTTCTAAATCTTTTGCTTTATCAGCCTTGGTAAATAAAGTCACTTTACTCAGTACACTTTTTAACAAATCATCATCATTAGCCATTACAGCTTTTTGCAACTTGATTATTTCAGATGGCTTTTTAGCGTTAAGCTGCTTATCAGTGCGTTCGGCGAATATACTTCTTAGCACAGCCAAACGTTGCTCGGCAGTTTGTGAGTTCCAGTTGTGTAATCGTGTGGTAGTGCCAAAAGTCTGGGTTGTATGTAGCACCAAAGCGCCATATTGAGCATGACAAAACTCTGGCGCTAACCAGTTCTTGATCGTTTTCCAGAGGTTTTCATGGTGGTCGGTAAGTGGCGTGGAATAGTCTTTCACTTCCGTTTGGGTCGAAGTTAAAGCATCAGGCGACATGAGGCTCACATCACCATCTTTTTCGAACCACACGGATTGACCTTCTTCTAAAGCAAAGCACTTATCTAAGCCAATCAGTACTTGGTAATGAAAGGCTAAGGCAGTTGTTAAAGCTACATTTTTTGGAAGGCTATTACTCATTATCACTCCCTGAATTTTTCATCCCTAAATAAGCCGAGTATCTAGGCCTGCGCCCTTAAGTCTTGCGGTTAAATTTCGCATTTTACTGAATTCTGTGCCCAGACTTTGCTTTAACCCCAATTCTTCACAAAACTCTTTAGCTGTTATGTGCTTTAACTCATCAGCAAACTTGATCATTTGCAGGTGTAACTCAGCCGTATACTGATTACGAGGTGCTTCAGCTAAAGCCAGTTTGATTTACTCTAAAATCGCTTTATTAGACATTGATAAGGATTAGATTTTAACCATTTAGCAATGATATGCAAAAACTATCTTAAGGTGATCTCCTAAGCGGCTATTTTATCGAATAACATGGAAAGCCACAAAAGTAACATGGACAGGCATCCCTTAAGGTAGTGAAAATTGAGGCTTATAGTTTCTATTGGTGGTTAAACAAAGGTTTTAGTGCTCTTCTATTATTAGTAAATACATCTGATAATCATCTATTTGTGATGAATTATCGTCATTGAGAATTATTTAGCGCGAGGGCTGGCTTGCCTCTTGTGTAAAGAAACAATTGAAATGAAAAAGTGATTTAAGAGAAGGTGTTAGCCTAAAGAACTCTTTTTTCGAAGTTTTCGCTTGTAGCGTTTAAAGTATCTGTTTGTCCAGTAGCCACACTAAAATTAGCTTCAAACGTTAAAACATATCCTGCCCCTAGTTTGTGGCTGTCCATGCAAGTCGGTTCGCAATTTCGAACAAACATATATGAATTAATAGTCCACCAAAGTGTTCTTCTTGCTCAAAGCATAATTGCATCCAATATTTATTTGCCATCGCGTTTTACTCATTGTCATTTGAAGCTTGAACCGTACGCGGCTAGACCAATCAGGGGTTTTCTGCTATTCCTTATATACCAACTGAAGTCTTTATTCTTCAAGGAGGCTAACCATGCCATGGTCACAAAAAAGTCTACAAAAGTATGCTCTGGGAAGACATAGCGTTGTCAGGAGTCTAAAGTTCATTATGGCCTCGGTCATTTCACTTTTTTTGCTGTCATCTCCTTCATTCGTTGCCGCCCAGAGCAAAGCTATTGAACACATTCTGCTCCAGACTGATAAATTAAAACTTATGCCTTACGATAATGGTTCGTTGTCTGGTTGGTGTAAGTTGGAATATAAAGGAAGTTTTCCCAAAACGATCCCTGTGCGGGTAGAGCATAAACTCAGCCCCCAACAACGAACACAGTTGTTCAAACCGAATCTCGAACAATTTGTGCTTCAACAGGTTATCCCTGCTATCGAAAAAACCTGCTCTGGAGCGGAAGGTTTTCGGACGAACTATAACATTCGCCTGTCTATGCAAGATTGGTCAGATTCTTATGGATATTACGACTTTGATAGCTTTGTATTTCGCTATCGTGATGGCATCGTCACTCGCACTCAGTATTACCCGTCAAGTGCAGCTCGTAACGCGCTCGGGGAGGACGGTATAAACGCATTAACACCCCCAAAACAGCTAGACCGCGTAGATAAAGTCATTGGCCAAATCGGTCCTTTCTTGCTCTATCCTCGCAATGATCCGTTTTGTTACGGCTCTATAGCTCACGTTGATGCAGAGTTCGATAGCACCATAGATGAGCGTGATGAATGGGTTAAAGCCAATTATAAAGGGAATGATAAAATCGGATTTGAAGGATTTGTTAGTGAAGAGGTGCTGCCAAGAGTACGGGAGCACTGCAAACGTTTTATGGCTGTAGAACTACATTTTTATGAACGAGGTTCAATTGACCGGTGGGAGTCCATGCTGTTTAGTCTTAATTATGTTGGCTCGTTATCCATCACGTCACATAATATGAGCAAAAAAGCTAAATCATATGCACGCATGAAGATTAATCAGCGAGTATTTGGAACCTGTGATTCCTCTCCTTACTGTTTAATGCTCGGTGGTGTGTATCTAGATGCTATCTATCGCTACGACACTCAAAAGATTGCTCAAATAAATCAACAATTGGAAACTGAGTATGCCAAACAGGCGAGAACTGCCGATCTTCAACGATTTTTTAACCTAGCCGCTGAGGCAGGACTCAATGGTGCCCAAAATGTTGATGTAAAGATGAAGTTCCCAACACTTTTGATCAGCAAATACATTTATGACTTTAGTCGCTTCGCGGTAAGTAAGGCTAAACTCACAGGCAATCGTCAGGATGCTTGTTTTCGTGAAGGAACCAAAGTAGTCGATACCCGCACCACAACTCGTGTGATCGACTATCAAGACCAAATGGGCAACTACGCGGGTAGTGCTGGCGGCATTAATATAGGCAAGGTGTATCGTGTAAACCCTGAATTTGTTGAACTATGTGAAAGGTTCTGCGGCCCTGCCAGTGGTGAGTTTGCCGACTTTTTAGATAGCTTCTTCACACTGGAAAAGAGCGGGCATATCCTAGCTGGTCTTGAGCAGTCAATTAAAACCATGGACTGCAAAAGCAAAGAAGTTTTGCAATTTGAAAAGAACTTAATAAGGCTTACAAATAGCGTAATTCAGTAATGTATTACCTGTTACTAATAGGCCAACTCGAGTCTATAGTATAAGAAGGCGGGAAAAGTAAGATAGACAGGCATTTTTATGAACTCTTTTGTCGA
The DNA here is from genome assembly GCF_039982535.1 of Aliiglaciecola sp. Classification (NCBI taxonomy): domain Bacteria; kingdom Pseudomonadati; phylum Pseudomonadota; class Gammaproteobacteria; order Alteromonadales; family Alteromonadaceae; genus Aliiglaciecola; species Aliiglaciecola sp. Next base: position 336,683 of record NZ_JBDWYG010000039.1, read on the forward strand.
CGTTTTTGTCTTTGCTTTTTCCGCAATTCGCGTTTTTTCTGTTGTTTTATTTTGTCTCGCCATACCGAGATAATGATTGCTGCTATTATGCTGATAAATAAAACTGCGATGCCCACGCCAGACCAGAAACATAGTTGTTCATACACGCAAGGTAAACCAATTCTAATTTCCATATTGTTCACGCTGCCTCTTTATCTTTTAGTGATATATAAGACCTGAATCTCAAACAAAAAATTTCCGACAAACCTGTTGGGGCACAGATTTGAAATCTGTTATATTTTGCTCACTTGGTTATTACTTTTTGTATTGGCCTCCTAAACTCCCGAAATAAGTGTAAAAAGGAATAACTATGTTTTACCACAGGGCTCAACGCTCAGTTTTTATTTCCTTTTTCGTTCTGCTGATATCTGCCTGTGCTTCCGCTCCAAAATTAATGCCCACACCGAATGTGTTTATCAATACGCCTTATTCAGAAAGTGACGTCCCCGAAGCTCTGCGTGAAACCAGTATGGAGCTGATATATGTCACGGACCGTGGTACTTCTGTCAATAAAGAGGTTATTTACGATGCGAGTCGCTCGCCATCCATTGCCTATGGTGTTGCCAAAGTAAATTTTGCAGATAAGTTATTGCCCTGGGATGAATTACTAGTCCAAAGTAACCTACAAAAGCGGTCGGCTGATTTAACTTATGTGCTAGAAAACGTAGATGAACAGGGGCGCTTTCCTTTATCACCGTATAAATTTAGACGAGTAGGCGATCGACTTCAAATTGATGAGGAAATCCTAGAGCAAAAGTCTTTTCATGAAAACCAACTTAACAACCACATCAACCAGCGTTTAAAACAAAGTAAAAATAAAGACGTTATTTTGTTTGTTCACGGGTTTAATAATACCTTTAACGAGTCTGTATTTACCCTTGCAGGTATTTGGCATTTTCTGAAACGACAAGGTGTACCTATTGTGTATTCTTGGCCAGCGGCAGCAAAAGGCGTAACTGCCTATTTTGCAGATAAAGAGTCGGGTCAATTTACTATTTTCCATTTAAAAGAAACCTTACGATTACTGTTTAAAAACCCTGACATCGAAAATATTCATATTATTGCCCACAGTAGAGGCACCGATGTGGTCACCACAACTCTGCGGGAATTGATCATCGAAAACAGAGCCAGCGGTGGCAATCCTAGGAAAGATTTACGTATTGAAAACCTCATACTAGCCGCGCCCGATCTGGATTTTGGGATTATTAAACAACGCTTAATGGCTGAACAATTTGGGCCAGCCTTTGGGAAAATTACTATTTATACATCCCAAGAAGATAGCGCCTTGGGTATCTCCCAATGGTTAACCAACAGCTTGAGTTTTGGTCGATTAAATACCAAAGATGTGAATATAAATGAGCGTAATATCTTTAATTCAGTGGGAAATGTGAGCTTAATCAAAGTACCAAAGTCGGGTAGCTTTATTGGGCATGATTATTTTCATAGTAATCCTGCAGTGAGTTCCGACCTTATCAACCTGATTTTATACAACGCCGAACCGGGTTCAAAAGAACGACCATTGAAAAGACTCGAAAATAACTTTTGGTCACTGGGTTCTGATTATTTAATTGAGAAATAAGTCTGTTATCTACAAATCACTATAAGCAAAAGGCGATTAACTGCTTCGAAGACAAGCTTTGAAAAACATTGCACCTGCCAATATAACCTGTCATCTACCATCAACTTGCTTACCTCAAGCTTAGGGACGTCACCCTTTATTATAAAACAGGGCTAGAGGTGTTTTACATCTATACGCAATTTTGGATTAAACCAACTATCTGAAAGTTTTGATAACTAGTGTGGGTCTATTGACTAAATGATGACGCTGATTTTGCTTGTAGTACATTGTTAATGTAGAGGCCATTTCATCTGTTTATTAACAACTATCGCTTTATTCTTAGGCGCATCAGCAGCATTTTTAAGTGCAAGTGAAGTCGCTACTAAAAACCAACTAAAAGTTATAGAAGATACTCCAACTGCAAACATTCAAGCGAATGTGTGGATCAGGCATGTTGTTCATTAATAACTGCGCCAATCTAGATATTTATTACAAAACTACTTGTCATGCCCAATAGGATCCTCCAATGGAAATAGGTTTACTCATTCTTCTTTTTTCAGTTAGCGCTTACGCTATGTTAGCCAAAAAGCTATCTACAACTATTATCACTGCACCAATGGTATTCTTGGGGATGGGCTTTCTGATGTATCAATCTGGATTGATTCACATCGGGGATGCCCATGAAACCGTTTACTTAATCGCCGAAATATCACTTGTTGTTTTACTCTTTTTAGATGCCTCTCAAATAAACTTACGTAGGCTAAAAAAACAAAATTCTTGGCCACTGCGAATGTTATTGATAGGCCTGCCATTGAGTATTTTGATTGGTACTGGCTTTGCTTATTTGTTTTTCCCACAGTGGCCTTGGGCAATGTTAGCTTTGATTGCCGCTATTTTAGCCCCCACTGATGCTGCATTAGGTCAAGCCGTTGTTACCAATAAAAGTGTGCCTGCAAACGAGCGACAAAGCTTATCCGTGGAAAGTGGCTTAAATGATGGACTCGCATTACCTATCATTTTATTTTTTGCCAGCTTAGTTGCAATGAAAAACGGATCTGAAGAAAGTGAAATATCTTGGCTACTGTTTGGTTTCAGTCAAATTGTTGTGGGTATATTGGTTGGTGTAGCTATGGGCTGGTCGAGCGGGCGCTTATTTCTATATTCAGAATCGAAAAATGTATCATCCAGTGTATTTGAAGGGATCGGTGTTTTAGCCCTTACCGGTACAGCCTATTTGATGGCGACTTTACTCGGTGGAAATGGATTTATTTCAGCCTTTGTTGCTGGCCTAACATTTGGAAATATTGTAAAAGGCCACTGCCGATTTATCTATCAGTTTACCGAAAGTGAAGGGCAAATATTAATATGGAGCTCGTTTGTTATCATCGGTCTCGGGCTTCTTCCTTCCGCACTAACCCATTTAACCTTGCCGGTCGCGGGTTACATTTTAGTTAGCATATTTATTGTTCGCCCTCTTGCTATTTATTTTTCATTGCTTGGTACAAAAACAAGAACACTTACCAAGGTATTCATGGGGTTTTTTGGTCCAAGAGGGCTTGCAACCGCACTTTTTGCGTTAATTATTTCTAAAGATATTTTAGGTGAATACGGTCATTCAATATTAATAGTTGCGATTAATGCAGTATGGATGAGCACTTTAATACACGGTATTGCCGCTGCGCCTATTGCCAGTTGGTACGGTTCTAAAATTAAGTTATTAAAAGTTAAATCGAGAAAGTTAGACAAGCTGAAAAAGCAAAATGATTAGGCTCTTAAACCGAACTGAGATATGCAGTGATAAATATAAAAAGTGCCTAATTAAATGACTAAAATATTTATAATTATATGTTACTGATTTGTATGTGGAATTCGCTTTCTGTTGTGACTAAATATTGAATAGAAACTAAAAAGACTCTTTGTATTATGAAATTTAATTATCTAACGGCATGTCTTGTTGCCGTGAAATAAATAAAAAAAATAAAAAATTGGAGTCTTACCTTATGACTATACGTCAGATTTTTATCATATTCATGTTTACCTCGATTATATTCATTCTCGGTCTATCCATGATATCCCCCAACTGGTTGCTGGCCTTTGTTATCTTGGGCCCTATAAACTTAATTGGCTTATATGACATATTGCAAACCAAACACTCTGTTCGTCGTTTATACCCAGTGTTTGGCCGTTTTCGATACTTATTAGAATCAGTTCGACCGGAAATTCAACAATATTTTGTTGAATCAGATACGAGTGGAACTCCTATCCCAAGAGAATTCAGATCCTTAGTTTATCAACGTGCTAAAGGTGACAGAGATACTCGACCTTTTGGTACTATTTTTGATGTAAATCGTGACGGTTATGAGTGGGTTAACCATTCAATGCAACCTAAACATCTTACTGATTTTGCTCCCCGTGTGAAATTTGGTGGCCCTGATTGTAAAAAACCTTATATGTCAGCTTTACTGAATATTTCAGCGATGAGTTACGGCGCATTAAGCAAGAACGCTATCATGTCACTTAATCGAGGCGCCAAACTTGGGGGCTTTTCACATAACACAGGTGAGGGCAGTATGAGCCCTTATCATTTAGAGCACGGCGGTGACATTGTCTGGCAAATAGGGACGGGATATTTTGGGTGTCGTAATGATGAAGGAAATTTTAATCCTGAAACATTCAAGAAAAACGCAGCCAATGATGTTGTGAAAATGATAGAAATTAAACTATCACAAGGTGCTAAACCCGGACACGGTGGTATTTTACCTGCCGCTAAGTTAACGCAAGAAATAGCTGCTATTCGTCATGTTCCTATGGGAGCTGATGTTGTTTCACCTCCAGCACATAGTGCTTTTTCAACACCAACAGAGTTATTGTTGTTTGTTAAAAAGTTAAGAGAATTATCCGATGGTAAACCTATAGGATTCAAACTTTGTATTGGTCGCCATGATGAGTTTTTAGGTATTTGTAAAGCGATGATAGAGACGGGGATTACCCCTGATTTTATCACTGTTGATGGTGGTGAAGGGGGAACGGGTGCGGCACCAATTGAAATGACAAACTCTGTGGGAACACCAATTAAAGATAGTTTGATTTTTGTTAACAATGCGCTCATTGGTTTTGGCGTAAGAGATAAAATACGCATTATTGCTTCTGGTAAAATGTTTTCGGCATTTCATATCTTAAGAGCGATGGCGTTAGGTGCTGATACGGTTAATTCGGCTCGTGGCATGATGCTTTCATTGGGTTGTATCCATGCACGTACTTGTAATACTGATAACTGTCCAACAGGGATAGCCACTCAAAATCCATCTCGAAATAGAGCGGTTAACGTAACCGATAAGTCACAACGTGTTGCCAACTTCCAACGAGAAACGATTAAAAACTTGGTTGAGCTGGTGGGCGCTGCTGGTTTAAATGGTGTCGATGAACTTCAACCTAAGCATCTAAATCGTAGAGTTGAAGGCGTAAACATTAAAAGCTATGAGCAGCTCTATCCTACAATTACAGCCAACAGTTTGTTAGATGGAGGTAATATACCTGAAGACTGGCGTTATGATATGGCACAAGCAAATGCTGCATCTTGGTAGGTTGTGAAAGATTACCTGAAGCCGATAAGTAAAAAGCGCTTAATCATCTCTTTTTAAGCTTATTGGCTTGCGTTATTCATGTATAAAAATGAGTGAATCAACACTCATTTTATGCGTTTTATAGGTACTAAATGTTATTCAGCATAATGCTATAGGTCAATATATGTTGTTTGTTGGCGTTTTTATATGTGTTTGTTTTCTAGGGTATTTAGCTCAAACAACTGGCTTGTGTATGGTTAGAGGAGTGAATGAGTGGAAGGCCGGTAATAAAGAGTTCTTACTCGCTATCCTTTTTAGTGGAGTACTGGCTTGGGTTGCTGCTTATTTTTCTGATCTTTTTGCGGTTAAATTTAACTTTTGGACACACTCCTTGAGTGCCTGGTTTGTTCTAGGTGGGCTTATATTTGGACTAGGCGCGGCACTAAATAAAAGCTGTGGCATTTCCACATTAAGTCGGTTGGCTCGTGGTGACTCAAGAATGTTTGCGACCATTTTAGGTTGGTTACTGGGGTGGGTTATTCTTGCTTACTGGCCTGCGAATACTGATGCAGTCAAATCTTCTTTACCAGGAAAAATTAGTTATTTACCGCTTATCGTCGTCACGCTCGTTATTGCTTGCTGGGCATTAATCGGCGACAAAAAGAGAATGAAATTGTGGTTTGGTATGATGGGAATAGGGCTTCTTTCTGGCTTTATTTACTTGTATCAGCCTCGATGGCCAGCAAGCGCTTTATTACATCAGGTAAGTCTTGCCTTGATAGATGACAAACAACACAGTTGGCCTTCCATAGAGCAATACCTGTTTTTTGTCGCTTTGCTTCTGGGGATGTTTTTGGCCGCATGGCGTAGCAAAAGGTTTATTTTTGTTTCTTCAACTTTCAAGCATTGGGCTGAACATTTGTTCGCTGGCACATTAATGGGGGTAGGCGCATCGATAGCCATGGGAGGGAATAGTGTTCAGCTATTGCTCGCATTACCCACTCTTTCTCCCTCTGGCTTTGGTGCAGTAGCAGGTATGTTAATGGGTATTTGGGCTGGGCATTATATTATTAGATGTTTTAAGTGGGGGTGAGGGTGAAAAGTGCTCACCCTGCGCGGTAAATTAAACACGCTCCAATTCATTCGGCTAGAACCTGTGATTATGGAGCCGTGTTCTTTAGCTGGGGCTTATCAATGACTGCTATTGGTTGTCGCCATCCCAATTTTTCATTTTTCGATAAATGGTTGAAGCACTCACTCCTAAATGGGCTGCTGCCAACGGAATATTACCGTTACAAATATTGATTGCCTGTTCAATGGTATTTTTCTCCACCAACCACATGGGCACTATACTAGTCGCATCACCCTGAATGTTATTGGTTGGCAGATTGTTCTGAGTCTGTGCTGAAAAAGTTGGCACTTTGTCCACTTTGCCAAAACTAGCTGGCAACATTTCGGTGGTAATACTTTCACCGGTTTGAACCACTACCATGTTTTCAATAACATTTTGCAATTCACGGATATTGCCCGGCCAGTCGTATTTTAAAAACAAGTTTTGTACTTCGGGTGAAAACTGCTTAAAGTCTTTTTTATTCGCTTGATTTTTTTCAACTAGAATAGCATTTGCTAATAACATTATATCGTTACCCCGCTCTCGAAGGGCTGGTAACTGCACAGGAATAACATTTAAGCGATAGTACAAATCTTCCCGGAAACGTCCCTCTCCCACTTCCTCTGCAGGATTTCGATTGGTTGCGCAAACTACCCGCACATCACTTTGTAATACTTGACTGCTGCCAACTCGATTAAAGGTTCCAGTTTGCAAAAAGCGCAACAGCTTGGCTTGTAAGTTTAAGTCCATTTCACATATTTCATCGAGAAATAAGGTGCCGCCATTGGCCACTTCCACAGCCCCTTTGCGATCAGATAGAGCGCCACTAAACGAGCCTTTTTCATGACCAAAGAATTCAGATTCAAATAGGTCTTTTGGAATAGCTGCACAGTTTATGGCGATAATTGGTCCGTTTTGACGAGCGCTGCTTTGATGTAAATATTGGGCGCATACTTCTTTACCTGTGCCACTTTCGCCAGTAACAAATACGCATGCTTTACTACGTGAAGCACTTTCTAATAAACGAAAAACGGTTTGCATAGCCAAAGACTCACCAATAAAGTTTAGTTTATCGGTTTGCGTCGACGACTTTTTGACTTCTTCAACGTTACTTTCTAACTTAACCTGGCTGATGGCGTTTTTAACCGAAGTTAGCATGCGTTCCCGTGTAAACGGCTTTTCGATAAAGTCAAAACCACCTAAACGCATGGCATCAACTGCAACTTCGATGGAGCTATTGGAAGTAATAATGATAACTCGAGCAGGGTTTTCTTGTTTGTTTACAAACTGGAGTACTTCTAGACCACTGATATCAGGTAAACACACATCCTGAATTATAACACTGGGCATTCTTTCTTTTATAGCCACCAAAGCTGAATAACCATCGACAAAGTGACGCGTTTCGTAACCGACACTTTCTAATTGTGAGCTATATAGAGCGCCGCTCGAAAGACTGTCTTCTACAATATAAACCAAATTTTTGTTGGCGTTTTGTGACATGGCCACTCCTGTTATTTTTAATTATATTTTTCTTTATATTGCAACAAAGTGTTTTCCATCAACGTCAAAATAAAATGATCAGAGGTTGTGATGGGCTGATTCAATATGGTGATTTTGTGATTTATTTCATTGGCCTTTTCTGCCAGAGACATTGCGCCATACAATGCAGCTGAGTTTTTAACAATGTGAGTAATATCACCAATTGTTTTGTCGTCGATAGGGTCAAAAGCCACTTTCAGTTTGTTGTTTAGAGTCGTCATTTCGTCAATAAACAAGTTAATTAATGTGCCACATGTTTCGTTACCTAAATCGGCAGCCATTTGCTCGATAACGCTTTGATCTATTAAGCCCACCATGAATGAATCCAATTTTACTATTTAAAAGCGACCTTGTAATACTATTATATAATTTAATAAATTACGTGATTAAACTTAAATTAAAAAAAGGTAAGTTAATTTAACTATTTCCCCAACGATGCAAGTTCTCCTCAAACGAAACGGGACGGCCTAATAAATAACCTTGAGCGGTGTCACAGCCTAATTGACTTAGAATTTGTAACTGAGTTTCATCTTCAATACCCTCAGCAACGATATGCATGCCAAGCCGTTGTGCCATGGCGATAATGGCACTACATAAAGTAAAGTCCTCATTACAACTTGCTATTCCGTTTACAAAGCTTCTATCTATTTTTAAGCCGTTGATTTTGAATTCACGTAATAAGCTTAGTGAAGCAAACCCAGTTCCAAAATCATCTACCCAAACCTGAACGCCTTCTTGTTGAAACGCATTAAACACTTTGGCAATCGTTTGTGGGTTTTTGATCAAGGCAGTTTCAGTTAGCTCGAGTTTAATGCATCGAGTAGGGATCTCTAATTGATCGACTAATGTCATAATTTCCTCAAATATATCGGTATTTGCGATTTGTACCGCGGATACATTGATAGAAACAACAATGTCTTTTAACCCATGCTGCAGAAACCCTTTCAGATCCAGTAATACTCTTTTAAAGATCCAATTACCTAGTTCGATTATTTGCCCGTTTTGTTCGGCATGGGGAATGAACTGGTCTGGAGAAATAAAGCCAAACTGTGGAGAATGACAGCGAATTAAAGCTTCAAAGCCAATTAACTTGCAGCCTTGCATTGAAAGTAAAGGTTGGTAAACCATCGAAAAATAACTATTTTTCATAGCATCGTCAATGATCTGAGTTAAATCTCCTAACCTAGTTGAAGAACTGGCTTGGGGCGCATTTACCACAGTTTTGTCGCAGGTATCGATAGTCATTTTTGTTTCCAGTTAAAGTGGGTTTGATTTTATTTTACGTTACTAACGCAAATGACAGGCCAACAAGGGGGTGTTGAGAGATACGTGTAACCAATTGTTTTATATGAGTTAAATTATTCGATTTGTTTTGCTTGGATAGTTTACTCAAAATGTTTTGCAAATTGCGATGCATATTGTCAATCAGTTATAAGCATTTGCATTATGAGAACTAAGATAATTTAGGTTAAGTGTACTAAAGGCACTTTAGGATAGCCGTAAAACGGCAATACAAAATTTCATGTTTTTGTTTTGCCGTTTTAGTAGAAAATAATTGACTAATTTCACGGTAAATTTAGCTATCGTAGTTCAAGTAGTTTTAACGGTTTTAAAAGATACTGTAGTACCGTGCGTTGCTCGGTTTGAATGTCTATCTCAGCTAACATACCAGGTTTTATCGGTAATTTATTCTCGCCTTTTAACATGTAATTCTGTTCGGTGCTGATCAACACTTTGTAATAGCTTGCTTCCCCTTTTGGGGTGTTTTCGATAATGGTATCGGCACTAATTCGTTCTACTGTGCCAGTCAAACCACCGTAGACTGCATAGTCATAGGCACTTATTTTAACTGTCGCTGCCATATTCGGAGCAATAAATGCAATGTCTTGAGGTCGGATTTTGGTTTCGAATACAAGACGGTCTTCTAAAGGAGTAATTTGCATAATTTCATCACCTGGACCAATTACCCCTCCTACAGTGGATATAGATATATTGTTAACGATGCCACGTACCGGAGACACTATATTAGTGCGATTTAGCTGATCACGACGTTGAGCGATAACTTGTTGTAAACTAATTAGTTCGCTTTTTTGGGTAGCCAATTCGCCATAAGCTTCCTGTTCAAAGGCATTTCTTATTTCTGTTAACTTGCCATTTTGATCAGCCAGCTCACTTTTCAGTTTCATCACCTCAAGTGCGCCAGCAGCTTGGCGTTTAACCAAACCTTGCACCACAGATAATTGCTCTTTGGTCGCTTTAATCTTATTCAAAAATGCACTTTCGGAAGCTTCAAGGCGTTGTTGGCGGGCATTGAATAATTCAATTTCAGCATCAATTAATTCCACGCGGCTTAGCAAATTTTCTGGAAAAACAACCTTTTCCAAACCCAATGTCTCAGCTTCTAACCGAGCGATGCTTGCTTGCAAGGCTTGTGATTGATTCAAAGACTCCATAAACGCCGTTTTAAAGCGTGTTTCGTCCAATTTGAGTAGTATTTCTCCAGCCTCTACGATTTGACCTTCCTTAACCATCAATTGATTTAAAATTCCGCCTTCAAGACTTTGAATGGTTTGCTGCTGGGAAGAGGGGATTACCTTTCCTTGCCCTCGAGTGATTTCGGAGATTTCTGCCCAATAGGCCCAACCAATAAAACTGCTCAATAACACACTACAAAGCAATAAAAACCAAGGAGCACCGCGATTTTCCGTACTTGCTGTTACTTCATTTAGTTCACGACGTAATTGCTCGGAATTAAACTGTGTTGTCATTTTTATGCTCCTTTCGCTTTAACATTGAACGGTTTACTAGCTGGTTGTTTTTGTCCGTTTGAAACTATATTTGTAAGTTTGTCATCCATAATGCGTTTGCCGTTTTTTAGCACTATTGCACGGTTAACCCAGCTCAATAAATTGCGTTTATGAGTGGCCAAAATTAACGTGCGTCCTTGTAGCCAAGGGCCCATTTTGGCAATGACATTATTTTCGGTATGCTGATCTAATGCTGAGGTTGGTTCATCCAATAACACAACTTGTGGGTCTTGTAAGATTAGGCGAGCTAAGCCGATGGATTGCCTTTGACCTCCAGATAAGCTGCTATTATTTTGGATCAGCAAGTCTAATCCCATGGGATGATGTCTAACAAAGTCTCCCAATCCAGCGATATCTATCGCTTCGAGTAGTTTATTCTCATCTACATTTTCACCACTTAACAACAGGTTGTCGCGCAAGGTTCCGTGAAACAGGGCGGTATCCTGAGGAAGATAACCAATTGCACGACGTCTATCGACGGGATCAATTTGCGTTAACGATAAGTTGTCAAACATCACTTCGCCTTGGGTTGGGGAATACAAACCCGATAGTATTTTTAGCAGGGTAGATTTACCCGCTCCATTACCACCAAGTAAGGCAACGTGTTCGCCGGCTTCAACTGTAAATTTATCCAAATTAAGGACTTTGGTGCTGTTTTTCTCATAGGCCCAACACACATTTTCTAAACAATAGGTCCCTTTGGTTTTCATTAGGCGTACAAAGCGTTGTTTCAGAGGGCGTTCAATGGGTAGGTTCATTAACTGCTCGAGACCTTCCAGTGCGACTTTGACATGCTGCCAACGGGACAATAGACCATTAATTTGCAAGGTTGGAGCAATTGCACGAGCTGTGAGTATCGAGCATGCTATCAATGAACCTATAGTTAATTCACCTTTATCGATAAGGTAGACACCACCAATAATCACGCCTATGGATGCCAATTGTTGAGTGGCTGAGGCCCAGTTACTTAGCCAAGTGGAAGTGTGTCTAAAACTGACACCTCGGGTGGTTTGTTCTTCACAAAGTTGTTTCCATTGCTGTTCAGAACGAGCTTCTCCATGGGTTGCCTTTAAGGTTTCGAGATTATCAATGGCCTCGAGCAATACCCCATTTTTTACAGCCGATTCCCTTACATTTGAGCGGGACAGCTTTGTTAACCAAGGTTGTAAAATTAGGGCAGGTAATAACATCAATAAAATGGCAGTGATGGGAATGAACACAATAGGGCCGCCTATGTAAGCAGTCATTCCCAAAAATAACAGTACAAACGGCAAGTCACCAAAAGCGCCTAGTGTGCTGGCGGTAAAAAACTCTCGCACCGCTTCAAAGTCCCGCACCTGACTGGCGAATGCTCCGATTGAGTTGGGACGATTGGCTAAGCGTATATTGATTGCATGTTGGAATATATGTCGCGATAAACTTAAGTCTAGCCGCTTCCCCATGGTTTCAATGATCTGTCCTCTGGTTGTTCTGAGTAAAAACTCAAAAGTGACAGCCAGTAACACCCCTATAGCTAGTGCCCAAAGAGTACCAAAGGCCGAGGTGGGCACGACTCTGTCATAGACTTGCATAGCGAATAACGCACTAGCAATGGCCAACACCGAGGCAAGTAAGGATGCCAGAAATATCTGCGTCAGGGCTTTCCATTGACCTAATAATCTTGATTTGAACCAATGTTTTTGTTTCTCTTGAGCATAACTGTCACTTTGCAGTGATGCAGTACGTGCATGGGCAAACAAGCTCCAACCTGTATAATGGTGCGCTAACTTTTCATAGCTAAGTATTAACTCACCGCCAGTAACTGGACTGAGCAATCGGTATTTATCTGCTTTTCTCTCCAACAGAACTAAGGTTTCATTACCTTTTAGTAATAAAAGACATGGAAGTAATGGGGCGGTAATCCGCTTTAAGGGAGCCTCTTTTAATCTTGAGTCGAAGTGATGACGACGCAATAATTGAGGCAGTTGTTTAGCTTTTAGGCGACCATTCTCCAACTTGATACCATAGGATAGCTGTTGCGGGTCTACAGCTGTGCCGAGACACTTAAGTAAGCATGAAAGACCTTCAATTAAGGGGTCACTAACAGCTTCAGAGTGCGTTCTCGTTCTTGCTGTTTGTTTTTTTGCAGCGCTATTAGGAGCCACACTTTTTACCCTAGGCTGTGCTTTTGCTTGGGGCTGAGTATTGGCAATGGGCATATTAAGCTCCTGCTTTGTTAAGTAATTGGGTCAAAATTCCCAATTGACTAGCAAACATATATTGCTCACTGATTAACTGGTTACTCAACTCGATAGCTTGTCGTTTGGCTTCAAATATTTCGCGTTCTATGCTGAGTAAATCTTCCAGATCACGCATGCCCGCGAGGAACTGTTGTTGGTAGCTAGACTTCACCACCAGGGCCAATTGAGCTTGAGTCTTTAATGATTCAATACGTTGTTGAATGCTAGGTTGTTTAAGATTGATGGAACGAGCCGCTCGAATGAGATCACGGTATATTGCTTTTGAGCTATATTCTGCGGATTTGAGTTTGCTACGGGCGGTTTTAGGCTGAAACCAATTATCTAAGCCGTCGTAACGTATTTGAATACCAACGCTTGAATCTGATTGCCATTGACCACCAATTTCTCTTCTTACCCAGCTGGCCTCGAGGTTGATTTTAGGCATGCGCTCAGCCTCTTTTAAGGCTAAATCGGATCGTGCTACTTTACTTTCTGCTAAAGCTAGTAGGTAATCTGGAGCCTCTACAATCAGGCTATTTAAACCTTGAGGTTGTTGTTTTATATGCGCATTTAAAGGTAATAGTGGTGGTGTTTGCAGTGTAAGATTATCTGCAGACAAGCCTATAAGCTCGTTAAAGTCTTGTTTGGCAATTTCGATTTCCCCTTGATACAAGGCGATGGCCTGTTCAATTCGGGCGATTTCCATTTTGGTTCTGTCAGTTTCAATACTGTCAGAATAAGAACTGTTGAATCGATCTTCCGCTATTTGATGAACATAGCTAATGTTTTTATGAAATGCTTGATAGAGCGTGACGTATTGCTGATTGATACTGATGTCGAGATAAGCTTGAGTGGCGTTAATTGCAGCTTCGATTTCAGCTAACTTATAACGTTGAATTTGTATTTCTGCTTCAGCAGTGCGGGTATTGACTCTCTGCTTTACTTTTCCCCAGTCATACAGCATCTGGGTAGCACGTACTTCGTATGAATTACTACCAAAATTATCCCCTGAACCAGCACTGGCTTGAATATTTGGGTAATAACCACGTTGAGCGCCTTTGATTTCTGTTTCGGCTGATTCAATCTGTGCTTGTGCAGATACAACGCGATGATCACGTTCGATGGCAATATTAATGGCATCTTGCAAACTAAACATGGTATTGGCAGAAATTGTGAAAGACGCCATGGCGCAACCAATAATGACGGCTTGTTTGATTTTTAACACAATGAATCTCCTAAATAGTTACATTGATTTGCATAAGCAAACCTCTGTCACTACAGGAGCAATTCATGTTCCAATCTGCAATATGAAAAATATTGCTTATATAACAATAAGTAAGGTGATTTTTTAACGTCAGCAAAAAAGTAAAATGATTTCGCGTTGCATTTTGCAACGCGAAATAGAAAAGCGCGTTGGGTATGTTTAACCCCAGCGCGACTTTTACTGTTTTACTTTGCTATGGTTAAATTTCGGTAATAATATCTGCCTCTGCATATACGGTTGATGAACCGAGCTGATAAACATCATAACTAGTGCCATTAAGGACAATGGAATCAGTCTGAGTGGCGCCGTTAATATTGAGAGTGTCTTCAGTGTCACCCTCAATAATAATGAGGTTGTCTTCATCGGTGATATTAAGTATTGCCTCTTCATCAAGGATTAGCTCATTTGCACCATTGCCTCTCATATCAATGACTTCCATATTGTTGATAGCACCTTCAGTGGCAGCTACGTCGAATAAAATCCCATCTCCGCCAAGAACTAAGGTGTCTTCTCCAGTCCCGCCATCAATAGTAGCGAAACCAAGGTCAGCTATTTCAATGGTGTCATTACCTTGCTCACCAAATATTTGGTCGGCACCTACACCATCAATCAGAATATCATCACCTTCTCCACCGTTGATTATATCGTTCCCTTCACCTCCACGTATCAGGTCATTACCGGCTAAACCATCTATTACGTCATTACCGTCATATCCATATAAGCGGTTATTGTTAGCGTTGCCTGTCAAAGTATTATTTTCGTCTGTTCCTTCATAAATCAGTCTAGTTGTAGGGTCGGTTTCAAGCGCACTAACACCAAGTAAGCCTACATTATTGTCAGTTGAGGTTGCTGGTGGAGTGAAGCTGTCAGTTGCCTCTATGGTGATATTGGTGAGTAGATCTACATCGACTAAACTTACACCAAATACTTTAAGTGGATCATAATAGACAGTTGCTAATAGTTCATTGATTGCACCATTGTCTAGATCTCCACCATCTGTAGAGGTGAACGTTACCGTAGATACATAACCAATATTAGCAATGTCAAGTAGTGAACCTGTTTCGTAGGTTGTTCCTTGGGCATTTATGCCTAATTCTTGCGCTAATTTTTCTGACCAAGCCCACTGTGGGTCGGTGATCACGCCAGTTAAGTTGACACCAACCAATGCATTGGCAGAAACAACGACTTGATTCAGGTTACCATCCACGTCATACGCAGACAGCCCCTGGTCCTCAAGGCTAATAATCCCTAAAGCACCAACTTCAGCTAGACCTAATAATGCCCCGCTTCCGACACTGACTTCTGGCGCATCATTGGTATTTGTAACAGTTATGGTTGCGGTAGCAGGACTAGGATCTGTTTTACCATCGTTATCTTTGGCTACATAATCGAATTGGGTTTCACCACTCCAATTCTCATCTGGGACAAAATATAAACTTAACTGATTATTGTCAGCGTTATAATTTGTGCCAGGTTCAACAAGTTGGGTGAGTTCTGAGTCGAAATAAAGCGAGCCATTTTCTGGCAAATTACTTAGCATAAATTCTGTTATTGAACCGTCCCAATCCTCGCCTTGTAAGGTGATTGCAATGGACGACGCATCTTCTGCACCAGTTGCACTTACGTTAGAAGTAGTGGGTCTTCCAATAATATCTTGCACTTCTGCTGTTGTATCTGCATCTTGTCGGTCAACAGCATCGATATTTTCATTTGCGATAGCTAGGTTGCTTTCATTTACACCAATAACTCCCGCTGAGGCGTAATTATCAACCGTTGGTGGAGTGTTAGAGTTGTCTGCTGCATAATCGGCAATTATGTCCATTGCTGAGTCTATGGTCGCTTGTTCTTGGGCTTGCAGCTCAACTAAGGCTTGAACTTCAGCTTGAGTATCAGCATCGACTCCATTTACCGAATCCAGTTTAGCGTTAACGGCAACCAGGTTATCGTCGGTGACACCTGTGATACCGGCAGTTGCATAGTCATCTACCGACGGCGCTGGGTTGGTGTTATCTTCTGCATAAGCAGCGATTTTGCTTAGGGCAGCATTTGTCGCAGCGAGTGCAGCTTCGGCCTCTGCTTGTTCTTGGGCTTGTAGGTCAACTAAAGCTTGAACTTCAGCTTGGGTATCTGCATCGGCTCCATTTACCGAATCCAGCTTGGCGTTAACTGCAGTTAGATTATCGTCAGTGACACCTGTGATCCCTGCAGTTGCATAGTCATCTACCGACGGTGCAGGGTTGGTATTATCTTC